>JBKHKH010000099.1:0-7341 GCA_046537735.1 Archaeoglobaceae archaeon | reverse complement strand
CCTCAACATCAGAGGAAACACCAACTGAAACTCCCACCGAAACTCCAACTACCTCAACCACCGCTGAACCAACAGAAACCCCAACTCCATCCTGGCAACAGCCTACAATAACAATCAGTATTGCAGCGGTGATAATTTTCGCTATCGCTCTTATAGGATACGCTCTCAAGGGGAAATAACTAAATTATAGTTTGGTTGTTAAGTAGTTTAGTAACTGTCTTCGGGTTAAAGTAGATATTGAATATTTTGTAAAAATAAAAACTCATTTCGAAAGCTGGCTGAGAAATTGAATACTTTATTTCAGACTACCGTTTATTTGCGGAGCCATCAACGGGCTGTGGAAAAGAAGATGTATTGATATGTCAGTTATAATTTCCGTTCAGGCGTCATTAAATCATTACCATTATAAAGGAAAGGTTTATAATGATTTATTAGCAAATAATATATTGCTAGGGTGGTAGTATAGGCAATAATAATTTTATTCCCGCCGTCGCCGTCGCGCCGAACCTTTTTCCCACCCTGGCACACACTGCACCTGCTGTTGTGGTAAGCAATATGGATTATATAGATAAGCGTTTTTGTGGAATTGATGTAGGTTTTAAAGTCCCTATGCTACACGGCATATCCTATTGCTCCTAAAGCAAAAAAACAGAAGAAGGGCGGCAGAGCCGCAATCACCACCGATTTAAACAGGTATACCAAAGTGAAAGAAGATTTAAACCACAATGAACTTGATGCGGTTATAGCCGCCCTTAAAGTTTCTCTCTACTATGAGGGTCAGGGCAGGACCTTGAAGGGCTCTGACGGCTCTGTGCTGATACCGGATTGAGCGCTTACTGCTATCTGGTCCAGTTTCTCTGGACTCACTTCGCTGATATCTGCTCTCACCCTTCTTTCCTGGGAGAACCTTTTAGCTGAGACCACAACCTCACATGTGTGAGGGCATCCTTTCTTCAGTAACCCTCTTTGTTGACAGGAGTCGCTGTTAGTGCAGTAAATGATTCGTACTCTCTTGTCATATGGATTTATGGAAGCGATAGCCTGTGTCTTGGACGTTGTTATTGATACACATTGGGGAACCACATTCTCAGACATGTTATCACCTTATGGTAACAATTATTGTAGTTGTTATAATACTTAAATTTTGCCCGCTCAATAAAAATTGGAGTATTAATATTATCTCCGAATTCTATCTACATTTAAGTCGAAATTATACAAATCTTTTATCTGAGTTAATCATAAATCTTAAATAACTTCTTTATTTTGGGGTTAGAGTGATAAACGAGCTGTTATGGTTTTTGCTGGTCCTGGTGAACTTTCTGGGAATAACTCTAGCTTACAGGTTCTTCGGCAGATACGGGTTATACGCGTGGATAGCCATGGCCATAATTCTGGCCAACATTCAGGTCATGAAGACCATCAGCTTCTTCGGGCTGGTCACAGCTATGGGCAACGTAATCTACGGAACCACTTTCCTGGCAACGGACATACTGGTGGAGAACCACGGCAAAGAGTATGCAAGAAAAGGAGTGCTGATAGGCTTGTTCGTTCTGGTATTCACCACAGTAATAATGCAGATAAGCCTGATGTTCGTCCCCCACTCCAGCGACACACTCAGCCCTGCACTGGAGCAGATCTTCGGCGTGCTTCCCAGGATTATGGTAGCCAGCATCACAGCCTATATTGTGGCTCAAATGCATGACATATGGGCTTTCGACTTCTGGAAGAGGAAGACCGAGGGGAGGCACCTGTGGTTGAGGAACAACCTATCGACCACCATCTCTCAACTTCTGGACAACCTGGTGTTCACCTGGATAGCCTTCGTAGGATTCGGGGTCGTATGGACCATGGTATTCTCCTGGGAGATAGTGGTGCAGATATTCATCACATCCTACATAATGAAGTTGATCGTCTCTGTGCTGGACACTCCATTTATCTACCTCAGCACCACAATGAAGGGAAGAGCTTGATGATAGTTCTACCAGGCTGCCTCTCATCAACCTAATAGCTCAGCCACTCTTTTTTCATCTCATGGAAGTATCCCTTGTCTATGGAGTCCCTTATCCTCTCCATGAGCCGGAGGAGGAAATTGACGTTGTGATAAGAGCTCAACCTGAAGTAGGTCAGCTCTTCTGCATTGAACAGATGCCTCAGATATGCTCGGGAATAATTTCTGCATACGAAACAGTTGCAGCTCCTGTCTATGGGTTTCTCGTCTTCCTTGAACTGGGCGTTCCGGATGTTTATCCTGAACTTGTTCTTGGCATTACCTCCCTCCCTGGGGGATACGTATAGGTGCCCTCTTCTGGCCCATCGGGTGGGAGCCACGCAGTCGAACATATCGATGCCCCTCTCTACGGAATTGAATATGTCCTCCACGGCACCGATCCCCAGAAGGTGTCGGGGCTTCTCTTCTGGCAGGTGGGGCATGACCCACTCCAGAATGTTGTGCATATCCACCTTGCTCTTTCCCAGCGAGCCCCCCACTCCAAAGCCAGCGAAATCCTTCTGAGCTACGAATTTAGCGGATCTCTCCCTCAGGTCCCTGTACTCTCCTCCCTGGACGATCCCGAACAAAGCTTGCTCTCTGTTGTAGGTCTTCAGACATTCTTCTTCCCATCTGTGGGTCCTCTCCAGCGCCTCTGCAGTGTACTCCTTATCTGAGAGGGGGGATGTGCACTCGTCGAAGGCGAATATTATATCTGAGTCAAGGTTGGACTGGATCTCCATGGACTTCTGGGGTGTCAGCCTCACAATCTCTCCAGTAAGGGGATTCTTGAAGGTGACTCCATCTTCATCCACTCTGGCCCACTTATTTCCCTTCTTGCTGGACTTGGCCATCTCCTCCACATTCATTCCCTCCAGGAATATGTTATCAGCGATCTTCCCCACTCCGTGCTCCATACCGTAGCCCAGAGAGAATACCTGAAACCCGCCAGAGTCGGTTATTATGGGCTTATCGAAATTCATGAACTTGTGCAGCCCGCCCATTCTCTTTATGAGGTCATCGCCCGGCCTCAGATAAAGGTGGTAGGTGTTGGCGAACACTACCTCAACCCCCAAGATCTCTAAATCCCGACCGTCGAGGGCTCTTATCGCCCCTGAAGTGGCTACGGGGATGAAAGCGGGCACATTAAAGCTCCCTCTCATGGTCTCTACAACACCGGTTCTGGCCATACCGTCCTTTTCATGTATGTTGAATCTCATGCTTACCTGAAGACGTGTTTTCTCTCCACGTTCATTCTCACCAGCGGCTTGGAGATGTGCCTTCTGGCGCAGGGTGGCACCTCATAAAAGCCTTCTTCTATATCTCTCTTCAATCGGGTGATAACCTTACGGGGGGCTTTTGTTTTGCACTTTTTGCATCTGAAGCCCTGACCCTTACCTGCCGACTCCATTTTCTTTCCGCAAAGAGGACACACAGGGTTCTCCTCCACAGTTATCTCTGCTGGCTTCAAACTTATTTTCTCCAGATTCATGGTGTCCTTCTTCATGGAGCCGTAAACCCTCAACTGATCTCCCTCTATTAGCTTACCGATAACTTCTCTGAACTGTTTGGTGGGCTCAAAGGCTGCACACTTGATCACCCCGAATCTGGTCTCCATAAAGAAGAAGACATGTCCCCCCTCTTCTATGTAGGGTTTCTTGATCACTTCACCCCTCAGCCTGTAGGAATGATAGTTCTTCAGCTCCTGAAGCCCCTCTTCTCTGATCAAATGCAAATCTGTTCCCTGATTGGTTACAAAGTTCATCTCCTTATCTATGGGCTCGGTCTCAACCGTTTTGAATGCCTGCTGTATATAAGACACATTATCCCCTCTTATACCGAACAGGACCGGATCAGGAGAGCGGGGAACGGAGACCACTACCTTATTGTGATAATCTACGGTATCCCAGGTGTGTGGATAGGTCAGTGAGTCTGCCCGGTAGAATGACTCCTCTTCAAACTCTCTTGGCGAATTGAAATGTTGAGGTGACCTGTAGGCCAGTTTTTCCAGAGTGAAATCACTCAGGTGCACTCCTACGGCGGCCAGGGCTCCGATCACCCCTCTTCCCGACTTGTACCTCAGATGCTTGACGTTATATTTTTTGATTATGGAATCTGCCTCGTCAATGGTGGCTATACTCCTCAAGACCTGGTTTGAAAACTTGAACAGAACAGAAGTTAGTTTATCGTCTTCTGGATCTACAAAGACTGCCCCAGGATTGGTTTTCTCGTGATGTAGTTGAGCATTTTGTTGGATTATGCGGTCCGTGACCTCCATCACAGTATCCAGCTCTCCATCTACCAGAAAGGAAACAGCACCATTGCCTCTAGTCTTAAAGGGGATCGTGGGATTGAGCCGGATGAGCCGGGGGAATCCCTTTATTTCGAAACCCTCTTTTTCAAGCTCTTCAATGACCAGTAAAGCCAGGTAAGTGGTACACATACCCTGGGGTGAATCAGTGTCGTCCAAGCCCACCCAGATCTTCATTGATAACAGTGGGATGCTTTGAATTAAAATAGATTCTCAATCTCCATTATTTTCCATATGGTGTTTCATAAATTATGATAAGAATGAAAAAAAAGGAAATTATTTTAAATGGTTAGCTAATAACGAAAAAACTGGGGAGTATGTATGGGATTAACGTTTTGCGAAAAGAACGGAATGCTGAAGGAAATGGACCATGAATGCTGGGTTTGTGAGTTCAACGTCACCAGCGGAGGGCATTGCTACCCATGGCGTAATATCGAACTTAAAAGCGAAGCTGGATACTGAAGATCGAACCCCGCTAGAAAGCTGGCATAGCATTAAAAATTAAGATATTTCTTTAGAGGCCCTGATATCCATGGTAGCCGTGGTACAGCAGGTCAGTGGTTTCATCAGGCAGCCTCATCTCTTTTATCCTTTGATACGTGTTGTTCTTCTCGAAATCAAATTCGAAGAAGCTCACATCGGTATTCACCGTATCTATAACGGCAAAGGTAGGTCTTGAATCTCTTGTAGGCTTTAAACCGGCACTTCCGGGACACACCACCTTTCCGTATCTGGTATCCGCCACAAAATGTGCCCGTCCCCCCACCACCGCAACCTCGTATTTTTTAAAAGGCTCCAGGAACTTCTCATAGTAGTTCGTGGGCATTCCTGCTTTGACCTCACCCTGATCAAATATCTCCGGTTCCTCAACCTGTTTAAATAAGTCCCCATACACAAAGAAGAACTCGTTCTCTCCAAATTTCTCCTTCAAGTGAGATGGAACGTATTTCAGCCAGTTCCGACCCTCTTTGCCAATAGCGTCCCTATTCCACTTAACCATGTCTATCACAAATTGAGGAAGCGTGTTCCTCATTTCCTCCAGGGCATCCTCATCCAGGTCATGAAATTTGGATATCAACTGGTCGTATTTTCCCTTTATAGGGATCAGAAAACCTTCTGAGTTCTGGACCTTCTCATAAACTTCCTTAGGAAAAGGCATAAATCCTAGAAGCCCGATAATGTAAATTCTATCTATTTCTCTCCCGTGCTCCTTTAGGTCCTGGGTCTCGGTAATAACTCTCTCCAGAGCAGGTAAATTACCGTGTAGATTGGAAACAACAGCGATCTGCATCCTATCCCCCTTTAAACCAATATAATTGATTGTGTTCTCAATTGATATGCCTTTAATGGATTATAAAGTTTTTGACTATTATGGGAGCAAAATTTATATTTTTTAAGGTTATAACTGACAGCATGTTCAATCTGGTGATCTTCGTCCTCACTCTACTGATTTTGATCCTGTTCTCCGGCTTCTTCCTGTGGGCGGGTTTGAGGCTGATCGGAAAGAAGAGAGGGATTTTTGAATCCGGGGTTGCAAATCTCCTTGCCGGGTTTATCGCCTTTGTAGTTGTAGCTATCTTTACCCAATTGCCTTTAGTGGCTATCCTGTTCCCCATAATCGGTTATCTGGCCTACCTGTATAGTCTGAAGTTACTGCTGAGCATCAGTTTTCTGGAGGCTTTTATAGCGTCAATACTTGCATCTGTGGTATTCGTCATCCTCTCCGTGGTGGTCTCGATGGTGGCAGGGATATGGTTATTCAATTTCACTCCTGCAGGTCCCCCACATGGAGGTCCCATACATTTTTGATTTTGGCATTAAAAGTAACTGTAATTCTCTTCCCACTCCAGACAAAAACTAAAACTTTTATAATTTAATAGCCGATAGTTGTACTGGGGATAGAAAATGAAGTTCGTTGTTTTGTCCAGACTTACTGAGGATGGGGCGAATACTGTCAAGAAAAGACCCCACAGAATAAAGGAAGTTAATGAAGAGCTCAGCGGTTATGGAGTTAAGGTACTTGACCAGTATGCTCTCCTGGGGAACTATGACTTCGTCACCATTGTGGAGGCAGAGAGCAACAAGCAGGTGATGAATGCCATGCTGGAGCTGACGTCCAGAGGGACCATAGAGACCATCACCATGCCTGCCATACCTGTTGACGAGCTGACAGGGCAGTAACACCCGGGCAATAACACCATAATTCAATTATTTTTTTCTTCTATTATTTGAGACGAAATGTGATATACCGTATATGGTTTCTCTTTAAGTTAGCCAATTTTTTTATACTGACCACAACCCCATCTACCATGGTCTCACAGGATGAAATCTGGGTGGAAAAATACAGGCCAAGGACTCTTTCTGAGGTAGTGGGGCAAGAAATAGCCATTCAAAGGCTGCAGAATTACGTTCAGGATTACAATATCCCTCATCTCCTGTTTGCCGGTCCTCCCGGAACGGGAAAGACCGCTTCTGCTATTGCTCTGGTAAAGGATCTTTTCGGGGAGGACTGGAGGGACAACTTCATAGAGATGAACGCCAGCGACGAGAGGGGTATAGACGTAGTTAGACATAAGATAAAGGATTTTGCCCGGACATCTCCCATCAATGCCCCTTTCAAGGTCATCTTTCTGGATGAAGCGGATGCTTTAACCCCTGACGCACAGGCAGCCCTGCGAAGGACTATGGAAATGTACTCCAGGATATGCCGGTTCATTCTCAGTTGCAACTACGTCTCCAGAATAATCGAGCCTATTCAGAGCAGATGCGCCGTATTCAGATTTGGTCCAGTCCCCAACGATGCCATGAAAGAAAGGATCCTGGAGATAGCCAAAAAGGAAGAGGTGGATATAACTGATGACGGAGTGGATGCCATACTGTACACATCTGGCGGGGACTTCAGGAAGGCCATAAATGCCCTGCAGGGAGCATCAGCTCTGGGTAAGGTCACTGCTGAATCCGTCTACCAGATCACCGCCACAGCCCATCCTGAAGAGCTTCAGGAACTGCTCAAAACCACCCTCAATGGTGAATTTGTGGAGGC
>JBKHKH010000098.1:0-7360 GCA_046537735.1 Archaeoglobaceae archaeon | reverse complement strand
TCTTTACATCCGCATCAGTTACTCTCTTTCCTCTATCCCCCACATCTTTGATCCTGGAGAGTATCTCTTTCATCTGGTCTTTGGTAGCACTGTAGCCCAGGTCTCTCATTATGGCTTCTACACTCGCTCTTCCAGCGTGCTTGCCCAGGACCAGCTGTCTCTTTCTGCCCACCATCTCTGGAGTTATGGGCTCATAAGAAGACGTATCCCTCAGTATAGCTGATGTGTGGATCCCGCTTTCGTGAGTGAAAGCATTTTCCCCAATGATGGGCTTATTGGTGGGGATAACCACCCTTGTAAGCTTCTCTATGAGCTTGGAAGCATGATACAGGTTCTCCATATTGATGCTGGTCTTGATGTTGTAGAGAACCTCCAGCGCCACTACAACCTCTTCAATGGCAGCGTTTCCGGCTCTCTCTCCAATACCGTTGATCGTGCCATGAAAACCTGCTGCCCCTCCTCTGATTCCGTATACAGTATTTGAAGTGGCCAGACCGAAGTCATCATGGCAGTGGATCAGGACGGGGGCTTTGAATTCCCCGGTTAACTCTCTAAGTATCTTTTCAGTTTTCTCGGGGGTGAGTACACCTACGGTATCGGTATAGGTCAATCTGTCGGCACCCGCATCGATGGCGGATTGGTAGAGCTTCTTGATGAACTCCAGGTCGGCTCTTGAAGCATCTTCTCCCCCAAACTCTACCAGCAATCCCCTCCCCTTGGCGTATTCGATCACTTCTACAGACATGTCGATTATGTCCTGCTGGTTCTTTTCACCCCTGAACTTGCTATCTATATGGATCTTAGAGGCGGGAGCGACCATGAAGATGGAGTCCGCCCCCGCATCTGCAGCGGCATCGATATCATCCTTTTTAATCCTGGCAAAGCTACATATCTCTGCATTAAGGTTTCTTTCAGAGATAGCCTTGATAGATTTGAAATCCCCTTCAGAAGATATAGCAGTACCAGCCTCAATGATGTTAACGCCAAGATTGTCCAGCGCCTCAGCTATCATCAGTTTCTGCTCTACACTAAGCGATACCCCTGGAGTTTGCTCACCATCTCTTAGGGTTGTGTCCAGAATTATTGGTTCTTTCATGTTGACCATGCTCTCTTTCCTATACAAATTTTATCTTCTGTTCTTGACTCCTGGTCATTTTATATCTTTTTTGGTGTTCTTGTAATTGAGAATAAATACAATAAATTATTATATAAATACTAATTAAAAAGAAAATGTTTTATATCCCATTATTGTAATTATAATAAATATGAAACATATGTTAAATCTACTCAACAGTAATCGGTTTAAAGAGAATAAGGTGAGAGAAACAGAAGGTAAAAGAGCTTCATTAGACAGATTTAAGATAATTTTAGCTGGTTTGGGGTTCATGTTACTATTCTGGATAATTGAATCGCTAATTCATGTCTTTGTATTTAATGAAGGTAATGTTCACAATCAGATCTTCTACCCCAATGCTCATGAATTCTGGATGCGTTCCCTACTGGTCAGTATGATATTTCTATTCAGTTTATTTGCTCAATACATGGTAGATAACCATCGAAAAAGTGAAGAAATGATTAAGGAGTCTCATGCAGAGCTGGATCAGATATTCAACACATCTGCAGACGGAATGCGTGTTATAGATACGGATTTCAATGTTCTTCGGGTCAATGAAACTTTCTCCAAAATGGCAAATGTAACCATGGAAGAAGCCAACAGGAGTAAATGCTATGATATTTTCAGCGGTCCTTTTTGCCATACTCCTGACTGCCCCCTGAAGCGGATTACGAACGGTGAAAAATGCGTGGAGTGTGAAACAGAGAAAGAAAGAGCAGATGGTTCGAAGATACCGTGCATTGTTTATGCAACTCCTTTCAAAGACCCTGAAGGTAAATTGATAGGTATTGTTGAGGATTTTCGAGGTATTACTGAGCGTAAAAAGTATGAGGAGGCTTTGAGAGAGAGCGAAGGAAAGCTCAATGCCATGCTGCAGTCCATCGGAGACCACATGAGCCTGATGGATAGAGACCTCAACATAACCTGGGCCAATGACGTTGCCAAACAAATTTTTGGAGAGGACATAGTAGGTAAGAAGTGCTATGAGGTTTATCATAAGCGGGATAAACCCTGTGAGCCTTATCCCTGCCTGACTTTGAAGGCATTTGAGGACGGAAGGATCCATGAACATGAAACAAGTGTAATAAATAAAGACGGAGAGAAAAGATACTTCCACTGTACAGCCAATGTCGCTCTCAGAGATAATGAAGGAAATCCTGTAGGGGTCATAGAGATCTCCAGAGACATAACCGAACAAAAATTGACCGAGATGTCACTAGAAAGAGAAATAAGGATAAGTGCGGCTGTAGCCAACCTTTCCAGTGCTCTCCTATCCTCTGTATCGGTTGAAGAGATATCCGAACTGGTTCTGGAGCATGCCAAACGCCTTACTCAAAGCAACGTGGGCTATGTGGGGTATATAGAACCTCACACAGGGTATATGATCTCCCCTACCATGAAAGGAGAGATCTGGGACAGATGCCAGGTAGAAAATAAAGACACAGTATTCAAGAAATTTGGAGGTCTTTGGGGGTGGGTGTTGAACAACAAAGAACCTATTTTAACCAATGCACCTGAAGAAGATCCCCGGTCAGGAGGCCTTCCCCCAGGGCATATCCCTGTTGACCGATTTTTATCCGTTCCGGCCACAATAAATAGAGAGCTTGTGGGTCTGATATCGCTAGCCAACTCCGAAAGAGATTATACTGAAAGAGACGTTGCTCTATTGGAGAGACTAGCGGATCTTTTTGCCATCGCCATCAAGCGTAAACAGACCGAAGACGAGCTGCAGGAGGAAAGAAATAAACTGGAGGCCATAATAGGGGCCATAAACAATGGGTTATCAATTCAGGATAGGGAGTTCAACATATTATATCAAAATGACGAAAACAAAAAGATGGTGGGGGATAGTGTAGGTCAAAAGTGCTACCAGGTTGTACACGGGAGGGAAGAGGTGTGCGATAAATGCCAGCTAAAAATGGCATTCGAAGACGGCAAATCCCACACAGTTGAGTGTGAATATACCCTCCCCACGGGAGAAACCATTTATCTGGAGAACACTGCAAACCCGATTAAAAACGCTAAAGGAGAGACCAATTCGTGTCTTGAAATTGTCAGAGATATCACCGATCGGAAAATCGCAGAAAAACAGATTAAGAAGTCGCTTGAAGAGAAGGAAGCTCTTCTAAAAGAGATACACCATAGAGTGAAGAACAATCTTCAGGTGATATCCAGTCTGATCAACCTTCAGTCAAAGTACATCAAGAATGATAAAATACTGGAAGTGCTGAAAGAGAGTCAGAACCGTATAAAGTCTATGGCACTTGTACACGAGAAGATATATCGGTCTGAAGATTTGACGGGGTTGGATTTTAGAGAATACCTCAGAACTCTGGTTTATCACCTCATCCGCTCGTATGGGCGCACA
Source organism: Archaeoglobaceae archaeon (assembly GCA_046537735.1). Taxonomy (GTDB): domain Archaea; phylum Halobacteriota; class Archaeoglobi; order Archaeoglobales; family Archaeoglobaceae; genus JdFR-22. The sequence continues at coordinate 3,878 of JBKHKH010000098.1, read as the reverse complement.
GGCAAAGTACGTCTGAATATGGATGTAGGGGATATTTACCTCGATCTTGACACCGCTATCCCCTGCAGTCTGATCATCAACGAGCTGGTATCCAATTCTTTAAAACACGCTTTTCCTAACGGTTCGAAAGGCGAAATAGATATCAGGTTTCATAAAGAGGAAGATAACGGATTCAAACTGATGGTCAGCGATAACGGCAGGGGATTTCCGGAAGAAATGGACCACTGGAACACCGACAGCCTGGGTCTGCAGCTGGTGAACAGTTTGACCAGGCAGTTAAACGGGAATATATCTCTTTATAACGATGGGGGCACCACTTTTGAGATCGTTTTCCCCGCGACCAGCAAGCAAACAATTGAAGAAGAGGCGATAGTATGACTTCCCGGATACTGATCGTGGAAGACGAGAGCATTGTGGCTATGGACGTATCCAATATGCTGGAGAAACTGGGTTACACAGTTTCAGGGATTGTGGGTTCTGGTGAGGAAGCAATTCAGAGTGCAAAAGAGCGGGTCCCGGATCTGGTGCTGATGGATATCATGCTCAGGGGAGAAGTGGATGGTATTGAAGCTGCCGAATACATCCGCCACAATTTCCACATTCCAGTGGTCTACGTGACAGCCTATTCGGACAGCCAGACCCTGGAACGGGCAAAGATAACTGAGCCCTACGGTTATATCCTGAAACCATTCGAAGAGCGTGAGCTGCATACTTGTATAGAGATCACCCTGTACAAACACAAAATGGAAGAACGGCTCAGAAGGAGTAAAGAGTGGTTCTCCACCACACTGAAGAGCATAGGTGAGGCAGTGATCGCCACGGACACTGAAGGACGCATCACATACATGAATCCCGTTGCCGAGGAGTCGACGGGCTGGAGAATGGAAGAAGCTCTGAACAGGAGAATTGAAGAAATATCTGTGATTAGAGGCGAAGAGAGTGGGGAGCTGTGCCAAAATCCGGTGCTCAATGCTGCTGAGCGCAAGAAAGTTGTCAATCAGGCCGGTAACAGCTTGCTTGTCACCATTTATGGTAAGGAGATACCAATCGATTATAACGCTGCTCCCATAATAGATGATAAAGGAGATTGTGCAGGCGTAGTTCTGGTATTCAAAGATGTCAGCGAACGGAGAAAAGCAGAAGAAACCATAAAAAGACGATTGGGATTCGAGAAAACAATAGCAGACATATCCTCTCAATTCGTTGGTATCTTTGATATCAAGTGCGCTATGGACTATGCTTTGAAGAGAATGGGTAAGCTAAGCGGTGCCAGTGGAGCCTGCCTGTTCCTCTACGAAATGGGTATGATGGAGAAGACCTGCGAGTGGAGGGCAAGTGAAATCAAGAGAATAAAGCCCCAGAAATTAAGCCCCCAAAAATTCTCATGGTTGATGGAGAAGATCAACAACGGGGAGTTAGTCCATATAGATGTGGAGAAATTACCTGAGGATGCACATACAGAAAAAGAGACATTCGAGGAATGGGGAATAAAATCTTTCATTGGGTCACCAGTGTACGTTGGAGAGAAGCCCGATGGGATCGTCTGCTTCGACGATGTCTCGGGCATCGAATGGAGTGATGAGGATCTGGCTATGCTAAGGGTATTCTCCGAGATCCTGGGCAGTGCGCTGGAGAGAAAAAAAGCTGAAGACGAGCTGAAGAAAAGTATGGATAGGTTGCAAAAGAGCATGAAGGATACCATATCAGCCACCTCAAGGATATATCAGAAAATCACTTCAAAACCTTCTAGATACGGTAAAAACCCCGGATTTTGACTTGAATCATTTTAGAATCAGAGTATTCGCATCCCCAACACCAAGGTCAGCAATAATTGGAACAACACCACTGCCAGCAGCAGGTAGAGTGCTTTTCCTCCCAGCTCATTAAAAGCTCTTTCCGCATCCTCAAAGAATTGCCTCCCCATCACCCTGACAGTAACCTCATTCCGGGAGTATGACAGGTCACCTTTCTTAAAATTCATTTTTTCGAGGGCTTCCTCAATGAAAGCGTACACTCTTTGCCTGTCCTGCTTATCTCCTACTGGTCTATATCCCACTTTTGGAGAGACGCCTGTTCTGGAGTGGTTATCAGTGGTGGTCACGGTTAAACTGATCCCATTTTCTCTTCCGTAATCTTCAAGTTCTTCTTTGAAATCCCTGTCGATGTTGTTGCCGTCCAGAGAGAGGATACCATGAATACTGCTTCCGCAAGTATCATCCCCGTATTTCAGGAACAGGATTGCGGTGTGTTCCAGATTCTTATTATCTATTTCCTGATTATAAAAGAAATACTGGACATCGCATTCCTCTGTTGGGGTATCAGCAGCCTTTTTAAGGAGCTGCTCGATCTCCAGGACATCTTCGTCACTAAGATCGTAATTCTCCCTATAGGCATTATGGCCATCAACAAGCATCACCTCCCCCAAATACTGTTCTGCCTTCTGGTTCATTTTAGAGGGGATATCATCAATAACATCTTTTCCGCTGAATATCAGCAATTTCACTTCGTTGAAGGGGAACACCCTTAAGTTAAATCTGTCACCGGTAACTTCATAGGGATAGTGTGCAACCAGCTCTTTTCCGGAACATTTCACTGAATCCAGGATCTTCTGGACGTCTTCACCGCTAACCGGATTATTCTCATGTTTTGATGCGCTGTGAAGGTACATGGAGTTCGGGAATTTTTCCAGAACCTTGGAGACCAGAGAAGCACCCCCAATGTCCCTCATGGGTCCGGGATGGAATGAAGGTGAGATCAATTTTGCATCTTCTATGGAAAGACACTTGGTCCATCCTGTCTGCTCAAAACCGGATTTTGCGATCTCTTTCTCGAAATACTGAGTATTTGTGGTCAACCAGTATAAAATAAACGATTTGAGAAGATCTTTAACATTGAAAGTCTTGAAATCCCTGTCCATAAACCTGATGAACAAAAATGAGAGTATTATACCCGCTGCCACGATCAGTATATAGGCCAGGAACCGGTGAGACGTTTGGAAAGAGTACAGCTGGCTCACAGGATAGACCGCCATAAAGATAATGGCTGAAGTGAAAAGTACCCTCCTTTCAGAGGCTTTAGAGGTGAAATAAAGAGTTATAGTGATCAGAGCAGTTGCAGCTGAGGGAGCAACCACAATGAGGTAAAACTTATGGAGAATATGTATGGCAATGAAATCGAACACTTCAATGGAGATGAGAATGATCAGCGAAAGGAAAAAAACTCTTCTGTTATTGAAAGCCAGACCAATATACCTCCTGGAGATCAAAAAACAGATGATTACGAACAGCCCAATGAAAAAATACCTCTGAGCGAAGAAGACCTCGCTGGTGATACCATTTATTATGGATGCCAGGGTTATAGTCACCAGCCCAATCGTAACGGAGATCCTCTTTTCCGGGGTAGTGAACATCTTGGAGTAGAACCTCTCCATGGAGTGGTTATCTATCATCTTTAAACCCCTCATTAAGATTGAGGTTAAAAACTTGACTGTTCTGTTTTCTAAAGAAGCTGCCAAAAGAAGGAAGGGAATATGGTTTAAGCTTTAGTCTTCCCGGTATAATCTTCGGTTTTCGGTTTTTATGCTCATCAGGTATTATTCATTACGGCTAAATAGATTTCTGGCATTATAGATTACCATGGCAACCTGCAAAGATTGTAAACACAGCAAACCTCGAGCAGGATACTGGATTTGTGAGGCCGTTGGGAGATGCAATCCCATGCTAGCTTTAGATATAGATGGAGTTGAGACTTGCGATTACTTTGAGCCAAGGGTTACGCCTTTTTTCTTTCAATCTACACTTTCCCGTTACATTGAAGAAGTAGCAAGAATTTAATACAAAAATTAGGTTTAAGTTATTATAAATTATAAATCAAAATCC
>JBKHKH010000002.1:0-34795 GCA_046537735.1 Archaeoglobaceae archaeon | reverse complement strand
AAAATGGTCGAAGACAGGGATTAGCGAGAGCGAAAAAACATTTTTATGTTTTAAGATTGGAAATAATCACATGGAACTGAATCTGATTTTGCTAGGTATAGCTATTATTGTAGTACTGTTTATAATCTCTGGGATCAGGATCGTCAAGGAATACGAAAGAGGGGTTATATTCAGGCTGGGAAGACTGGTTGGAGCGAGAGGTCCGGGGTTATTCTACGTCATCCCCATTTTAGAGAATATGAATAAGATCGACCTCCGAATCATTACCTATGATGTCCCTGCGCAGGAGGTCATTACCACAGATAACGTCACGGTGAGCGTTAATGCAGTGGCTTACTACAGGGTCGTAGATCCAGAGAAGGCCGTGGTCGAGGTCCAGGAGTACAGGTATGCCACCTCACAAATGGCACAGACCACCTTGAGGAGTGTGATCGGTCAGGCAGAGCTTGATGAGCTCCTAGCAGAAAGAGATAAGATAAACCTGCAGCTGCAGCAGATCATTGATAATGCAACGGACCCCTGGGGTATCAAGGTTACGGCGGTAGAGGTCAAAGACGTTGAATTGCCCGATGAGATGCAGGAAGCCATGGCCATGCAGGCCAGGGCAGAAAGAGAGAGGAGAGCCAGAATAATCAGGGCTGATGCTGAAATGCAGGCAGCCAAGAAGCTAACTGATGCTTCAGAGGTCATGTCCGGAAGTAAAGGAACTATGCTTCTCAGAACTCTTCAGACCATAAACGATGCTGCTACCTATCAGGGAACCACTGTACTGTTCCCCATACCTTTAGAGCTACTGGAGTATTTTAAAGTGGAATCCAAGAAGAAAGAAGAAAGTAGTGAAGAATAAGGGAATAAAAGGTGAACAGAGTAAATAACTGCAGTCAAGAAAATGCGTCAGAAGGTAAAAGACCTCTATGAGGTGATAACCAGCCGGTTCTATGTGGGGAATGAGATCCTTCGGCTAGGAGAAAGGAGGTACGATCCGGTTTCTCTCATTGGCTTATTCACCCTCATTTTAGATGGAAGAGAACTGGTCTCTGGTGAATACGGCAGTGGAAAAACAACTTCCAGTGAGAGGATATCCAGCCTCTTGCTGGGATTGCCACTGCAATTCGTGCAGGCCACTACCATTCATGGCCATCCAGAGCAGACAGAAGAGAAGATCAAGGCCACACTGGATCTAGCGGCACTTGAGAAGGAGGGAAATGAGGTGGTGAAGTGGAAAGTCACTCCTTTCTCTCCTGCCATAATCATTGACGAGATAAACAGGTTGCCGGTGGGAAAGCAGAACATGCTTCTCAATGAAGTGGACAGAAATATCTGGAGCTACAGAGGTGAAACTCTTTTTTTCCCATATGATAAATCCTTCTTCGCTACCATAAATTATCAAGATACAGGTGCCACTAACTTAGTACCTCCCTTACTGGACCGGTTTGATGTAGCCGTAGAGACCGGCAGACTGCACCCTCTACGAAAGAGATTGGTCAGGAGAGGGATCAAAGAAGGAATTCTCGAAGATGGGGACTTTGCCCGAAAGATCGTGAATTACGTTGTGGAGAATGCTGTGAGCCAGAATGCTCATGAGCTGACAAAATACATCAATGAATGTAGAGATGAGTTCAGAGAAAAACTGGAGGAGAGATTTAGAGAAGAAGGTATGGAAATAGATATTCCTGGAATAGATGAGCTCAGGAAGGCGAAAGAGGAGATAATGGAGACAGAAGTCTCAGATGATACGGAGCTTTTCCTGGACTATATCGGCCAGGAAGTTCAGTGCCAGCTGGGACTAAGCAAGGACTTTTCCAAGTGCAGTGGATGTCACTACGCCAACTACATCTGCTCAGACCTTTACAGCATATCGGGAAGGGCTGAGAAAAGTATCTTTAAGTATGCAAAGGCACTGGCATGGTTGAATAATGAAGAAGTGGGTCTTGAGCACCTGCTGGCCATTATCCCCTACACATTATGGCATAGAAGCGCAGTGAACGACGAACTGCTCTCCAGAATAAGGGATGTGGAGAAAGAATCAAGCGATAAGATTTATGCTATAGAGGAAATAGTGGGTTCCGTCAAGGACAGGTGGTACGAGCACCGTGAATATCAAATTGATGCCTATCGCTCCGTTCAAGAAGGTGACTATGAAAGGGTAAAGGAGATAGCGAAAAAGATTAATCATCCTTTCTTTAAAAGCCTGATCAGAGAGATATGAAAAAGATAATCATCCTGTTCGTCCTGATAACCCTGGCCTGTATCCTTGCCGGATGCGCACACCAGAAAGCCATTGAGATAGCTCCCTCAGAGCTGCTGGGAATGGAGAAGAAGACTATAGCAGTGGAAGAAAGGGCACTTGAGTCGGTGGAGCGAATGCATATAGGGAGACTAGAATACATGGAGGATGTAGCTATTTTCAAATACGAAAAAGAGGGGAAGTCTGTGATCTTGTGGGTCACCACTTACTCCAATAGCACTGTAGCCCAGAACGAGACGGAAAGAATGGTCCAGGCCATGCTCAATTTTAGGGACTGGGGTGTAAACCTCCAGGAGTCTGAAGTTGAAGGAAAACACATTTACTGCCTGCCCAGAGGAGATGAAATGCACTACTTCTGGGAGGATAACTATTGCATGTTCTATTTCGTGTCCCAGAACCTCAACAGCACAGAGATACATAGCATAATAGAGTCGGTAAACTGTGACCAAAAGTGGATATGAAAACAGAGGATATATATCCTGGTAGTGAGGAAGCAAGAGGTAGAGTAAGGAGCGTTTTTCAGCAGGCCCGGAAGGACCTTTATTTCCCACCTTTGGATATGGATTTTGCCCAAATTTCCGCTATCCAGCTGGATTTCACTCCACCCAAATATAAAATTCTGGTCAACCCTGGAATTGCAGAGCTATTCGACGATACAACCCTCAAGGGATTTTTCCATCACGAGTTGGACCACTGGGCAAAGCATCCCTACGATCTGAAGACCATAATCCTGGAGCAGAGCTGGATCGAAGAGGTAGAAGAGAATTATGACAAGGCAAGCATTATACGGAACTTATACGACGATGTGGTAGTCACCCTCGATCTGGTCATCAATCGGGGGCTGGATGACATAACCAGAGTTTATAGGGAGTTTTCACTAAATTCTGAAGTTGATAATTTCCTCAGGTTGTTTTTTGAAGAAGTCACAGGGCTGGAGTTCGGAAGCAGACCCAGAGAAAAAGAGTATTTGAGGGAAAAGCTGGAACAGATGATGCAAATTGATTTTCTGGACACCAGAAAGGTCAGGGTCAGGAAGAACATAGTGGACTTTGCGGGAATTATATCAGACCTTATCGAGGGGATTTACATCGAAATGCCGTTCTCCCAGTTTGGGATAGAAGATTTTACTTCTAAAGAAATCCAGAAAGCCCTTTCCGATCTGGCGAAGGAGCTGGACATCGAGGAATTTAAAGAGATAGCCAGCAGAACCGGCAGATGGATAGGTATAACCAAAGGAGAGTCATCTTACCAGTTCGAGAAACCTGAGATCGGCTGGTATGAGAGTAGAGCGCAAAGATATGCAGTCTATATCCAACCTCTTTCTAGAAAGGGTTCCCTATACCCGGGTGAGATCAAAGATTTCGAGTTTGACGATAATATAGATTCATACAGTCCGGAGAACAGCTACGGTAAACTATTGCCGGGTATAGCCAAGAGGTATCAGTTCGAAGAGTTTGAAAGTTACGCAGAAAGCCTTCACGATGCGGTGATCATTATTGACTCTTCTGGAAGCATGAAAAACCCCGATAAAGAGATCTCTTATGCGGTTATCGGGGGGTTTGCTATCGCCAGAAACTATCTGGAGCACGGGTCGAGGGTGGGCGTTGTGAATTTCTCGGGCAGGAACTTACAGTTGGATCTTACCAGGGATACCAGGAGGGTTTACGAGTATTTGAGAGCTTATCAGGGCTCAGGTACAACTCTACATCTGGAAGAGCTTCACCATTATCTCCGGGAAAATAAAACCGATGACTGTGTCTTGATAACCGATATGGGCTTCGACAATCTAGAGGAGGTAGTCGACTACTTTGCCAGGATCAAGAAGAGATTGACCGCAATCTGGATCAAGGGGGATGTCAAAGAAGATGAAAGGTTCAAAGAAAGCTATGAATCCTTTAAACGCAGTCTGCCCGAAACAGTTACCTTTGAAGAAGTTGAAAAAGAGGAAGAATTACCTCATATAGTGGTGGGAAAAGCGTTTGTTGAGGTTCACGCCCAATAAGATCTGACAGAGAACCATTTGATTTTTTAGCGTAAACCATACCAAAACCCATTTATATTCAATTACAGAGAAGAAATATGCATTTGCACTTTTATGGGGCAGCGAGAACGGTTACCGGTTCCTGTTTTTTGCTGGAGAATGGAGAAAAACTTCTTGTTGACTGCGGGATGTTCCAGGGGAATGTGGAGAAGAGAAATTACAGAAACTTCTCTTTTGACCCTTCAGAGATAGATTTTCTGGCTTTGACCCATTCCCATTTGGACCACATCGGTCTGCTTCCCAAACTGGTGAATAAAGGTTTTAACGGTGAGATATACACTACTGCGGCCACTAAAGATATAGCGAAGTACATGCTATATGATGCCGCCAAGATCCAGGAGGAAGAAGCGCATACAGAAGCCAAAAAGAGGGTGAGGAGAGGTAAAGCTCCTTTAGAGGCGTTATACACTTCTGAAGACGTTGACGATTGTTTAAAGCTAAAGTGGAAGAGCGTTGATTATGGTGATAGGCTGCACTTCGATAATACTTCTGTCAGGTTCCACAGAGCAGGTCATGTTCTGGGGTCTGCTTTTATCGAGGTAGACCAGGGCAAGAAGTTCGTGTTCTCAGGTGATCTGGGTGAAGAGGATAAATTGATCATCAAGGATCCGGAGTATCCACCTCAGGCTGATTACCTCATTGTGGAATCCACTTATGGTGACAGGAACCATAGATCCGTTGACGAGAGCATAGAAGAGCTCAAAGAGGCTATAAATCACACTTTTGATGCTGGAGGCAATGTTTTGATACCTTCTTTCGCTCTGGAGAGGACTCAGGAGATCCTCTATGTCTTGAATACGCTTTGTAGAGGAGGGGAGATACGTGAATGTAAGATCTTTCTGGACAGCCCTCTGGCAATAGATATTACCAAGGTGTTCATCTCACACCCGGAGCTGTACAATATGGAGACAAATGAGGTAAAGGGTAAAAATCCCTTCGCAGTTCCCCATCTCAAATATACCAAGGACGTGGAGGACTCCAAAAAGATAAACGAAGTGAAGAGTGGGGCCATAATAATTGCCGGCAGCGGGATGTGCACCGGGGGGAGGATAAAGCACCACTTGAAGCACAATTTATGGAGAAAGGAGAGCAGTGTGATCCTGGTAGGTTATATGGCCAAGGGCACCCTGGGCAGAAGACTGGTTGACAGAGCGAAAACCGTGAGGATATATGGGGATAGAATCGCTGTAAAGTCCAGAATTTTCACCATAAACGGTTTTTCGGCACACGCAGGAAGAGATTACCTGATCAAATGGAGTAGAGCATGTAATGCAGACAAAACATTTGTGGTCCATGGAGAACTCGATAAAAGCCAGTCCCTCGCCAAAGCACTCAGTGAATATGGCCATGAATGCAAAATACCTCAATGGAAACAGAATATTAAGGTATAAACCCATCTCAGGCCAATCAGAATGAGCATGCGGTTCAGCATGTTAAACATAAGCCTATTTTTAAAATAAAAGTGATGGTTATTTGTATTTAAATTTTGAGAGGGAAGTGAGTTAATGAAATCAAGAATTGAGGACTGGAAAATTGAGGATAGTTTTACCTACTTTTTAATGGCTACGGGAAAATCAAACAGGTTAAAGAAAACTGTGAGGATCGAAAGCATTTACTACGATATTATGAGAAAGGAGGGCATGAATGCCAGCGAACTCGTGAACTACCTTCTGGAGAAGCATCTCAGAGAGGTTGGTTGGCTGGATGTAGAGCAATTTTTAGACGACTGAGCTTTTTCACTGTAGTACACTCTATAAATTAAAGTCCTAAAACAGCTTGGTAAGTATGCCTCTCTTAAGTTCGACCAAGCAGGATCTTGAGGTTTTTACACGAATCCGCATGCTTGATAACGTGCTATAAGACATGTGGAAAATCAAACTATTTTAGTTAACAGTTCAAGGAGGTATTAAAAGCGGTAGTACATGCCGGTTGAGAGGGGGTATGTTGAATGAGTTCAAAACCAAGATTCCTGTTGACGGAGGATATTAGCTTATCCTTCTACTTAACAGCAACCAGAAAGTCGAAAAGGCTCAAGAAAACTGTATGGATGGAAAGCATCTATTATGATATACTGAAAGAGAAAAATATCATAATCAGTGACCTGGTGAACTATCTTCTGGAGAAATACTTTAGAGAAATGGGGTATCTGGACATAATGGAACACATCAAAGAGTAGAAGCAATCGATCAAAAATTGCCGAATGTAAACACAGGTACAGATACTTATTTACTTTTTTTACTTTAATATAAACCATTCAATTCAAACTATTCAAAGTAAAGTCCCCTAAAATTAGCTAGGTAACTCATCATCATGAGTTAATTGGGGTTAATCTATTAATAGGAGAAGTCAGTAATTATTATTGATGGATTCGATAAAAAATAGGCAGATGGTTTACATAGGAGACGATAAAGATAGGGAAGCTAATACAGTAATATGCCCCTACTGCGGGAGAAAGATACATTTTTCCAGAGACAACACCGGTGACCCCAAGCCCATGGGTAGTTGTGAGCATTTTACTTCCATAGTGATGGAAGCCAAATATGATAGTGAATTGACGTATGAGCAATACGCCAGGTTTATAGAGATGTAGAAGTGCTCACCGATTTATCACCTCACTGGCTCAAGCCTGCTAATGATTATAACAACCAATACAAATTCAATTTCCTTTATTAAGGAGAATATACATATCATAATTGCCGGTTAGAGAGGTCAAGTATTCGGAGAGGTCGGGATTATTTGCTTTGCTTCCAACCTCCTATGACCGACCTCTCCTCTTATCATTTTATATTTGAACATCTGATTCGAAGCCCATATCTTTTTTTACTACCTGAGCAACTTCCATTCCTGATCTTATACTTCCATTCATGCTTCTTTCTGGGTAATTGGGCATGGACGTCATTCCTGCCACATAAAACCCTTTTACAGGTGTCCTGTAAGGAGTTATTCTACTGAGATAGCCTTTTTCGTAAATGGGACCACTATACGTCGATCTGAAAATATTTATCCAGTTTATATCCTCTTTTCTTAATCCAAATTTTTCAATATCCTTTATATAGTTGTTTTTGAGGTCTTCATCGGTCTGGGTATAAAGCCACCCCTCAGGAGTTGAATAACTGGCCAGATAGATGAGATGCTCTCCATAATCCTCAAGGGGCATAAAATTGGTGTGCTCTACCATTGCACCGAAGGTGAGCTCATCCCTGACATTGATCCAGTAGATATCATCTGTCACGCTCTTTCTTGAGCCGATCAGAGCACAAACAGAGCTCTGGTACCTGATGTGGGGGAGTTTTGCTGCTTCACGTAACTGGGGTTCAAGCTGAGGAAGTGGACCGGTATATATCACAGCATCGAAATCCTCCGATCCCACAGTAAAACCACCATTTTTGGAGATATTTACCTCTCCAGTCTTTATATCCACATCCTGTGCCATCTTCTCGATCATTTGATGGAAACCACCCTTCAGATAGCCGAGCTGTTCTCCCCTGTATTTCCTATTGCTTCTTATGGCTACTCTGGCAAGCAGCCAGGCATAGCTAACTTCCCCATAACTTTCTCCAAATTTGCTCTTTAACAGAGGGAGGAAAAAGTTGGTAAAAAGGTCTTCCCCCAGCTCTTCTTTTATCTTATCAACCGCAGAAACATCATCTTCAACTTTGAAATCCCTGTTCCTGCTCTTCAGAGTGAATAGAGCCAGCTTAGCTTTTTCTGACAGGCTCATGTAAGGATATCTGAGAATCTCGAATGGAGTATTCAAGGGGTAAACGTGGTTTTCTACTGCATAACCGACCCTGGCGGTCTTCCACTGCAACTTGTTGCTCAAACCCAGTTTCTTCAGGGTATCAATGAGGATCTGATCACCTGAGAAACAGTGATGGTAGAACTTCTCAATACAGTAGCCAGGACAATAAGAAGATGCTAGACCTCCAATATCCGATTTCTCAAACAAGGTGATATCAGCATGCTCTTTCAATTGAAGAGCAGCACTCAATCCAGTCAGACCAGCTCCTATTATGGCTATTCTCAATCTTCGACCTCCTCGTTAACTTATCCGATAATGACCGATAAGTATTAAGGTGTGTTGAGGCTCAATACTTAAAATTGGTGATATCAAAAGTGAGATCCGCTCACTTTGAAGGAAAAATGATGTCACTCTTCTCTGCGCTGGTAGGCTCTTGCATGGGCTTTAATTATATCCTTTTTGGTCACCAATCCTACCAAGCGCTGGGGGTCACTTCTTTCCACTACCACTACTCTACCTATGTCGTTCACCACCAGCTTTTGCAGGCAGGACTCCAGATCCTCGTCCGGGTAAGCAGAAACTATCTTTTTGGTCATAACTTCACGCACGGGCAATTTGTCCCTTTCACTGACGTCGACTTTTTCCACATCCTCAAAAGTGATGACGCCCGAAAGTTTCCCTTCATCTATCACCGGAAAACCTATGTGCCCTGTTCTCTCGATCACTGATAGGACCTCCGAAACTTTCTGGTCGGGTCTGAAAGAGATAATATCTTCCCTGGTCATGGCATCCCTTACGGGTATATCTTCCAGAATGTTTATGGCCAATTCACCCCTCAAGGTGGGGGAATGGAGCCTGTTCTCCACCTGAGCGGGATAAATGCTTTCTTTTCCTGTCAAGATGTATGCCACTATCACAGCCACCATCAACCCGGGCAAAAGCTGGTAAGAATGAGCTATCTCCACCATGAGGATTATAGCCGATATGGGAGTTTTTGCCACCGCAGTAATGAACGCCGCCATTCCAGCCAGCACAAAAGCCTCATAAAGGCCGACCTGAGGGAAGAACAGGGAGAAGATCTCGGCAAATAGAGCACCCACAGCAGCACCAATGACCAGAGACGGAGCAAATAACTCTCCACTACCCCCAGAGCCTGTAAAAGGGCAGCTGGTAGATGGTCATTATCACTGTTGCCACAATACCTGCTACTATGCCCATCAGAATGGAGTTGAACATAAGCTCATCAGCCATGAAGAACGTGAAAGGTTAAGGTAGATAACTGTTCTTCAGTAGTCTTCAGGTAGTGTACTCTGCGTTTATTCCCACATACTCATAGGAGAGGTCGCAACCCATTGCAAAACCATTGTACTCACCTTTGTGTAGATCAACTGTGAATTTGATCTCCTTATTCTTCTCCATTAGCTTCTTTGCCTCTTCCTCTCTGCTTATAATGGAGCCTTTATCCACCAGGACAACGGAGTCGCCGCCTCCCTCCAGGGTCAAGGAAAGGTTCTCATCTACTTCCGCTCCAGAATATCCCAGAGCTGCCACAACCCTCCCCCAGTTGGGGTCATTGCCAAAGATGGCAGTCTTTACCAGTAGTGATGAGGCAATGGCTTTTGCTGCTTTAAAGGCATCCTCTTCCCTTGCTGCTCCTCGCACCTCTATTTCCAGGAGCTTTGTGGCTCCTTCTCCATCTCTAGCGATCATTTTGGCCAATTCAAAGCAGACTTTGTTCAATCCTTCCTGGAAAAGGCTCCTTTCGACCTGTTTTTGCCCGGTGGCGGTTAGCAGCACCATATCATTGGTTGAAGTATCTCCATCGACCACGGTCACATTAAAAGAGCGGTCAACTGCCGTGGTGAGCATCTCCTGTAACTCCTGAGAACCGAAATGGGCATCGGTGTAGATGAAGGACAGCATGGTGGCCATATTGGGGGCTATCATTCCTGCACCCTTTGCCACACCCGCTATAAACGCATCATCCACTTTAACCACAAATTCTTTGGTGAACTTATCCGTGGTGGTTACTGATTTGGCAAAGTCTGATGAGGATTGTCTGGTGGAATCCAGTTGGGGGTAGAGCTTCTCTACCTTTTCTACTATCCACTTCATATCCAGTTGTTGTCCGATAACTCCTGTAGAGGCTACCAAAACGGATTTGGGGTCACAGCCCATTTTTGAGGAAAGGAGTTCAGCCATTTTTCTGGCGTTCTCCACACCCTGTTTGCCGGTGAAGGCATTGGCGTTCCCGCTGTTGACTACCAATCCCTCTTTTTTACCGTTCTGAAGGTTCTCCCGGGTCACCAGGAGGGGTGCGGCTTTCAGTTTATTCTGGGTGAAAACACCGGCACACGTTCCCCTGCATTTGACTATACCCAACCCATGCTTCCCTTCTTTAATACCACAGCACTGAAGATCCTTAATGACCGTAATGCCTTCATCCTCAACCACGGTAATTCTGGAATCCATGCCTCAAGTTCACTGAATTGCTATTGAAATACTTTCGCTCCACTCTCAAAGTATAAGGTGTAGGAGGTTATAGTTGGTGGTACCCAAGATCAAGGGCAAGATCCGACGATAATGTCAGAATATCAGGAGGTGAGTATATGGTAGTTAGTGATTTTGAGCTAAGAAAGATAATGAAAGACCCGATTTGCACTAGGGAAGATGGTTTGGAGTTGCTGGAGGATTATTACAAAACTTTACAGGAACAGGATTGCGAGATACTGGAGGATGCTGAGATAATAAGCTAATCAGTTAACTCACACTCTTTATTTTATAAGTTGTGCCGGCTCTTTATTAGTTTACTCAGCTATCAGCATGATCAAACGAAAGGTATAAGAATGTCTATTATCATAATTATTGATGAATACCTCAATTGATCTCCAACCGGTCCCGTAGGGTAGTCAATGGCCAATCCTTCCTGGCTGGGGAGTAATCAGTTAGTTTCGTCAGGAAACCTGGGTTCAAATCCCAGCGGGACCTCTTCCTTCTTTGGTTAAAGCAATATTATAGACCTTAACTCATTCAACAGCATTGTTCTCCTTCAGTCTCTACTGATGACCAACAAAATTTTTCGGGCTTATAAGCAATTTAAGGGCAATAATTTAATAAAGGTGAAGAATAAAGAGTTAAAACCACTAGGGTGAAAAGATGTTCGAAAAAATACTATTCCCAACAGACTTCTCTGACGTTTCTTTACATACCCTGTATAACTGTATTCCTGAATTCTCCAGAATGGGTGCTAAAGAGATAGTAATTATCCATATCGTTGAGAGATCCGTCTCCGTGGAGAAGAAAGAAGCAAAGGCCATTAAGAGGCTGGATGAGATCACTAATGAGCTAAAGGAGGTAGGAGCAAACGTAAGTTATCTTGTGGAGCCTTTAGGACCTATCAGGAGGAACGCTGCCGAAATAATATGCAACAGAGCTTACACTCAAGAAGCTGACCTGGTAGTGATACCTACTAAAGGTGCCAATATCCTCATGGAGACTTTGATAGGTAGTGTAGCCAAAAATGTGGTCAGGATGTGTGAGGTGCCCTTGCTCCTCTTGAGGCACCGGTGGGATAAGAAGAAAAAAGAGCCGAGGACAAAAGTTGATTACGGCGAAACGTTCAATAGACCACTCATAGCTCTGGATTTCTCCACGTGTTCTGAAAGAGCTTTAGATACCGTCAAGAAAGTTGAGGACATTGTCAAGGAAGCCATCCTTTATCATGTAGTGGACTACGGAAGACCTGAGGATACCGATGACAATGTTAAGGAGGCAAAACACATGCTGGACAAATACGCGAAAGCATTCTCTATTCCTGTCAACAGCAAAGTAGGTGGGGGAGAAGCTTCTGACGGTATCATGAGAGCTTCCGAAGATCTTCAAGCTTCATTGATCATGGTGAGCAAGACCGGTGGGGGCATGGTTCAGGAGTTTCTGGTGGGCAGCATCACCAATTCGGTGACCAGAAGGTCCAGTAAACCTGTACTGGTGGTCCCCTGCCACGAAGTCAAAAAGGTCAGAAAAAGAAAGAAAGAGAAAAAGGTCAGGAAATGGCAAGAAGAGGAAGAAGCAATGCCGCAGGTCTACTGATTTGAGATTATGCAGAACCATGAGAAAGTTCTATACTAAAGAATACGGTATTATTTTTATTCTTAAACCTCATTCTTAATCCCTAATTTCCTTTCAGAAACCTTTAAGGATTATAAAGTATAAGTACTTCAAGTAAATAAACCCGAACGTTGGAGAGGTGCCACAAGAGGTGTTACTATCAAGAACGTAAGGTTAAGATCGAAAGGAGTGTCGATATGATATGAAAGCGAAAATACTGATCCTCATATGTTTTTTTGTGATCTTAATAGCTGGTTGCTCTGGACCGGGTGAGAACGGGAATGTAAATGATGATTCACCACCTCAACCTGCACCAGTAGCAACCCAACCAGGGAGCATGACGAACATGACGAATACATCGGTAGATAGCGAGGATAGACAGTTTATGGAGTGGACGACAGTTGCCAACGAAAGGATAATGGCAGATATCCAGCCTATCATGGAGTCAGCTCAGGACGAGAACTGGACAAAACTGGAGTCCAGCGGATTTAACTTGAAGAACGACTCCGAACAGCTTTTATCGAGTATAGATGAATATAATATCTCAGAAAACATGAGCGAAGTTCGAGAGGAGTACAAAAAATCTCTGGAAGAATTTAAACAATCAGGGGAGTCCTTCGAGCTGGCTGGAAAAAATAACAGCTCTGAAGAATTGAGCACTGCATACAGCCACTTGAGGAATGCCACAGACTACTTGAGGAATGCCAGCAATTTACTTCAAGAAAAGTTCCACAGTCTACATACCGGTACAATGTCAGGACAGATGCCCTGATTAGGGCCCATAATCTTTATTTTATCTTTAATTTATTTTAAGAAAAGCTAGTGGGCATCCTGACCAAGTTGGGAGTTCTTTCATGAAAAATCTAGAATTTATTCATTATTTTTATTTTTCTTTATTTGCATACTCTCATTTAAATACTATTTACTTCAATGGCGAACTAATACTTCGCCATGGCGAACCCCCAAATATTTCTGCTTATCACACATCTTCTCGAAATCTCATCTTTGTGAGGTTTTATTCTTTCTGAAATGTCAAGAAAATCGTCAGGTGTGACACTCATTCAATCACGTTTTCTATCAACTATGGGGTAAATTTCTACATCACCTTTCTCAGCTCTTGCGACTATTTCACGTATACTTTGCTTTGCTTCCGCCCATTCTTGTAAGTTATCAACATCAATCTCTACTCTTATCCTGTTTATTTCGATAGACGGATCTTCAATGTCTCTTTCTACAGTTGCCTTAAAATCACCATTAAGGTGTGGATTATCCTGTAAGTATGAATTAATTCCTTCAAATGCATCTACTATGCGAAACCTCCTTAAAGACTCTCTGATATCTCTACCAAATAAATAATCGGAATTAATTACGTGAAGGTACTCTAGCGTATCCTTTTTGTTATCCAAGAAATAATCTATTGCCTCTTTAAAAACTTCAGGGACCTCTTCACCTTTATTAGTTTCTTCTTCTCCCATTTCATATACTACCACTGTAATTTACTTAAACATTTTTGTTTTTTTTATTAAGGATATTAAAGTTTAGTGAGTTATTATTTACGAGATGATAGCTTCTGACCAAAAATAAAGTATTCGGCTAACCCAGAAATAAAAACCCCGATCTCAATAAATCTGATATGTCCAAATTGGGAACCTTAATGGTTTTATGAGATTTTCGTAAGTTACACCAAGTAGAATTGTGTTGCGAGTGATGCGAAATTTAACAGTTAAGTTGAACACGAACAGGTGGTTTTAGGAGTAAAGATATTTTTCTTCATGAACTTTTTAACCCCTAACAAGCTCAACTTCTGTGTCTTGCTCCTTTAAACTGTTCCCCAAAAACCACAATTCCAGTTTAACACAGTTTGGAGCATAACATTCTTCTTCAGGGCAGCCAAAGCATGGGGATATGTCTATTGAGTACCGCATGCTCCCAATTATACTCTCCATAGAAAGTTCATCTTCTTCCTCTATTTCAGTTCCAGCTAAAGCGATCTTGAACGTGCTGCTCCCATCGGCAACTACCTGCACTCTCTTTATCAGGCCGTCTTTCTCCAGTCTTCGCAGTACCCTTGAACAGCTTCCGCTGCCCATATCCAGCTCTTTTCTGAGATCCTTTTGAAGTACTGCGCCCCTCTGGCGGAGAACGTAGAGGATCAATTCTTTAGTATCCATATTTCCGGGTATAGTTTCATCAACTTCATCTAATCCTTTCATCTAAAACTAAATTGTTTTAAACACTTATAAAATTTACGTTATTCTGGTTATAATCTTTATAAATAACAGTGACTGCCATATCTTCATCCAGGTTAAGGTCGATTTGACCTCATCATAGGTTCAAGATGCCGATACGAGCAATATATATAAGATGGGTGAGGAATTGGTAAATAGATCGGTAAAAAATCAGTAAACACGAGTTCTGTTTATGTGAAGTTAAAGATGTATGGAGGTAAATGAGTTGGCTGAAGAAGAAAATGAGGTACCAGTTAATGTAGAACCAGTTAATGTAGAAGATGATCAGGAAGCAAGTGAATTTGATGTTCTAGACGATAGCCTGTACAAAGATTTGGTTGAGGGTTTCTCTGATGCTGTTTTTATTGTCAATAGAAAGGGATATTTTATCTATTTAAACCAGGTGGGGATTAAGCGGTCAGGTTATTCTCTAGATAAATTAAAGAAGATGCATTTTAGTCAGGTTTTGCCTGAAAAATATCAGGAAATGGTTCGACAGAATTTTGAGAAGTCAATAAGAGGAGACCCCAAACCTCCTTATGAGGTAGAGTATCTCACCTCGGACGGTAGAACTGTATTCGTTGAGATCAACACCAAACCCATAATAAAAGACGGTAAATTTTGGGGTGTTCTGGGGGTTTCCAGAGATATAACCAGACGTAAAAAGGCTGAAGAGGCGTTGAAAGAGTCGGAAGAAATGTATAAAACTCTAGTGAGGATCTCTTTTGATTCCGTAGGCATTACCGACCTGGAAGGGAATATTATCCATGCATCGGATAAAGCTGCTGAAATATATGGTTTCGATAGTTCTGAAGACCTTATCGGAGTAAGTGCTCTGAATCTGCTGGCTCCAGAGGATAGAGAAAAAGCGATAAGTTACCTCCAGCAAGGCGCTGAAGAGGGTTTTGTTAGAGAAATGCAGTACACTATGTTGAGAAAGGCTGGATCGCGTTTCTATGGTGAAGTTAACGCTGCTGGTGTTAGAGATTCTCAAGGCAATCTTAAAGGCTTCATCGTGGTTGTAAGAGATATTACTGAGCGTAAAAAAATTGAGAATGAATTGAAGGAGTCGAAAGAGATGTACGAGAAACTGGTTAAGGCATCTCCAGATGCTATAACCGTAACTGACCTGGAAGGGAATATCATAGACATTTCTGAAGAGGCTATTAAATTATCCAGTTACAATAGCGTTGAAGAAGTGCTGGGGATGAATTCCTTTGATCTAATTGCACCTGAAGACCGTGAGAAGGCTTATAAGCACTTACAAAATACCTATCGAGAGGGTTTTACCAAAAATGCAGAGTATCATCTCTTGAGAAAGGATGGTTCATATTATCTGGCTGAAGTCAATTCCGCACTGGTGGGAGACGCTCACGGGAACCCTAAAGCCTTTATCGCTACCATCAGAGACATTACGGAGAGTAAAAATTTTGAAAGAGAAATGAGGAGGCGTTTGATGAGATTTAACCTCAAGGAGGAGAATATATATCTGGTAAAAGAATCCAATCCCTCCTTATCTCATAAAGTTCTCGAAGACCTGTGTAAAGTTGGTTATCCCAGTATGATAATCTCCAGAACTCCAGAAAGTGACTTGAGGAAAATCATCCGGTGTAACTTTGATTTTCTATGGATGGGCGAAAAAACCAGTGGGAAAGTAATAAATCCTCAAATAGAGGAATTGGAGTCCAGAGTAGGGGATTTCAAGAGAAAGGCTATCTTGATCGATAGACTTGACTACTTACTCTTTAAAAATACATTTGAAGACCTGCTATCATTTGTTCAGCACCTCAAGGACCTCGCATACCTCAATAACCTCATAATTATCCTATCTATGGATCCTTACGCTCTGGACGAGAAGGAATTCAGATTGCTGGAAAAGGAGTGCTTGAGTGTAGAGTCCCGTCACAAGACAAGATTAAGCGAAGACCTGCTGGAAGTGTTGAATTTTATATACACCCAGAATAATAAGGGAATAAAGCCCATTTATAAGGACATTGGTAAAGGATTGGGTTTGAGCAGACCTACAGTCGAAAAGAGGGTAAGAGCCCTTAACTCCAGAGGTTACGTTATGAACGAGGTGAAGGGGAGGACCAAAATTGTAGAGCTTACAGAAAAAGGGTGGCAGGTGTTTTTGAATTTTTAACTGTATATAAAGTATAGCTCTTAGAACCAATTGTTGTAGAAAACACAGGTTACATTAGAAGATACGTCGTGGAGGGTTAGTCAATTTCAATTGACAACTTTCTTAGCGAAGCTAAGCAAATGTCGACGAAGGAGACACCTCAACTTGATGGTCCAGCTTTCTGAAGCTGGTTTTTAACTTTTTTTACATTTTTCTTTACTAATATTTTTGCCGAGGTAAAACACAATATGTACTAAGGGAGGGACCTAAACCAATCCGACCCCCCAACCTTTGGTTTACTTTTTATCGTGGTTCCTCCCATTATTATACCTTACAACCAGAGATCCTATTTTTGAGTCATTAGCTATTTTGGTTATTATCCATAGGAGTTTGAGGCTGGCCAAATTCCAGTCTAACTCCGGTATGGCACTTCTATTCCAAAACCATTTACGCTCCTTGATTTTTATAATATAAAATAGAAAAAACCCATCACAAAAACCTTATGAATGTAAAAAAGGTTTATAATAAAATGGCAAACACTTGGATGCTTTTGGGTATCACTATAGTGCTGGTTGTTGGTGTTGCTATAATCTATTTTGCAGAATCATCGGAGAGCTCAATTGAATACGGAGATGTGTATAGAGATAATTTCACGGATGGGGGAACGGACCTCAACTGGAGGCCTTATCTCCACTTCAATCACGACAATCTGGTTGGGGTGACTGACCCTTCTGCTCCTCAAGGGACAGGTATAGGGGTTCTGGATAACTCCAATGCAGGTGGATTTGCGAGTTTAAGCTATGCCATAACTCCTCAGGTCAGCGATTTTTATCTTCAGGCCCATGTTTACTGCAACGTCACTGAAGGGGATAAAGGTCCACTACAGGGTATAGCCTTTCTGGTCGATCCAGTAGATGGGAAATTCTACAGGCTGGTGTGCGATTTCAAAACCGATGACCCCCACCTCAATCTGGCATACGTGGGACAGGATACCAACAACTTCCCTGTATACATAGGTATCTGGGAACCTGAACAGATCCCGGGTGGAGTAGAGGCGGGCTGGCACTCCATGGCAGTAGAGGTTATCGATGGCGAGGCAAGCGTTTACTGGGACGGTGTGGAAATAGACGACAGGGTCTTTGTGGACAGAGTACCTAAGGGGTATGCAGGTGCATATACTAACTATGTAGGTGGTCTTGGGGATGCGGCTACCAGAATAGATGTTTTCACTCTGAAAGAGATCGAATACCTGCGGTGAATTTAGTGTTGGCTAAATAAGGCCGATGTGAGGTCAGAGCATTATCAGGCTCACAGCCATGATGAACATGCCCAAAACCACTCCGAAAGCGACGGTACGTGTATCGCCAAAGTTTTGAGCCACGGGAAGCAGTTTATCTATGGATATGTATACCATAATGCCGGCAACGAACGCCAGCAGATATGCCAGAACCGATTCGGATAAAAAGGGCATCAGTATCAAGAACCCGATGACGGCCCCTATGGGCTCGGCAACACCGGAAAAAAAGGAGTATTTGAAGGCTTTGTTCTTGTTGTTGGTAGCATAAAAAATGGGTATAGAAACCGACATCCCTTCGGGAATGTTGTGGATAGCTATGGCCAGAGCTATGATCACTCCCAGCTGCACATCACTTAGAGCTGTTCCAAATGTAGCTAGACCCTCCGGAAAGTTATGGATGGCTATAGCTAAAGCGGTGAGTGTGCCGGTCCTCATGAGGTTCTTATCCACATCTTCTCCCGTACAGACCCCAATACAGTGATGAGGGTTCTGCTCCTCAGGGACGATCAGGTCTATGATAAGAATCAAGAGTACGCCTCCAAAGAAGGCAGTAACCCCCGCTACCTGACCAACAGATATAATTGCCCCGAAGAGGAGCTCCACGAAGGATACATAGATCATCACACCCGCTGAGAGACCCAAGAAGAAGGACAAGTAGATGGTCTTGGGCTTCTTTATGAAATAGGCTATGGTACTCCCTATACCTGTGGATAGCCCGGCTAAGGTAGTGAGCAATAAAGCCAGCTCCACATCCCCTATAGTGACCATATCAACCTCCACACATCCTGATCGCTTTTTTCCTGTTCAATAGTCTGAGAAACCAATGCACTTTAGCGGAAGACGATACAGATATAAATTTCGTAAATGACTTGAAGATATGATACTTCAATTACTGCTTTTGATCCTGATTGCAGGGTATATCGGTATCAACTTCTTTGCCGACCTACCTCTGTTCCTGGTAGGAGAGAATCTGGTGTATGCGGCTTTATACGCTTTAGGATTGCTCAATATGAGTAAAAGACCGGTTGTAATCTCTTTAATCGTTCTCTCCGCCTTCAATGCGGGGAGAGTCTCCAGGTCGGTGATAGAGCCCACAGGTGAGCTGGCACCTATTGCCATAGGGCATCTGCCACTGCTTGTTCTAATACTGGCAGTCATGTTTCTGCTTGTAAGAGAATTGGTAGAGAAACAGGATTAACCCTGGTCAGATTTAAGCAGTTCCATCATCTTCCCAGGGTCCGTGGTGGGTAAGTTGCACCGGTAATCCCTGCACACATAGGCTGTTGCTTTGCCCTCCTTGCCCAAACTTGAGGTGAGACCTGAGATGTTATCCAGCTCTTCACCGGACTTGAGCAGGACCACCGTCCGGGGAATGAATTCCTGCCTCAGAGATTCCAGCATGACCCTTGTATCCTCACTCTGCAGATTGCCGGTTATGACCACTTCATTGACCGGTCCCACAGCGAAATCCACTGCCACCAGGAACTGGATGAATGCTTCAGGAGTTGTTGAGGCTTTTCCCGCCACTGCTCCCATCGATTTACCGGCAATATCTTCCAATTCGGTCCTGGCGGTCATGTGAGCCAGTCTCAACATATTTAGAACGGCTACAGAATTTCCCGAAGGATACGCCCCATCGTACATCTCCTTCTTCCGTATGATCTGCTCGGAATCGGAATCAGGAGACGTTAAATAAAAACCCCCTCTTTCCTCGTCATAGAATTTCTCCACCATCTTCTCACTGAGCTCCACTGCTCTTTTGAGGTGCTCCGACTTGAAGGTGGTCTCGTATAACTCGATTAATCCCCAGATGAGGAAAGAGTAGTCGTCCAGGAAACCCTTAATTGCGGCCTCACCATCACGATAGCGGTGAAGCAGCTCTCCATCCCTGATTAAGTTGTTCAGTATGAATTCCGCACCTTCCTCTGCCGCTTTCCGGTACTCGAGATCGTTGAGAACTCGAGAAGCTTTGGCCAGCGCTGCTATCATCAATCCGTTCCAGTCGGTGAGGATCTTATCGTCCTTGAGTGGATGCACCCTCATCTCCCTCACCTCAAACAATTTCTGACGAGCAATTTGTATGCGGGCCTCCAGCTCTTCCTGAGAGACCTTGAGGTCGGAGGCAAGCTCGGAAAGTGGTTTTTTGAGGTAAAGGATGTTCTTACCGATTTTCGAGCCGCTGGCTTCTTCTCTGAAGTTCCCGTCCCTATGGACGTTGAATACCTTCAAAACGAGGTCATCATCAATAAGCTGCCTCAACTCTTCCTCTGTCCACAGATAGAACTTTCCCTCTTCTCCCTCACTGTCCGCATCTTCAGCAGAGTAGAATCCTCCTTGGGGAGAGGTCATATCCCGGAGCACGTAACCCAGCACTTCTTTTACGGTCTTGTGGAAGCTGTCGTGTTTGGTGACCTGATATGCTTCGGTGTATGCCATGGTGAGCATTGCCTGGTCATAGAGCATTTTCTCGAAATGCGGGACTATCCATTTGGAGTCCGTAGAGTACCTGTGGAACCCATAGCCCACCTGGTCGAATATTCCACCCAGCCTCATCTGCTTGAGAGTTTTCTCCACCATCTTCAATGCATCCTTAACTCCAGTCCTCCTCCAGTATCGAAGTAAAAATAATATAATATGTGGTGAAGGGAACTTGGGCGCTCTCCTGAAACCACCATACTGCTCATCAAAGCTATCAGAGAGTTTGAGGTAGGCGTAATCCAGCATATCCCTGTCTATACTATCTTCATCTTCACCGTAATCCATCTCCTGAAGAGATGACATCACCTTTTCGGCCGCATTATCTACATCGTCTCTCCGGCTCTCCCATATCTGCTCGATTTGGGGAATAAGCTCTTTTATCCCCGTCCGCCCCAATCTGGTTTCTGAGGGAATGTAGGTGGCGGCGAAGAACGGTTTCCTCTCCGGAGTCATGATAATGGTAAGAGGCCAGCCTCCACTCCCGGTCATCAACTGGCAAACGTGCATGTAAACGCTGTCAATATCTGGTCGCTCCTCCCGGTCCACCTTGATGTTGACAAAAGCATCATTCATCATCTCGGCTATTTCAGGGTCCTCAAAGGATTCTTTCTCCATTACGTGGCACCAGTGGCAGGTGGAATAACCTATGGAAAGGAAAACGGGTTTATCCTCCCTTTCTGCCTTCTCAAATGCCTCATCACCCCAGGGATACCAGTCCACTGGATTGTAAGCGTGTTGAAGAAGATAAGGGCTCTTCTCATGTATAAGACGATTGGGATGGTTACTTTGTTCAGTCATTCCCGAAACCCCTCATTATACTGACTAGTGTTACGGGATCAATAGTTATAAAGTTAAGTGTTAGAGAATATCAGAGTTCAAACAGTTTTTTATATCATACTTTATTCTGTGCTGTTACAGCAATTTCATGACCTGTTCCATCCTCAAGCCTCTGGATAGGTCATATTTCAGGACAGTTTTGGGGACCAGGACCTTCTTTAGCTTGAGGATCTTCAATCTTCTCTCTATTTCGTCATCAACTTCTCTCATGGAGAATTCGATGACCCCGTCCACGTTATGTTTCATTGTCACTTCGGTCTGGTGGTCGAACATCCCCCTGGTCATCAACATGAAGAATATGGACTCATTCTGTTTAGAGACCCCTGAGAACTCCTCTATTAATTTGAACACTTCTTCTCTATCATAGTGAGTGAAAAAATAAGTGATATTATTTATGATGACCCTGTCATACTCTTCGTTCTGTATGGACGTCTTTAGACCACCAAGGGTATCGTGACGGGCTTTTTTCAAGTAATCTCGATTAGCGTCTTCTACTGGCAATCCCATTCTGTTGGAAACTAGATCCATGACCTCCATCTCGTAGAGCAGATCACTGGGTATGTCAAAGTATGTGTTTATACTCTCTTTTAACTCACTGAATGTATCATCGGTGGTGACATAGAGCACTCTTTCGTTGTTCTTTAACCCCTCTATGGCAACCTGAAGGGAGAATACGTCAGCTCCTGCTCCTGGTTCCTCCAGAAGCAACACAACGCTTCCGCTGGCCAATCCTCCTAATTGAGCGTCCAGAGATATAATACCGGTAGTAAACTGTCTCATAGCTCCGACCCTTACAATAATTTTGTCATGGAATTTATAAGAATTCTTGCTGGTTCATGGTGATGAGGTCGCAACTACTTCTAGACCACTTAAGGCCTTGCAGCTGATACCACTTTTACGAATTTAATTATTGTTTATTATTATATACACTTAATGATACGGAAGAAATCTTTAATAAGTTTAAGCACGCGTTGGATACATGGAGGGTTCCAAGTTTGAATATGGGGGATTAGGAGTAGTTTTTCTAAAGCACGCCAGATTCATGGTCAATGGAGTTTCAGTGGAAGCAAAGGTGGAAAAATGGCTTTAGAATCGCTGGAGATCGGTGAAGGTATCTACTGGGTGGGTGCCCTTGATTGGGAAGAAAGGGATTTTCACAGCTTTGAGATCGTGAGGGGGTTAACTTACAACGCATATCTCATCATAGACGATAAGATAACTCTGGTGGACACGGTTAAGAACGGCTTTCTCTCCGAAACAGTGGAGAGGACAAATGGGCTGGTGGATCTATCTCAGCTGGATTATATTGTGGTGAACCATATAGAGCCCGATCACTCCGGCAGTCTGGCCCAGGTCAAGGATATGGCTCCCAATGCAGAGATAATATGCACCAAAAAGGCTAAAGAGGGTTTATGCAGGTATTTTGACTGCAGCGACTGGAAATTCACTGAGGTCGGTACAGGGGACGAGATAAATACCGGTAAGAAGACCTTAAAATTCGTGGAAATGACCATGCTTCACTGGCCGGACAGTATGGCTACCTACGTTAAAGAAGATAACTTGCTGTTATCCAATGATGCCTTTGGTCAGCATATAGCCAGTGTGGAGAGATATGACGATGAATTAGGAGTTGATGAGTCCCTGAAGTGGGCCAAGATCTACTACGCCAATATCTTGATGCCCTTTGCCAATCTGGTCAAGAAGAAGCTGAAGGAGATAGAGGAGTTGGGGATAAAGATAGATGTGATAGCTCCCAGCCACGGGGTCATATGGAGGAATCCTGACAGAATTATGGAGGCTTACAGCAAGTGGGCCAGTTTTGAATCGGAAGATAAGCTGGTAATCGTTTATGACACCATTTATGAGAGCACAGCAAAGCTGGCCAGAGAGATTGCTGATGGTGCAAGGTCCAAGGTGAATGTAAGATTGTTCCACGCCAGAAACGATCTAAAGAGTGAAATGCTGGAGGAGATCCTGGATGCAAAAGCCGTGGCCATCGGCTCACCCACCATGCACAACCGGGTTTACCCGTCTGTGGCTGAATTTCTGACATACCTCAGGGGATTAAAACCGCGGGGTAAGCTTGGCGTTGCGTTCGGCTCCTATGGATGGGGTGGAGGAGCAGTTAGAGAGATAAACAAGTTCTTCGAAGAGCTCAAATGGGATACCATGGACTCATTCACCGTAAAGTACAGGCCAGACGAAGATGAATTGAAAAAGGCTTATGAACTGGGTGAACAGATCGCCCAGAAGATCAAATCCAGCTGAACCGCTGAATTTTGACTACTATTTAGAAGAGAGGTGTTATTATGAGCAAGTATGAATGTACTGTCTGCGGATACATTTACGATGAAGAAGAAGGCGATCCAGAAAGCGATGTTCCACCAGGAACAAAATTTGAGAGCCTGCCCGATGACTGGATATGTCCTGTCTGCGGTGCTCCCAAAGAAGACTTCGAGCTATTAGAATGAGCGTTTCGGATTGTTAGTTTGTCGGTAATACATAAGGGGGTTTTAGTTATGGAAGATATATCCATATTAGTGGGTGGAAAAGCGGGGGATGGGATCAGGATCGCTGCGACAATGGTCGCACGGTTGTTCAGCAGGTATGGGTACAGGAGTTTTGTTTACGATGATTATCCCTCGTTGATAAGAGGGGGACACAATTTTTCCCTGGTGAGGGTCTCTAAGGAGAAGATCGAGGCCAATAACGTGGGTATCGACTTGATGGTGGCCCTGGACAAACAGACTGTAGAGAAGCACACTCCCAGGCTGAATGAAGGTGGAGTAATCCTATTCGACAGCAGTAAAAAAGGAATTGAAGCCGAAGAAATAGAGGAAGGTATAGGGGTCCCTTTCAAGGATATTGTGAAGGAAATGGAAGGCATTTCTATCATGCGCAACTCGGCTGCGCTTGGTGCTATCGCTAAAGTGGTGGGGATTGAGTGGGAGGTAGTGGAAGAAGTGTTCCGCAAATTCCTGCCCAAGAAGACGGAGCTCAACCTGAAGATAGCCAGAAAAGCCTACGATACAGCAAGTACAAGCAATATAAGGGCAGAAGATCTGAAACAGGAGATGATGCCCATAATTTCGGGTAATGAGGCCATAGGGATGGGGGCGGTTAAGGCTGGAATGGATGCTTACTATGCGTATCCCATGACTCCTTCTACCGGAATACTTCATTTCCTGGCCGCCAACCGGGACAGGTTCGATATTCTGGTCGTTCACCCCGAAAATGAGATAGCGGTCATGCTCATGGCCCTTGGGTCAGCATATACTGGAGCAAAAACGATGGTGGGAACCGCAGGAGGAGGTTTTGCCCTCATGGTGGAAGGTTTGAGCCTGTCTGCCCAGAGCGAGATTCCCATCACTTTAGTGGTCTGTCAGAGAGCAGCCCCCAGTACCGGAGTCCCTACCTACACCATGCAGTCTGACCTGCATTTCGTTTTGAGTGCGGGGCACGGCGAGTTCCCCAGATTCGTGGTCGCTCCCGGTGACCCAGAACAGGCATATTATTATACCGGTTTGGCCATGAACGTTGCCTGGAAGTGTCAGGTGGCATCCATAGTCCTCTCGGATAAGAATCTGAGTGAAGGTAATTACAGCTTTGATCCACCCAAGTACAGCGTGGAAGAGAAAGAACCCGTTCTGTGGGACGGTAAAGGCGATTATCAGAGGTATAAGGACTCTGATAATGGTGTTTCACCCCTTGCCTTTCCTGGAAATGATTCTGCTATAATCAAGGTTACCAGCTACGAGCACGACCAGTACGGGATCACTACCGAGGAAAGCGAGAAAGTAGCTTTCATGCAGCAAAAAAGACTGAAGAAGAGAGAGGCCATCAAGAAGGAAATCGAAAATATAGAAGCGGTCAAGACTTATGGTGAAGATTCTGATACGGTACTGGTCACCTGGGGCTCCACAAAAGGAGCCTGTGTAGAAGCAGCCAATGTCCTGGGACTTAAAGTGGTCCAGCCCATTATTATGGAGCCTTTTCCGGATCTGAGCGATCATACCAGGGATGCCAAGAGAATAGTTACTGTGGAGGTGAATGCCACCGGCCAGCTCGCCCGGCTCCTGGGCAATAATGGAATTAAGGTGGACCACAGAGTGCTCAAATACGATGCCAGACCTTTCTTCACGGATGAGCTAACCGAGAGGCTCAGAAAGGAGGTGTTACAATGAACAAGGGATATAAAGAGCTCAAAACTTATGCTCAGAACACCTGGTGCCCCGGATGCGGTAACTTTGCTATTCTCAACGCCTCCAAGAAGATCTTTGCGGAAAAGGATCAGAAAAAACTGGTGATGGTCGCCGGGATAGGGTGCCACGCCAAACTGGTGGACTACATCGACCTCAATCACTTCTACACCATACATGGGAGGGTTCCAGCCACAGCGACAGGTATAAAGCTGGGGAATCCTGAGCTGACGGTGATCGGATTTGCCGGAGACGGGGATGCCTACGGTGAAGGCCTGGTCCACTTGATGTTCGCCGCCAAAAGGAATATCGACATAACTATTGTGGTCCACAACAACCGGGTCTACGGCTTGACCACCGGACAGTTCACTCCCACCAGCCCGGAGGGATTCAAGGGCAAGTCAACTCCCTGGGGGAGTGTAGAAAAGCCTTTCAACCCTCTCAGAGTTATGCTGGGAGCAGGAGCATCCTTTATCGCAAGATCATATTCCAACAGCATGAAAAACCTCAGAATGGTGATAGATGAGGCTATGAAGCACAAGGGCTTCTCCTTTGTAGAGGTGTTACAGCCCTGCTACACCTACTTCAACACCTATGACCTTTACAATGAAAGAGTTTACGAGATGGAAGAAATTCCGCCCGGGGACCAGGTCATGGACAAAATGATGGAGTGGGATTACGGCGGCGAAGGAAAAATTCCGATAGGGATATTCTACAGGGAGTCCAGACCCACTTATGATGAGAGCATGTTGAAAGGAATGGTTCCCGCTAAAAGAAAGAAGGAAATAGATGTGGAGGATTACCTTAAGGGGAGCACATAGCTCCATTGCTTTAATTTTTGTATTGCGAATGAACAGGATAGAAAATTAAGGGGAGGGATTTATGATGGATGAGAAGGAAATGGAAGAGAAAAAGAAGATGGTTGTGGATATGTGTATCTGCAATACCTGTCCTAGTTTCGTTGATTGTGGGGAGCCGGGTGGATTCTGCTTCCCGACTATAGGGAAAAGCAGCTGCATAAAGGAGGAGAAGGGGTGTATATGCGGTACCTGTCCCGTGTACTCCAAGATGGAGCTCAAGAACATGTACTACTGCATCAGAGGCTCTGAAAAAGAGCAGATGAGCTAGAAGGTCCAAGATTAGATAGGTAGAATAGAGGTAGCATGGCCAGATACAGGTGTACTGTCTGCAATTACATCTACGATGAGGAGAAGGAAGGCACCAGATTCGATGACCTGCCAGATACATGGACTTGCCCTGTCTGTGGGGCGCCCAAATCCGCTTTCGTTCCCTTAGGTCTTTCGACCGGGGAAGCCGAGACCAGTGTAGCAGATAAGATGGTGGAGCAGCTGGAAGCTTTTGGAGTGAAATATATCTACGGCATACCCGGAGACTCCAACCTGCCTCTGATAGAGGCTATAAGGAAGAGCAACATCAAATTCGTTTTGACCAGGCACGAGGAGACCGCTGCCTTTATGGCAGATGCCCATGGAAAGATGACCGACGAGGTAGGGGTGTGCATCTCCATTGCTGGTCCGGGGAGCACCAACCTGGTAACCGGTCTAATGGATGCCGTAAATGATAGGAGCTCTGTTCTGGCTCTGGTGGGTCAAATACCTGAGCTCTATCTGGGAAGTGAGGGTTTGCAGGAGATCGATCAGATAGAGCTGTTCAGCAGCTTTGCCGCCTACGCCGAAACGGTAGCCAGACCAAATCAGGCCCTGAGAGTGACCATGATGGCTATCAAGTATGCCTACCGGGATCCGGGGGCTTCCGTGCTCAGTTGCCCCACCGATGTGCTTTCAGAAGGGCTCAGCGATAAGATAAATCAGCCTGACAGACGATTGTTTAGGGCGAGAGTTGGTGGTAACGAACAGGACATAAAGAAGGCCGTCGAATTGATAAATGAGAGTGAGAGACCAGCCATACTGGCCGGCTGGGGAGCGAGGCACTCCGGTGACCTGTTGAACCACCTGGCATCAAAGCTTAAGGCGCCCATTGCCACTACCTCCAGAGCAAAAGGGGTAGTTCACGAGACCCATCAGTTTAGCGTGGGGGTTCTGGGTACCATTGGGACCCCACACGCTGCTCGAGCCATCAAGGGCTGTGACCTGCTGATAATCGTGGGATCCATATTCAGACAGGCGAACCTCGTTCCCCCCGATATCAAAATAGTGCAGATAGACGTTGACCCCTCCAGAGTGGGGAAGACGTTCAATGTGGATGCTGGCATAGTGGGAGACTCCAGATCGGTGCTGGAGGACATGCTTCCCCAGCTGAATGAGAAACAGGGTGAAGAAGGCTATTTATCCCATATCTTCACCATTAAAAAGGAGTTCCTGAAGGAGATCGAAGAAGATTCTCAGAACCTCTCAAAACCAATTTATCCCGGTTACGTCATACAGGCCATCAAAAGGCATGTGGACAGCAACGCCATCATCTGCGTGGATGTGGGTGACCACACCTACTGGTTCTACAGGAAATTCATCTGCGAAGGACAGAGAACTTTTCTCTCCGCTAATATAGCCAGTATGGGTTTCGGGTTCCCGGCATCCCTTTCTGCCAAACTGGATTATCCTGATAAGCAGGTGGTATGCGTAACTGGAGACGGGGGATTCGGGATGTTGATGGCCGACTTCACCACCGCGGTGAGAGAGAACCTTCCCGTGAAAGTTGTACTGTTCAATGACGGTAAATTGAAGAACATCAAAAAAGAGCAATTAGCAGAAAGTTACCCTGCTTTCGGGATAGAGTTCCCCAACCCGGATTTCGCTCAATATGCTGTATCCTGTGGGGGAGAAGGTTATAGAGTTAGTGAGCCACAGGATCTGGACGATGTTCTGGAAAAGGCGTTTAAATCGGATAAAGCTTCCCTGATAGAGGTCATGGTCGATCCTGAGGCTGTTATTCCCGGTGTGTTTAAAGTTGAATGAGATGAAAAAAACATGATACTGACGGATTGAAGGTCATCTCAGTTCGAAGTGGTGGTCCAGTATATGGTGGTAGGTTTCCACATTCATGAGGGAGTTGAAAGCTCCTTTCACCACCTCACTCAGGGCGGGATGTACGTGCATACCCATGAAAATAGGATTGGGGGTCTGTTCAGGGGTGTACATCAGGTTAATTATCTCCTGTATGAGTATTGAGGCTTGTGAGCCTACTATGTGGGCTCCCAGTATCTTTTCAGTCTCTCTATCTAATATGACTTTAGTAAAATGGTTTTTGACATTCATTGCCATGCCCTTGGCGTTATTTTCGTATCTGTCAAAACCGATGATTACTCTATCCTTACCCAGCTCGTTTATGGCCTCTTTCTCTCCCATACCCACGCTGGCTACTTCAGGATAGGTGAAGACGGCGTGAGGGACTGCATGGTAATCTACTTTCATCTGTTCTCCCCTTACAGCGTTGTGGTAGACCACCCGTGATTCGTAGTTGGCCACGTGCTTGAAGAGATGCTTGCCTACCGCATCACCTAAAGCCCACACATTTGACTGGGTAGTTTCGAGGTATTCGTTGACCTTTATCCAGCCCTTTTCATCCGTTTCGATCCCACCCTTTTGGGGTTGGAGGATACCCGAGTTGGAGGCTCTCCCCGCAGCGATCAACACTTCTTGGGAGTTAATGGTGATTTCTTTGCCGGTTTCCCTATTTATTGCGGTCATTTTTTGCCTCTGGTTACTCTCTGCTACTTCAATTACTTCGTGATTGGTGAGTATATCCATTTGTTTGGAGAGGTCATGTTTTAGAACTGCTGAGACTTCTTCCTCTTCACCGGGGAGGAATTGAGGATTTCTACCCAGTATGGTCACTTTGCTTCCCATAGAGGAGAAGAAATGACCGTATTCCGCCGCCACATAACCCCCACCCACGATTGCCAAGCTGTGAGGAAGTTGCTTGATGTTCAGAATGGTGTCGCTGGTATGGTATGAGACTTCATCTAACCCTTTTATGGGAGGTATGAAAGGTTTGGAGCCGGTGCACAGAAATATGAGTGGGGCTGTTATTGTTTCGTTGCCTACCCTTAATTTATAGGGCTCTATGAATTCTGCGGGGTCAGTGTAGTAGCCGATGTTGGGTGTGGATGATAGACCTTCCCGGATCATTTCAATATCGGGGTCAATGAGGGAATGCATCCTCTCCATAATGCGGGGAAAGTCGATGTTATTGATCTGGACATCTACACCGAGTTCTTTGGCTTTCTCGATGTTCTTGATGAGCTCTGCGGGGTATAATAGTATCTTGGTGGGGATGCACGCTTTGGTGAGGCAAATGCCACCTGGTGGGTCTTTGTCTATTACGGCTACCTTTAGGTCTTCGTTCTGGTTCAGCATGGCCTCCACAATATTCATGGCGGAGCCAGTACCTATTGCGATAACATCATACTTGATTACCATCCAACCACCACATCTATTTGTTTTGGTAGGTATGGTACTTAAGTTTGATTGGGCATCTGTACATCTCTTGATCTTGAGGGTTTGCGAGTTATTCTACAATTTTTCAGCTTCTTGTAGAGCTGTATTATAGAGTTCTTCACTTAACCAAAAACCGGTATTCCTCAGCTCGTCCAATAATTCTTTGAATTTTTTGGATAACACGCCCATCTTTTTTGCCAAAAAAGATATGGTGGTTCTATGGGTTTAAGAGATATTGGTACTCTGGTTCATGTAGTGAACAAGGGTAAAGAGAAAGGAAGACATTAAAAAGAACATAACTGGTGTGACTTTTATTGAGTTTCGTTTTTTATTGTCCGAGTGTTGAATTAGGATTTAGATCGGTTTTTCAAGCTATCCTACAGATTATATTAAGTTCCTCAACCATATGTTTTAAATCTCACATTTAATCTTTATAAAAGTTTAGTCTATCTCTAATACAAAGTTACAGACTTTTTGGCGTCTCAAATTTGCCTTTGGTAAGAATGATAAGATAGATTGAGATTTTTCTTTCCTATATGTGCGGTGCCTGCCCCATTATGAGGAAGAACGCTACCCACAGCAATATCACCAGTATAAGCAATACCAGGATCATAGTGTTTATTATGTCCATCATTTCATATTAACTTGTCATTAATAATATATCTATATTATGGTT
Organism: Archaeoglobaceae archaeon; assembly: GCA_046537735.1. GTDB lineage: Archaea > Halobacteriota > Archaeoglobi > Archaeoglobales > Archaeoglobaceae > JdFR-22. The sequence continues at coordinate 4,405 of JBKHKH010000002.1, read as the reverse complement.
TTTCGGTTCCATTATAATAACCGGTCTAAATAAAATTCTGGATGAAGTAGAATACTATCAAAGCCAAACAGGTGACAAACCCAGCAGCACCAGTAAACGAGAAACTTCCCCAGTTCAGGGGAGCCTTAAAACCCCTCTCAAAATCTGGGTACCTGTACCTCAATTTGAGGAGCGAAGCATTCACCAGCACGAACACGATCAGAAGAAAGAGATTGGCCACTCCGGCAACTACCCCGATATCACCGGGGAGTGTGAATATAATGGATAGCAAACACACGGATAGAACCGCTATATGAGGAGTTCTGGTTCTTCTATGCACCTTAGAAAATACAGCGGGCAGGAAATGGTACTCATCTTTGGATACTCCATAAAGAATACGTGAGGTGGAGATCAAGGTAATCAGCACTGTGTTCATGGTAGCGAAGAGAGCTATCACAGTGATCACCGTGAAAGCCTCCGGTCCCCAACCCTCGAGAGCAACCAGAGATAGAGGTGAGTCTGACTGACCTAAAGCCTGCCAATCAACGATTGCCACAGCAGAAATACTCACCAGTATGTACAGGATGGTGGTGAATAAGATAGATATGATTATGGCTTGAGGTATCTTCTTGCTGGCTTCCCTGGTCTCCTCCGTAATGTTCACCAGTGACTCGAACCCGATATAGGCGAAGAAGATGAGGAAAGCGGATTGGAATATGCCCTTCAATCCTCTGGGTGCCTGAAAGACGTCCACCTGTCCCCAGGAGCCTGCTCCCATCCATATCACTATCAACAGGCCCAGAATCTCTATAGCCGTGAATAAAATGTTCACTCTGGAAGAGAATTTGATCCCGTAGAAATTTATGACTGAGGAGAGCACGATAATCGCTATAGCCAGCAAGATCATATGCGCCGGTATAAAGGATGATAAATAACCTCCAAAAGCTAAAGCCACAGCAGCAGCCGATATTACGCCCACGAATATCCTGAAGACAGCAGTAACTTCAGATAACTTCTTGTGGTCAAAAGCACTCCTCACATAAATGTAGTCAGCTTCTTCTCTGGGATACATGGAGGAGAGCTCCGAATACGATAAACCGGTCAGCATACCCACAAGTGACGCTATAACAAAAGCGAAGAAGACGGACTCGCCTGCAAGACCTGCCGCCTCACCCAAAACAGCATAAATACCTGCTCCCAGGATAAGACCTACCCCATAAACCGTTGCCTCGAATAGCCCCAGCTCTCGTCTAAGCTCTGCCATAATATCTTACATACCTCCCGATCGGGGAAAATTACATAAGTGTTAAAATATTTGGTTTTTTGATAATTGGCAAGATCAAGTCCAGTTTTACAGATGATTGCAATTATTTTTCATCTGAGCCCTGCAACTCGTTCTCAATTAAGTTCAGGACTTTTTTTGCCCTTTTCTCAGCGTCTAAGAGTAGTCCGCTTTCTCCCTTGTCTCTTTCGAGGAATTGAAGTAATTCAGACTTAAGCCTACTCAAGGCTTTTCTTCTGTGTTCTTCGTTGAGAGGCTTGTTGCCCTGGAGCTTAACTCCTCCCTCCATAAATCCTTCAGGAAAATACCAGTCCTTGAACCACGTGCAACCCGCCATAAACAACAGGTATCCTATATAAGTGGCTGGTGGAGGAACGTCTAAACTAAGGGCTTTTTCAGTTTCCGGGTAATCGGAATAGAACACCATGATATGAGAAGCGGGTGGAAGCAATCCAGAAAGTTGTTTGAACAGTTCTTCATCCATCCTTACTTCCATCAGGCTCAATTTCCGGGAGCCAAAATCGATGGTCTCGTTGTAGTGTATCTCCAGCCATGGACGGTAATAACTCTCACCAGTAAAATAACGTCCGTAAATCACAGGTTTTTCTGTTATTGCGTCTCTATCTACAAGAAAAAGCTCAAACCTTGTCTCGTTATTGAAACGACCTTCATACGTTTTGACCAGATAAGAATTACCATTCAATTTTTTACCTTCAAAATATGATTTAAGATCAGAAGTGCCTATGGTCATATGGTCAACTTTAAGAGATTACGTTAAAAATGGTTTTGACAGATTACTGCATTATTATTTTTGGGATTAAAAATTAAAATTTCACAATTGACAGTAAAAAACAAATTGTATAAGACAAAGTATATTGTGAGGTGGTAGTATGGATGAACTTTACCAGACAGCGGATTGGAAGAGTGAAAAACATGTACCGGTCATGGAACTACCCGCTAAAATAGAAAAAGGGGAACCGGTTGAAGTGAAGGTTGCTGTAGGAAAGGAGATCCCTCATCCCAACAAGACAGAGCATCACATTGTGTGGATAGAGCTCACTTTCTTACCAGAGGGGGAAAAATTCCCTTATCAGGTGGGTAGATGCGAGTTCCTGGCCCATGGGGCGTCAACACAGGGTCCGGATACAAGTACAGTATACACGGAACCAGTGGCATTATTCAACTTCAAATCCGAGAGATCCGGGAAGCTTATTGCCACATCCTATTGTAATATTCACGGGCTGTGGAAGAGCGAGGCCGAAGTGACGGTGGAATAGAACAATCCACCACAATTTTTATTATTGTTAAGAGACAGAGAAGGCTACAATAGAGCTGATTTCAACATTTTCAAAATGAGTAATCAGGTAATCGATGAGGTGCGCTTAAATGAGAAGGATCGCTTTGATAATGTTATTGGTTTGGGCATTGCTATTTGCCGGCTGTGCTGACGACTCTGAAGAGAACTATCTGGTTTACAAGGGCAAGACATACAATATATCCCAAGGGGATATCATCCACTTGCATGAAGATGGAGCCCAAAGAATTGAGGATAATACTCAAGATCTAATCGTCTTGGCCAAAGGAGAAGGTAATTACTACAAGTACAGCACTCCAGAGGGGAGAGTAATAATGTTCGATAACACCGGTAACTTCACTGCCATTCGCCCCAAAATAAATGATGGATTCGTGGTGCTGGAGAAAAGAAACGGCATATTTATTGACTACGGAGTTTATACGTATGGCGAACAGGTACTGCTCCAGGATGGAACTTACGCTTTGAATGATAAAGTGGATTACGTGATGCTGGAAAATGGTCAAAGGATCAGTATAAGGTGATAGAGTCAATTGATACAGTTAAGATCTGTAGAAAAGTTAATATAAGTTTCAGCTATACCGATAGAATGGGGGTATTCTGATGAAGTTTTTGAGGTGTGCAGAAAAGAAAGGTGATAGTGGTAAGAGTGTGGCTATTGTCGGTGGTGGGGTTTCAGGTCTAACTGCCGCCGGCGAGCTGGTGTGTGAGGGTCACAAGGTCGATGTCTATGACGAAATGCCTGAACCAGGTGGTTTCTTAATTTTTGGCATATCCAGTCACGAGATCTCAAGAGATGGTGTTAGAGAGCGCATCGATGAACTAAAAAAGGCAGGAGTTAACTTTCACAATAACTCCATAGTGGGAAAGGATGTAGATCTTGAGGGTTTGATCGGTAAATACGATGCGGTTTTGGTAACTACCGGCTCATGGAAATGTGACAAGCTAAATATCTCTGGAGAGGACTTAGACGGTGTTTATTATGCCATAGATCTTATGAAGAAGTATAACCTCAGAGAGTTGGGTTATGACGCTCAAGTTCCTCAACTCTCTGGCAATGTGGCCATATTAATACCGACCGTCTCAGGTGGAGATGTAACTGTGGGAGGAGATTTAGTTACCGTAGACTTATTGCCCATGGCCCTTATACAGGGTGCCGAAAATGTAACTATAGTTTATCCAGGGAGCAGATTGGATTCCAAATCGTCAGAAGAGAATTTCAACTATATGGAAAATTATTATCTTCAATATGCTCCCGAAAAACTGGAGATAATGGAGTTCACTCATCCCCTACAATTAATGGGCGACAACAACAAAGTTTCCAGTATAGAAGCAATAAAGACCAAACTGGAAGAGAACGAGATCGCTAAAGTAGAGGGGTCAGAATTCAGCATAGATGCCGATAATGTCCTTATAGCTACACCCCCAACGCCTACTCCACCTTTTGAGAGCGGCAAGTACGGGATCAAGCTCAATGATGACGGAACCATCAAAACCGACAAATTTTACAGGACCGACAGGAAAAAGGTTTTTGCTGCGGGTAACGCCAGGCACGGACCACGGTACCTCATTCCTGCAATGAGAAGCGGAAGAAATGCCGCCAGGTCCATAAATAATTACTTTGAGACAGGAAAATGGTCCTGACCAATTGTTAAACCTCTTTTTATTTTATCTTTTTATCTGGTCCTCTCCCTCTCTGCCTTATAGATTATCCAGTAGACCACTCCCAGCACCAGGAGGAGGAAACCGATAGCAATGATCTCATTCACTTTCTCTGGGGTCAAAGATATCATCAGAACTTTTCTGATCACCGCAGCGAGAGCCAGGCCGAT
>JBKHKH010000028.1:0-18573 GCA_046537735.1 Archaeoglobaceae archaeon | reverse complement strand
CCTCATCCTGGCCCAGAGAAAAAACTACAGGATCAAAGAGTTCCCCGTGGAGTGGGAGCACGGTGGTGACACCAAAGTAAGTATGGGTAAAGATGTGGCCTACATGGGCTCCCAGATTTTGAGAATGTGGGGAGAAGGGGCCAAATCCAGCAGGAAGTTCTTTGCTTTCTCCATTTTGCTGGCTGCCGGAATACTTGCTGCCCTTGTATGGTATGTCGGGGCCAGCGAAGTGCTTGCCAATTTACTTAGAGCTGATCTGCGTTTAATAGTTCTCGCCAGTTCGCTCTACGCCTTCTCATTCCTCATAAGAGGAGAGAGATTTAGATACATCATCTCAAGGTTGGGAGTAAGAGTTCCTTTGCTCTTCTCCTCGGAGAGTGTAGCAATAAGTCAGACCATGAACGTAGTGACACCAATAAGAATAGGTGATGTGGCCCGGGCTTACGTGTTCAAGATCAGGGATATACCCTTTACTACCTCCTTCAGCGGTATTGCAGTGGAGAGAATATTCGATTTGATAGCCGTTCTGCTTATCGCTTTCATCGCCATTACCGCTATCGGAAAACAGCAGTTCTTTTCCACTTTCACCTCTTCTATACCATTCTACGCTCTTCTGCTCCTGATCCTTATCGTTGCGGTGGTTATAATCTTTTCAAGGATGGAAAACATTGCAGGGAAAATACTGAGAGATGCTGGGGATGTTATCAAGACCAGAGGGTCTTTAGTAATCCTTTTGACCTCAACAATAATCTGGATTGTGGACATAATCGTCTGCCACCTCATAATGCTCTCCTTTGGAGCGAATGTATTTCCTCTGGTGGTCCTGGCGGTTACCATTGCCAACATTGTCAAGATCATACCCATAACCCCTGGAGGAATAGGAACGTATGAAGTGGTTATGACCGGGATACTGAGCCTCGGTGTGAATGAGGGTTTAGCAGTGACCGTTTCAATTCTGGATCACGCCCTGAAGAACATCCTGACCCTTATTCTGGGGTTTGCTGCTCTGACCGTTCTCAATATCAGGGTGAAGGACTTGAGGAGATAAGATGCTTGAGACTCTGCTGGGTATCGCTGTTTTCTGGGCCCTCTCCATACTGATCGCACAGGTGGTAAGGCTGAAATACTATCAGGCCAGATTCCTGTCCATCCTGCTGGTGTGTCTGATAGCCTTCGTGTTCTCCCACTTTTTTCCCTTCAAGTACGTGTTCTATGCTGTTCTGATTATTTTTTGTGGGGCAGGAGTATGGATGATATGGAGCAGGGGGTTCCTGATGGACAAGAAGGCCGAAGCGGTATTTGTTGCCGCTTTTATCTATTTTCTGTTTCTCCGGTCCCTCATACCAGACGCTATAGGTGCTGAGAAGCTGATGGATGTTGCCTTCATGAACTCGGTCCTCCAAGCAACCTCCTTTCCGCCTCCTGACCCATTCTTTGCCGGAGGTTCCTTAAACTTCTACTACTACTTCGGCTACGTGGTCGGTGCTGGTGTTACTCTCATGTCCTTTGTAAACCCCGAAGTTGGTTTCAATGTTGGTACCGCTACAATTGCAGCCTTTTCGTGTCTCCTGGTCTATGGATTGCTACAAGAGATCCTTCAGGACGGGAGAAAAGCTATAATTGGTGTGATATTCGTTCTTTTCGCCGGTAATCTCTATGCTGCCTATGATTTATTTACAAATGCCATAGCCATGGAAATGCCTGGTTACCTCTTCTACTGGGACCCTACCAGAGTAATTGAGAACACCATCAACGAGTTCCCCTATTTCAGCTTCATTCACGCCGACTTTCACGCCCACGTAGTGGCCATACCCATCAAGATACTGGGCATAGCCCTCCTCTACGATTATAGGAGAATCGAGGGGGTGAGTCTTAGTGGATTGGCACTGGTGCCCATCTCCTTCATATTATTCGCTGCCAACTCCTGGGACGCTCCCCTCTTTCTTTTTCTCATTGCCCTCACTTTTGTGGTGAAGATTCTGCCATGGCTTAATGTCAGTAATATCATGGACTCTCTGAGGAGCATAAGAACAGAAATCCTATTCGCTTCAGGCATAATTCTGGCTTCCGTTTTGTCTATTCTCCTCTTTTACTCCACCATGGAGACCCCATCTGCAGAGCTCATTGTGGTTGAAGAGAGGAGCAGTTTAATTCAGTTCCTCCTGTTCTTCTTTATCCAGCTGGCCTTTGGATTCTTCTACCTCAGGGATGAGGTCATGTCGAGGTTATTTGTGTTCAGCGTCTTTCCCGCTGCCGTTCTATCCCTGTGGGTCCCCATATCTATTGTTACCATACCTCTTGCTGTCCTGTCTGCAAGGAAAGCGGTCAAAGGAGATTTTTTCGCAGTCCTGGTATTCGCTGCATCACTCTTAATGCTCGCTCCTGAAGTGATTGCCATCGAGTCGAGATTGAACACTGTCTTCAAGTTCTATCTGGCAGTGTGGACACTCATCACCATCCCCGGAGCCCTTGCCCTATCTCAAGTTATAAAGGGCATAAAGGGTCACAAAAATCATAGCAGGATCGTGACAGGTTCTTTGCTGATCCTGTTCATCCTCTCTTTAATATACCCTGTAATGGCAACCCCTGCAAGGCATTATAAGGCAGATTTCCATCTGGACGGCATGGAGTTCGTGAAGGATTACAGTGAAGGAGACTACTTGGCGATCCAGTGGCTGAGGGACAGAGATAGAGTAGAAAGAGAGATCATTCTGGAAGAGGCTTACGATTGCTATGATTATGGGGGGAGAATGGCAGCCTTTACCGCCAACCCCACCCTGGTCGGTTGGGCCTGCCATGAAGTGCAGTGGAGGGGCAATGGAATGGAGTTAGCTTATAGGCAGGGCGCTGTTAGGGCCATATACACCTCCGAGAATTGCTCCCTGATAACCGATACACTGGATAAGTACAACATAACGCTGGTGATCGTGGGATACCAGGAAGAGAAAGAGTACGGAACAGAGCCACAAAAATTCGAGAAATGCGGTTTAAAGGAGGTCTTCGCTTCCAGAGGTACCCACATATATAAGGTGGATAAGTCTGATATGCGCAGTTGAGACTTGAGATGCAACGTTTTTATAATGTTCGATCGAAAACTCTCTATGCTTCCCGATGTACAGACCTTAAAACCGGATGTGCCTGTTGGATTAAGTAGGGTAGGAGCCACAGGTATCAAAAAGCTGGTCAAAGTGGCCAGAGAGGAGGGGGAGAGACCGGTTATCCTCATCTCGGTTTTTGACGTTTATGTTGACCTATCTCCAGAGAGAAAAGGGGTCAACCTCAGCAGGAATTTCGAGGCTGTGGATGAGGTTCTGGAAAACCTCACCGCCAGACCCACGGACAGGATCGAGGACCTCACCATGGAGATCGTGGATGAGTTGCTGGATAGGCACGACTACGCCACCAGAGCAGAAGTGGACATGGAGTCAGAGCTCATATTGATCAGAAAAACCCCAAAAACCCGTCACAGAACCCAAGAAGTGGTAAAGATATTTTGCAGGGCTAGCAGGAGTAAAAAAGAGGGTAAGAAGGTCTTCATTGGTGCGGAAGTCCCCGGAATGACCGCCTGCCCCTGTGCTCAGGAGCTGGTGAAGAGCAGAGCAGAAGAAGAGCTCAAAGGATCATTCGACCAGGAACAGATCAACAGAATATTTGAAGCGGTTCCCGTTGCCACTCACAACCAGAGAGGGAGAGCAAGAGTGGATATGGAGGTTACAGAAAGCTTTATTCCCTCCATTGACGATCTCATCAAGATCGCCCGGAATTCCATGAGCTATCAGGTTTATGAGATACTGAAGAGAGAAGATGAGCTTCACGTGGTAGAGGAGGTGCATAAGAACCCCAAATTCGTGGAGGACGTGGTGAGGGATATGGCCATGGCTACCGTGTCAAAGTTTGAGGATGCCAGTAACGATGTCATGGTCTATTTCAGGTATTTAAGTGAGGAGAGCATTCACCAGCACAATGTTGTAGCCGAGCGGATGGCCACCATGGGAGAGCTGAGGAATGAAATTTCGCCATAAATCCTTTCTTTTACCTATCCTTTTACTCTTCACGCTTTCCCTGTCAGGGTTTGCTTGTGGAAGTGCCAACGCCAGTGGGCAGATAATCGAGCTGTGCCCCGATCCCTATGGAGATTATCGTGCGGAATATATCAAAGCTATTTGCAGTGAGGGTAGTGAGTGCTACCTCACCGATGGCGAGGGGAGGATCGAGTTCGTTGGAAGCATCACCGCTGCCAGAGACTCCAGCGCATATTCCACTGCCTTTGGCTCACCACCCGACAAAGAATTCTCATCCGGGTTCGCTCTGGCCAACTCAGGAGAGACCGTCTCACTGTTCGAGGACGGTGAGCTGGTCGATTCCTTCAATTACGGTGAGGATATTGAGTTCCTGGATAAAGGCGTAATTTACTTCAGGGACTCAAGGGGCGGCTGGGACTTTCGTTATCAGGACTGGAGCGATTTGGAGAGCATTGAAGATAACGTGAGCGGCAGGATTATTGTTTCACCTGCAGATTATACTGTTGATGCTGAAGAGGATATTAAGGTTGCATCCTACACCCTAACAGACTACCGGTTCTCCCAACTCGCAGAGGAAGGAGTTGATGTAGAGGTCTTTCTGGACGCTACTCCCGTAGGAGGTGTACCTTTAGAGGAGATTGAAGCGATAAGGGACCTTGAAGCTCATTTCCTGGACGCTGGATCTTACCAGAATTTCCACTACAAGTTTGCCGTCATCGACAACCAAAGGGTAGTCCTCACCACCGAGAACTGGAAATGGGATAAGAGAGGGTATATCGTTGAGGTGGAGAGCGGTAAAGCCGCTGATCTTTTCCACGAGGTGCTTGTACACGATATAAAGTATGAAGGGGATAAAGGGGGGACTGGGAACATTGAAGGGGGAAGCGGTGAGAGCTATCCCTCTTCAGAGAGCCAATTCAATTTTAAAGGCAAGGTCAGGTTTTTTGTTCTCCCTGACTCCAATCCCATCTTCGATCACATCTCTGGAGCCAGCAACAGGGTTTACATTCAAGTTCCCTACATGGATTTCAAGTGGTTCAACGGCACACCACTCCTCGACTCCATCGTGTCGGCAGCAGAGAAAGGAGCTGAAGTCAGGATATTGCTGGACAGCAAATACAATACGGAGAGGAACCAGAAAACCGCTGATTTCCTCAATAGGCTGGCAGAAAAGAGAGGATTGGACATGAAAGCTAAGGTCATGGAGCACATGCCCCTCCACGCTAAAGTGGTGGTAGCTGACGATAACACCCTGATAACTTCCGCCAACTTCAACCGATACGGACTCAAACTCAACAGAGAAGCCGGAGCCATAATCTATGATGACGAAGCTACCCAATTCATGGCCCAGCAATTCGAACACGACTGGGAAGGTGGTCAACAGATGAACACCAATTTCATCATTCCCGCCATCCTCATACTATCCGCCTCGATCATAGTAACATACAAAGCCCTTAAAAAATGACAGCCAAATTTCATACGAGGACGATAAAACTCAAGAATGTGCATCAATTAAATTGATATACTGAGATTTTTAGCATATGATGAATTCAGTAAATTATTTATACTCAAATACTCAGTTTTTAATTAATAATCCCCCTACTATTGCAGACAATCTGCAACAGTAGGAAATAACTTCCGGAGGTACAGACAATATATACGATACTGCAATATTGGTCACCGGCGATGGGGGGATTTCCTAAAAGATTGTTTTCTATAGAGCCTCGTTGAATGGTAGCACTCCCTTTCATAAAAATTGTGATCTAAAAGAAGTTCCACGATGTGTGTTTATTGTGTAAATCCCCTAGACAGCAAAAAAGATTATAACCGTTATAGCCCATGAACCATAAGAATTATCAGTTATAGCTGAGCGTATTCTGGTGAGATAATGGATGTAAGAGGTAAAGGGTTCAGCAAGCATGTCAAGGTTTCAGATGCTCTGGATAAGTATTTTGATCACGTTAAGCTAAAATTTGAAGATGCAGAAGATGTTCCACTCCTTGAGTCGGTGAATAGAGTCCTTGCGGAGGATGTAGTATCAGATAGGGATATACCCCATTTTGATCGAGCGGCGATGGACGGATATGCTGTCAGGGCAGAAGATACTTTTGGGGCCTCTATGGACAATCCGTTCATTCTCACGGTCAAGGATAAAGTCGATATCGGCGATAGTAAGTCAGTCAAGACCTCTAAGGGAGAAGCAGCAAGGATAGCTACCGGTGCGGCCATGCCAGATGGCAGTGATGCTGTAGTAATGATCGAATATACTCAAGAGCTGAACGGTTCGGTAGAGATATATAAAGCGGTTACTCCTGCGGAGAACGTTTCCCTCGCTGGAGAAGACGTGCGCACCGGTGACACGATTTTAAAGAAGAATACTGTGCTTCAACCTCAGGATATAGGTATGCTGGCCGCTCTGGGTATCAATGAAGTTAGCGTTAGAAGGATGCCGGTTGTAGCGGTCCTCTCCACCGGTAACGAGCTGGTAGAGCCAGAAGATGCAGATGCGCTGGATAAGGGGAAAGTAATCGATGTGAACAGGTATTCTGTCATATCCGCCCTCAAGGTGCTGAGTGCTGAAGTGCTGGACTGCGGTATCCGCAGAGATAGTAGAGAAGAGATCGAAGATGCTCTCACCTACGCCATTCAGAACGCTGATATGGTGATAGCCAGTGGCGGTACCTCGGTGGGAGAGAAGGACTTGTTACCGGAGATGGTGAGCGATATGGGAGAGATAGTTGTTCACGGCGTATCCACCAAACCGGGTATGCCCGTAGCCCTGTGCCATATAGATAGTAAGCCCTTAGTTCTGCTTCCGGGTTTTCCTGTAGCCGCTATGGTCGCTTTCTACAATTTCGTGCCCTCTATCCTGGAGAAAATGCTGAACGTGTGCATATGGGAGAGGAAATACATCAAAGCGAGAGCAGGGAGAAGAATCCCTTCCTCTGAAGGTGTGAGAACCTTCACCCGGGTGATCATTGACAGGTCCTTGGACGGTTCTGGATATGTTGCCCATCCCATCAGGACCTCCGGTTCTGGGATATTGTCGTCCATGGTGAGGGCTCACGGGTTTGCCATCATTCCTGAGGATAGTGAGGGGGTGGAAAAGGACGAGGAAGTAGAAATCCTTCTGTTAAGAAATATTGGGTGTTCTTATGGACCGTAAGATATTCAGGGAGTTGATCTCAGTAGAAGAAGCAAAGAGAGTTGTCGATGAGCTGTCCGTGGGTAAGGGAGTTGAGAATATTGACATTTTTAATGCCTGCGGCAGAAATGCTTTTGAAGATATTTATGCGCCCAGGGATATGCCCCCCTTCGATAGAGCGACCATGGACGGTTACGCCGTCAGGGCAGAGGATACCTTCAAGGTGGATGAAGAGAGTCCCGGCTCGCTAAAAGTCACGGGTAAGATCGAGCCCGGCGTCCTCCCCACTAAAGAAGTTGGTAAGGGAGAGGCAATAGAGATCTCCACAGGTGCTCCCATCCCCAAGGGTTGCAATGCAGTGGTGATGGTGGAGTATACCGGCGTGGAGAACGATCATATACTTGTATACCGCCCTGTCGCTCCTGGAGAGAATATAATGGCTGCAGGCAGTGACATAATGGCAGGAGAGCTGATCTTGAGAAAGGATTCGACCATAACTGCTCGGGATGTGGCCATTTTGAGTGCAGTGGGTATAAAAGAGGTTAAAGTGTCCAGAAAACCTGTGGTGGCAATTATCTCTACAGGGAATGAAGTGGTTGAGCCCGGAAAGGAGTTGGGCCACGGGAAGATCTATGATGTTAATTCACCTGCCCTCTGCTCCGCTGTCAGGGAGAATGGTGGCGAGCCTCTCTACTTGGGTATCGCTGAAGACGACTATGATAAGATAAAAGCCAAGATAAAGGAGGGTTTGAAGGCTGCTGACATGGTTCTGGCTTCAGGAGGTACTTCTGCCGGTGTGGGGGACCTCATGCACCGCATTATTGAAGAGGAAGGCAAGGTGCTGGTCCACGGTATAGCCGTTAAGCCGGGTAAGCCCACCATAATCGCTGAAATAGATGGGAAACCCGTATTCGGCCTTCCGGGATATCCGGTATCAGCAATGATGATATTCGAGATATTTGTGGCCCATCTCATAAGAAGAATAGCAGGTCTGCAGGAAGAGGAAAGAGCCTTTAGAACAAAGATTAGTCACAAGATCTTCTCTTCATCGGGTAGAAGAGAGTTCCTCCCGGTGAATATCGTGGGTGAGAGCATCTATCCCGTCACCGGGAACTACTCTGCTGCTGTATCCAAACTGGTGGAGGCAGACGGCTTCATCGAAATTCCAGATGAAACGATTTTCCTGGAAGAAGGGGAATATACAGAGGTCAAGCTGTTCAGCACTCTGAGGCCCGCAGATCTCCTGATAATCGGGAGCCATTGTGTAGGTATCGATGTTCTGCTGGAGCTGATGCGCAGAGAGCACCCCTGGGTAGTGAAGGTTATCAATGTAGGCTCTTCTGGTGGTCTTGTAGCTATAAGGAGGGGAGAATCGGATATCGCTGGCACTCACCTGCTGGATGAGGAGACAGGGGAATATAACATCCCATTTATCTCCAGATTCGGGTTGCAAAACGTCCTACTGGTCAAAGGATATGCTAGAGAGCAGGGGCTCATAGTAAAGAAAGGAAATCCCCAAGGCATAGAGAGCGTTGAAGACCTTCTGAGAGAGAATGTAAGCATCATAAACAGGAACCCAGGATCGGGAACAAGAATACTACTTGATATGTACCTCAAGGAGATCGCCCACAGCAAAGTCCTGGATCTTGAGGAGATGGTCAAGAAAATAGAGGGTTACAGCATGGAAGCAAAATCACATACAGCAGTAGCCACAGGCGTCCTCATGGATAAAGCGGATGTGGGAATGGGTATCAAGACCGCAGCAGATAGATACGGGCTCGATTTCATACCGCTTAGGGATGAGGAGTACGACTTCGTGATCAGAAAAGATAGAGTAGATAAAGAGGCTGTAGAGCAATTCATAAGCACGTTGAGATCCAGTGAGTTCAAAGAAGTGCTGGAGAAAAAACTTCCTGGAATGCGGATAACAGAACAGACCGGTAAAGTCACAGAATTTTAGTTTAAATTAAAGCTTTTTTTAGGATTTAGGGGTAAAAAACTCGCAATAAAAGTTTGAGAATTATCTGCTGATTATGTGATACTCGCCCAGTTTTGATTCGGCTTCATCCATTTTTTCCTGATGGTCCTTCAAGAATTGGGATACCAGCTGGGCAGCGTATTTTTTGCAGTGCCCGCAGAGCATTTCACCGCTCCTGCATTTATCCCTTAGCTCTCCCAGCTCTTTGTCGTTCTTGATAAGGTGGATCACGTATTGCTCGAAAACGGAGCATTTCTCCGGCTCTCCACCCAGCTCTCTCTGCTCTTCAGCGCTGCCTCTGCCACCGGTAATTGCCTTCATGATCTTCTTGCTGGCCTCCTTTGGAGTGTCCAGCAGGGATATATAGCTGTCGGGTTTGGAGGAGCTCATTTTACCTCCTGTCAGGCCGGTAATAAACCGATGATATGTTGAAGACGGGGGGATGAATGCATAACCGCCAAATTCCAGCTCCAATCGCCTGATCTCCTCCTCTATTTCCTTTTTATCTCCATAGGCGTCGATATGCGCCTCATAGACCACGCAATCAAAATCGAGCTTTTTGGACAATCTTTCCAGATACTCTGAGTCTTTTCTGCTCCTTATCCTTATCCCCTCATCCAGCTCTTCCAGGGCAAAGGTGTTGATCCTGGTAGCCAGGTCTCTGGTCAGCCTGATGTGGGGGTCCTGGTCAGCGCCCACAGGGATTACCACGGGCTTGGGTCCATCGAACTCCTTTAATTGGGGCTGCAATATGTCTGCCGCCTGAACAGCAGTGACATGCATCTTCGCCAGCGTAACCTCGGGAGTAAACCCATATATTGCCTTGAGCTCGCTCCAGTTCACTTCTGCCGACAGCTCAAAGGCAAGGTCTTTTACCGTCGAGCTGGCGGACTGGTAATAGATCACGGCATCTTCTTTCAAGCCCAGAGCGATTATGCTCTTGATATACTCCAGCCCATACCTCTTCACTTCTTCCCAGGAGTAGTTCCTCACCACGTGGGACTCCATATCCGCTATGGCCACAAAGGCGGTTCCACCCATCCTCTGATGGATGATGATCTCGTCCATGGTCATCTTGTGACCGAAATGAGGCATACCGGAGGGCATGAAACCCGACATCACTGCCCAGGGCCGGTTGTTCTTCACAGCATCCATGATCCTATCATAATCTCTATGACCGAAAATGATGTTGCGGGAGATCAACCACTCGGCTCCCGGTAACTCTTCAACAATTCCGGAAAAAGACTGCATTCCGAACTCTGAGATGAGTCTGTCGTAATCAACCGTTCCCTCGACTTCCCATGGAGTAATCCTCATGCTTCTTGCCTCTTTACAATAGACATAATAATATTTTCCTAATATTTTCCGTTCGTTCCATAACTCCATCACCATGCCAGATGAAGATTTACGGGGATTTAAAGATCAATACCAAAAACGACAGTACATTATCTTCAAGCCGAAAACAAGAGAAAATCGGACTAATCATTGTAATCATTGAACACTTTTAAATATCTCCTCATCTAATATAAATGAAATGATTAATGGGGTTGCCCAATGAGAGAGAATTCTGAAGAGTGGAGTGCTAGCGTAATAGCGATGATGTGCAAGTCTCTTATAGTCCTGGGAGTTGCTGCGGCGTTTTTGCTCAATTACTCCTTAGGGGTTGTACTGATCATCAGCGGTCTGACCTACTGGTTTGGGCTAATATACCAGAGATATAAAGGAGAATACAAGCTCACAAAAGTAAACCGGACAGATTAGCGAATCCTATTTTCTTACCAGTCTCAGAATGAAGAATGCTGCCACAAACACCAAAATAAAGGTGGCTATGACTTCCATTTGCAGTGCATCCCAGGGTAGATACTCTCCCAGCCCGGAATCCGGGGCTTCTTGTATGCCCGGTGCAGGTGCCTTTTCTATATCATACACTATATCCTCTTGAGCGGTCAGCATCCGTGAGGGTTCCTGAACCATGAATTTGTATACGGCGAAAGAGCTTAAGACTGCGGTGAATAGGGAGACCATTAAGTCGGTAACCCTCCTGCCCTTCTCGGTTATCCGGTAGTAGATGAATCTGTTACCGTTCTTTACCCTTTCTACCACATCTGAGTTCGATAAGAGGTAAAGGTGCTTCAGAACAGCGGGTTTGGATACCCCAATCTCCCTTGATAGCTCAGAAAGTGTTTTATTTCTGCCTCTAAGGTTGCTCAGGATCTCCTTCCTGGTTCCGGATTCCAGTATCTTATCCTCTTTATCCCGCACAATTAATATTATGGGCAGATTTACATTTATAGGTTTTGAATTCGTTAATATTAATAATATTTATTTATTTTGATTGCCAGTATTTGTTTGACAGTAAAATAAGTGCTTTCTATAAATGGTCTTCTCCACCAACTCATTTCTGGAGCCACCCAAACACAGTATGGATACCAGAGGATCTCCTCCCTTATAGATCCCTTTTGGAGGGATGTCTGCAAAAAAGGGGTTCCCTGTCATGCATTTATCAATCTCAACAGTCCTGTCAGCGAAAAGGATCGCTCTGGAAGCAAACCTTCTCGCCCTGGGAGGTTCAACCCTTCTTCCCGCCACGCTGTCCACGTGCAGTTTGAACAGGTTGATGTCGTGGCTCCATTCTATGCTATCCAGTGACGCCTGGAACCTGGGGTTGATCTCCAGCACATAGGGTTTGTCACCCAAAATGATGTCCACGCCCACCGAACCCTGCAAATTGAACAGCTCAATGGTTTCGACCGCCGTTTTAACCAATTCTTTCACACTATCTTTGGTCAGTTTATCAGATAGAGGTGTTATGTTCCCCGAGTAAGTGAAACCCTTAGCGTTCATTTCCTTCCATCCCACAAGTATTTCGTTTACGGCAACAGCAGTCGTATCCCTCCCCGCCATAATGGAGACCGAACATGCAGGTCCCTCCACATAACGCTGGCAAATATAATTCTCATTAAGGTCAAAAGATTTAATTGAGTCCGGATTTACTGTAAAAGCCTTTTCGCCTCCTCCCCCCACCCGGGGCTTACAGATGGCCTTAAACTCCTTAGATAGTTCATAAGGTTCAACCAATTGGGGGTATGTTATGCCTGCTCTCTCAAGAGTCCGGTATAATTTCAGTTTATCCTTAACTCTGGCAGCTTCCCGTGGAGGATGCCCCAGCACCAAATCCTCCATTATATTCAAGTCCTCATAGCCGGTGGATAGAACGACTTTAGCATTTCTTGACTCTGCTATCTGCTCAACCCTTTCTCTTACTGCTCTCTTGTCTTCGGGAAGTTTTTCCACTTCGGCGTACAGCCTGAGGTCTTCGTCATCATAGCAGGTGAGAGCATAAACAGTATATCCAGCTTTTCTGGCGGATTGGGCCACATTTCTTACATTGGTCCCCACCACCAGTATTGCATTGGAACTCATTTGATTGCCTTATAATTTGAGATATTTCCTTATAATATCCTCTTCCTCATTCCTGTATATCTCTTCAGCATCGCCATCTCCCATGAAATCCAGCCCCCTAAAGACCACTGCTGGAGTTCCTTCATCTCCTTCTCCCATGAGGAGGTTGGCGAATGCCGCTATCTCATCGACAACGCACTCGACAGTCTTTTCCAGAGAGTTTCCGAAGAGATCCTTTTTGCCCACGAAGTTTCTAAAAATTGTAATACCTGATACTCCTATGGCAAAACCAGTAACCCCCTTCCTAAAACACCTTCCATTGGTGTCCGTAACAATAACCCCCACATCCTTACCGGTTAATTCCTTAAATTTTGCTCTCAAAGCTGTGGCGCTCCTGTCGGGGTCTTCGGGGGGGAGGATCACCCGTCCTTTTTCCACATTGGATTTATCCACGCCCGCATTAATGCAGATGTTCCCGAATTTTGCCTTGACCAGTAGAATAGGGGATTCGATCAATACCTCTTCAGTCTCCTCCAGAACAGCTTGAATAAACTCAGGCTCACACTCAAACTGTCTGGAGAGCTCTTTTGCCTTATCACCGGAATTATAGCTATCCAGATCCCTTAATCTTCCTTCTGACTTGGATACTATGGTTGAGCATAACACAATAATATCTTTATCTTCCAGCTCGAAGCCGGAGGCGATAATGGATGCAATATCGTCCCCCTGCTTTATTAAAGGAATATCAGCGAGTTTGTATGTCTCAACTTTCATGAAGACTCTCTTTTGCCGCCTAAAAACCCAAAAACGATTTCTACTAACTGGTCTCTGGTTGGAGGTATCTGTCCTGCTCCCTGAGCGAGGTCGGGTTTGCCTCCTCCACTGCCCTTAATGTGCCTCCCCACTTCCTTTATCATGTCCCTGGAATCCACTTCCTTCAATCCGCTGAAGGTGACCACTTTAACTCCATTTCTGGTGGTAGCCAGGACGCCCACATAACTCTGTTCTGCAAGCTTTCTGCCCACCTTTACCAGCTCCTGCATTTCTGCATCCTCAAAGACCTGAGCAACTACTTTGACCGAGTTGTGGGTTTCAGCTTCTTCTGCTAGCAATCGGGCTTTGGAGTTAGCCATCTCTTCGGTCAATCTCTCTATCTCTTTTTTCTGCTCTTTCCACTCTTCGAAAAATCTGGTTGCTGTCTTGGGTAATTGTGAGGGTTCTACTCTCAATATACCGCTTGCTTCTTTCAACAGGTCTTCCTCATAGGCGATATGTTCAAGAGCTGCTTCTCCAGCCGCATACTCGAACCTGATAACTCCATCCTGTATGGAATCAACCCGAAGGATCTTGATAACGCCAATGTCTCCTGTATAATGAACGTGAGTTCCTCCGCAGGCCTGCACATCATCCCCTACTCTCATGACCCTGATCTTCTCTCCCGCTGGAACGCCACCCTGGTAGAGCCTGAACCCGTACTCCTCTTCGGCCTTCAGCCTGTCCATCCAGTCCCAGGTTACTGGCTTGTTGGCCATGACCTCTCTGTTGGCCAGAAGCTCTATCTTCCTTATTTGCTCTTCATCGGGCCTCTGATAGTGGGTGACGTCAAGCCTCGCCCTATCCCATTCCTTGCGGGCTCCACTCTGCCACACGTGTTTACCCAGCACCTGTTGAAGAGCATAAAGCAAGACATGAGTTGCAGAATGGTGGCGCATATGCCTCAATCTTCTCTTCTTGTCCACCACACCTTTGATTTGCGCTCCTTCTTCCAATCCATTTTCCATTTCTCCTTTTATGCGGTGAACGACTACACCGTTCTCTTCCAGGACATCCGCTACGGGAACTTCCTTTCCATCGAATACCAGATAACCGGTGTCGTTATCCTGTCCCCCGCTTTCAGGATAAAACGCTGTTCTATCCAGGAATACTTTGCCGTTTTCTCTTCCCACCACCTTTGCCTCAAATTCCAGTACACTGGAATCATAATACAGTTTCTCGGTTGGAGGGTAAGTTCCCTCAACGTGGACTTCTTTCTCTTCAGATTTTTCCTCCGCTTTGACGTGTTTCGAGGCAAGCTCAGAGTAAAAGTCTTCGGGGTATTTCACTTCAACTCCTTTCTCTTCAGCTATCTTCATAGCAACTTCGGCCGGAATACCGTGTGAGTCGTAGAACTCGATAAAATCCTCTTTCTCTATCTTTTTCTTCTTGGAGAGGGTTCTTTTTATCATGGAGGTTCCCTTGATGATAGTCGATGTATATCTGTCCTGCTCCAGATCCAGAATCTTCTCGATCGTAATTTCAGGGGTCTCAAAATCCATATCACATATCTTGCGGTGGGTATCCACCAGATCGTAGAGCTTGCCGTTGAACTCCAGCTCTTCAGCCAGTCTAAGCGCCCTCCTGATCATCAGTCTGGCCAGATAGCCTCCCCCAGCATTGGAGGGTATCAGACCATCCCCCAGCATGAATAGTATTGTTCTGGTGTGATCTGCTAATGCATAGACCTTCTCTAAGGGCTGTACAACCCTCTCGATTTCCTGAAGGTCAAGTCCCAGCTTTTGAGCGACATTGTGCCTCAAATTCTGTAAAGCTTTGCCCCTCAACTCTCCCATAACGCCCGCTATCCTGGAGCTTTCGCCGATTATCTGCTTTACCTTCTCATCATTCACATCGAACTCAATATTGCTGTTGGCCAGAATCTGCTCCAGGACCTCAGGAAATATAGCATCATAGACCGTGGGTGTTCCCTGGCTGGCCCACACGAACCTCTCAAGGCCATAACCGGTATCCACAATGTAGTTGTCCATCTTCCTGTATCTCTCACCCTTGATCTCTATGTCTCCCTGAGGGTCCTTTATCATGTTCATGAAGACCAGAGTGGACAGCTCCAGCCCACCCACGATGGCTTCCAGACAGGGTCCGGCGTTACCTCCTCCTGCCCAGGGCTCTTCCTTATAGACGATGTCTTTGGTAGGAACTCCCAGCTCATTCAACAGCTCGGTGCACAGGGCTACAGTCTTGTTCTTCCAGTATATCTCTCTTTGAGAAGAGTTAAAAGCGTGGTGGGCCATCATTTCAAAAATAGTGAGATGTCTCCCGGTCCTACCCACTGAGTCGAGGTCATCCATTCTGATGCATGGCTGAGAGATGGTCAGGGGATTTGCTGGTGGGGGGACTATCCCGGAAGTGACAAAGGGCTGAAAGTCAGCTATAGAAGCGATGGTGAGATATATGTCATCCCTCCATCTCGCTACCACAGGATAACGCTCGATCCTTGGATGGTCTCTCTTTTCAAAAAAGGATAGGAACTTTTCTCTCATTTCGTTGAGGTCGAACTTCTGGTTGAAAATGGGGTTGCCGATGAAGGTGTAACTACCGCATGGAGGATCGTTGCATATCTCGTGCCCTCCCGCAGTCCAGTAATATTTTCCGCACTCAGGACACCTCTTTCTCTCAAAGCCGTTCTCAGGAAGATAAGTGATATCCAGGTATTCCTGCTCCATGATTTATGGGGTTTGTTAGTTCGTATATTATATTTTCTGAACGGCTTTTGATCACAACCGAATTGAGAAGGGGAAAGGGAGATCGAAAAAAGACTATAAAATTTTGTTAAAGTTCCCCCATAATTTTTCTGAGGGTTTTATCTGCATCTTTTATCTGGCTATCCACTCCAGAAGGTATAGAAAAAACTCCTTTTAAAGAATTAACCAGTTTTTCATCTTTTAGCATTTTAATCATTCCCTCAATCTGCTCTTTCAGAGAGTTTAAATCACCTCTTTTAAGATGTTTTATAACTCTATCAATGTCAGTATTCTCTATCAGCAGCACAACATCTCTTAAATCTGTTCTCCTCCCCAAATGGATTTTTAGGGCTGTAAGCAACTCCTTTTCCGGAACCTTAGATCTGGTAGACACTTCTATCCCTAAAATGGTAGCAATAACAGAATAGCGATTTAAATACTCAAAGCTCCAAGAAGCCGTTGTAGCTCTGCACACAATGCTTCCTATGAGCAGATCTACTGTGACAAGTAAGTCATTTACTGGCTTTTTATAATTCAGAAACTCGCCTCCGTAGACATTGTCGAATCCTGCCTTTGCAACATCCTGAGCATACCCTCGCTCTTCCAGAATGCTCTCGAAAAAGTCTGCATCTTCCCTCCTGATTACTATGTCCAAGTCCACGGAGAAGCGGTGTCTTGCCAGTGCGCTTACTGCATAGCCACCAACAACCACAAACTCAAGTTCTTCGTTCAAGAATACATCGACAGTCTTTAAAACCTCGTTTTCCCTCTCTACGAACATCATATACTCTTCTCCTCCCTGTACTTAACTTCCAGTCCCAAATCGTACATCTCATCCAGCATATCCAGGGCAGGCTCATAAGTGTAGATGTTTTGTCTACAGAACTCTATAGTTTCGTCCAGGGGAATTACTTTGTAACCTTTGATCTCCGCAGAGCTGAATTTTGATTCAGGGTATAATTCATAGAATGAGCCATAGAATGTCTCGCTCACAGCCTCTCCGTTGATGTGGTATTTCTTACCCTTAGACCTGAAGAGGGCCTGCCATTTAGCCAGATCCTCGTGTTTAACCTTTAAATGGATGGGGTAGAGAGCCAGGGAGCGGTCTGCATTGTACCCTCCTTTTGTCCAGAAGAAGACAGCATCAGTACTTGTAAACGCATAATCCAGTCCAGCACTCTTTACCAGTTCGTAGGCTTCGGTTATTCCGAATTTATTTTTAACATATTCAGCGGGCGAGTTGACACTATACTTTCCCCTTCCAGCTTTTTTCAGCAATCCTTTTTTCACCATATCGTGCAAAACCTTGTCAGGACTGGGGCTCGGGAAGGTCCCCTTGAACTCTCTGGCTGTAAAGTCTTTCTTCCAGGTGTGCAACATGAACCATAAATCATAGTATATCATAATATTACCGCTACAGTAATGTTTATATAAGTTACTATTACAGTAATTATTTAGTCCCTCAAAAACTATCCTGACTTGTACCGCCTGATGGAGTTATTTATAACGCTAGACTTAAATAAACATTCAATTTTCTGAAATTGGTGTCAAGATGTTCACTCAAATTGATGGTAAGCTTCACGTAGAAGGGGTAAGTGTTGAAGAAATCGCAAAGATTGGAACACCGGTCTACATCACTTCTAAGGAAAAGCTGGAAAAGAACATCCACAGCTATCAGGAGGCATTTCCGCAAGCCAAAATACTGTATGCGGTCAAAGCGAACAATAACATCTCACTTATGAAAGTGATCTCCAGAAGCTGTGGTGCAGATGTCTTCAGTGGCGGAGAACTTTATGTGGCTTTGCTGGCGGGTTTTAAGCCCGAAGAGATCCTGTTTAACGGTAACTCCAAAACGGATCAGGATATCCAGTACGGGGTTAAGGCTGGTGTCAAGTTCAGTGTGGACAGCTTTGATGAGCTCCACACCATCTCAGCTATAGCTCAACAGCAGGGAAAGGACGTAAAGATTGCTTTCCGCATCAACCCCGATATATCTCCCGACACCCACCCCAAGATAGCCACTGGTTTGAAGAAGTCGAAGTTCGGCATTCCGTGGGTACAGGTTATGGACGCCTACAAAGAGGCTGTAGAGCTGTCCAATGTGACTCCTGTAGGTATTCACTGCCACATAGGTAGCCAGATCACCGAGTTAGAGCCCTTCGTGGAGGTTTTGAACAGGTTGTTCGATGTCGCTGCTTGGATAGAGGACCTTGGCGTGAGTGTAGAGTTCCTGGATATGGGCGGTGGACTGGGCATAGATTACGAGGGAAAGGGAGTGCCTTCTCCATCGGACCTGGCAGAAAATCTCATGCCGGTGTTCAACCACAGAGTAGCCGAGTTAAGCTCAAACCCGCAGTTATGGCTGGAGCCAGGGAGGAGCATAATAGGTGATACCACCATACTGCTGACCGGAGTGAATTCCGTTAAGAGAGCCTACAAGAACTTCGCATCCGTGGATGCGGGCTTCAATCTCCTGATAAGGCCCGTGATGTACGATGCCTATCATCG
>JBKHKH010000027.1:0-19171 GCA_046537735.1 Archaeoglobaceae archaeon | reverse complement strand
ACAAGCAGGACTTAAAACACTGTGAAGAAGAAGGCGCTCTCAAGGGTGCTAAACCTGCTGTGGTGAGCAAGAAGGCCAGGACCAGGGGTAAACCTCAACTGGGCACTTTGGGAAGTGGAAACCATTTCCTGGAAGTTCAGTATGTGGATAGGGTCTTTGATGAGAAGGCTGCACGAGCTATGGGTCTGGAAGAGGGCATGGTAACGGTAATGATCCACTGCGGCAGTAGAGGACTGGGACATCAAGTGTGCAGCGATTTCCTGGAAGTACTGGATAGAGCGGTGAAGAAGTATAACATATCACTTCCCGACAGGCAGCTTGCTTGTGCTCCCCTTAACAGCAAAGAAGGGCAGGATTACTTTGCGGGTATGGCTGCCAGTGCCAATTATGCATGGACGAATAGACAAATAATTACCCACTGGGTTAGAGAAACATTCGGTAAGATCTTCGACATGAGCGATGCTGATCTGGGAATGGACCTTGTGTACGATGTGGCTCATAACATAGCCAAATTTGAGGAGCACATTGTTGACGGGAGTAAAATGAAGGTCTGCGTCCACAGAAAAGGAGCTACCAGAGCTTTCTCGGGCTCAAGTGCCGACGTTCCGGAGGATTATAGAAGCACTGGCCAGCCAGTTCTTATACCGGGAAGCATGGGGACATCAAGTTACGTTCTAACCGGCACTGAAAAGGCTATGGAGGAGACATTCGGTTCCACCTGTCACGGAAGCGGTAGAACTATGAGCAGGGCAGCAGCCAAAAAGAAGATAAGAGGGAGTCAGATAGCATCTGATCTGGGTAAGAAAGGGATATATGTGAGGGCAACCCAAAAGGCTTTACTGGCTGAGGAAGCTCCGGAAGCGTACAAGTTTAGTGATGACGTGGTGAATATTGTCCACAACGCTGGGCTCTCCAGTCTGGTGGCAAAATTAAACCCTATTGGTGTGGCAAAAGGATGATCTATCAGAAATGTGGTAAAGTCCCCTATATCAATACAGTTCATAAGAACGTAATGAACTTGAAAAAAAGTGAAGTGAATGCTCTTTACCAGAATATTTCAGAAGCTGAATGTATAATCCCTGTTGGTGAAGGGAGGTCTCAGTGTGCACTGTACATCGGTCTCAGGAATATCAAAAGAGATGTGAAGATGATCGAAGCTATTGACTTTCCCGGAGAGAACATGTATGAAGCTGCGGAAATTCTGGAAAAGAAATACAAAAAGATCTCTCTTCTGGTAAATTCAGGTAGTGGGGAAACCACCAACCCCAAGAGAGTGGTAGAAGAGTTAAAAAGCTATATCGATAAATCCGGAAGCGACAGCTTCACTATCGACTCCGTGGTTTCCAACCCTGACTCATCTATAGGTAAGGTTAGTAAGGAATATGGAAGTACAGTGATTCTGGAAGGGAGAGGTCCAGAGGTTGAGATAGGTATAAAGTTTATGCAACATGGAATAATGAATGATATCTATGAACTGGGTAGTCTTATGCTTTTCCATGAAATAAGAGAGATGGTTAACTCTAATGGTAATGAAAATATATTTGATGAAATGGATCGGGATACGAAAGATATTTGCGGCTTTATCGACAATTTTGTTGGCTCTGATACTTACAATAGTCTGATAGACAACATGGAGAAAAGAGGGCACGTTATCGTTGGGGGTACGGGAATTGCTAGAGTGGCAGCTTTGATGTCTGTTATCAGATTTCAACACGTCAAAAGGGCTATAGGTGACGAGGCATACCTGACCGGCTCTCTGGCTCCCAGACCACGGGCTGGAGATACAGTCATATTGGTCTCATGGAGTGGAGAAAACGAGACTTTGATGAAGTGGATGAAGGAATCAAAGAGGTTCGGGGCAAATGTTTATTCTATAACGGGTAGAAAATCTACTCTCTCAGATAATACGGATAGTTTTGTGCTTCCTTCTGACCCGTCAGAGTTCTACATGAAAGCAGCCTTCGTTTTAAGCCCCATCTCATTGAGTCTGGTGGACAGACTCGACTCTAGAGGTTTGAAGCTCCCTGAATATATAATGGGCTGGTACCACTCAGTAACTCAATGAGTTTGAGTTATAAGCCTGTTTAGCCATTCAGTCAAGCATGAGGCACTTTCATTTTTCAAACAAAAATTATTTCTTATGGAAGTCAATTCGAAGAATATGCAATGGTTAAGGATGATATTACTCCTGATCGTGGTCGCCATTCTTTTCACTGGATGCACGGCCATCAAAGACTCTGAAGGAACCGGTGATCACGACAGCAACGAAAACTTCCAGCAAGAAGGCGTTTGTACCTATTTTTACCATAGTGAGAGCTGTCACTACTGCGGAGTTGTCAAACCTTATATTGAACATCTGTCTTCGGAGATGACGAGCGTAAACGTAGAATTCGACTTCTGCGATGTACAGAACCCAGCGGAGTGCTCGCAGGAGAGTGTTGAATTAAAGGAGAAAGTAGGGTTGAAATTTATTCCTACCATTGTAGTGGTGGCAAATAACACCACCAAGAAATTTGTGGGCTGGAAGGAGATCTGTGATCTGGGCACTTATTATCAACAATTGGGTAAGGAATTGCCTGTTCTTACCTGTCATGGAAAAAATTACAGTGTACAGGAGTGTATTGATTGCCACAGGGAAAATGGGCTAGAACTACCATCTAAATTCGACTGTAGCTGCCCCAGACTAAACTGACTATTCGAATAAAACAATGGAACAGAATATTGGTAAGGAATGATGGAATAGAATAAAAATAGTGGAAGAAATTATTTTTTCTTGTACTCTTCGTATTTATCCCTAGCTTCTTTAGCCTTTTCGTTCTCTCCCAGCTTTTCGTACGCTTCGGCAACGTGTTTCCACCATGAAGGATCTTTTTCTGCTTCACCCTCGCAGTATTCAGCATATTTTTGCCTGGCGTCTTTTGCATTCTCTTCTTCACCCAGTTTCTCATAGATGTCAGCTACATCTTCCCAGAAGACGCCTTCTTCTTCCGCCTCCTTGAGATAATAATCCAGTGATCTTCTCCATGCACTTTCTGCCTTTTCCTGATTGCCTTCTTCTTCCCATAACTTTGCCGCATCTTCCCAGTACCATGCCTCGTCTTCAGCATATTTTTCCAGACATTCGGCAGCCTTTTCTTTCTCTCCGGCCTTCTTCCAGAACTCATGTGCCTCTTTCCAGTAGTAAGATTCGCCTTTGTCTTCAGCAATTTTTTGATATAGCTCAGCAGCTTTATCAAACTTCTCTGCTTTCTCGAAATTCCAGGCAGCTGATTCAGGCATACCGGCTTTACCGTAGGCGTCAGCAGCGCTCAAATACTTGCCCCTCTTCTCGTACTTTCTTGCTGCAGCTCTGTAGTTACCCGACCTTTTGAGGGATTGAGGGCTACTCATCCTCTCTTTTAAGCTCATATCGGGTTCACTCAGCCACCAGATCCCACCTAAAGCAACCACAACGTACAAAATTATGATGTAGCCCACGTGCATAGGGTAACTCCACACATAGCACTGATAAGTGGCGTAACCGGAAGTCAGAAGTCCGATGAGGGAGACTACTGCATATTTAGAGTTGGCGTAAATCAGTACACCAGTGAATATCAGGAATAAGATGGCGAGTCCCAAAAAGCCCAAGCCGAACACAAGTCTGAACAGAAATGAAATACCGAGATAGTATACAATAGCCACAACAATTGCGATAACTGCTATAACCAATGTTGCAAATATTCCCATAGTCTTATTCATTTTAATCACCGTTTTTTGGTATTGTAGCTAAATTAATATAACTTTAAATAAATTTTTCTATATACAGACAGGTAAAGGTGAAGATTCTTATCGGTTTTTTATTGCGTCCAGTAGACCTTTTGTAGCTTCTGCAGGTTCTTTAGCAGCTGCAATGGCAGAAATTACCGCAAAACCATCAACTCTAACTTCTAAGACATCTGAAATGTTCTTTGAGTTTATGGAGCCTATAGCTACCACCGGTATGGACACTGCATCTACAATTTCTTTCAGGCCTTTCAGTCCGATGGGTGTTCTGGCATCTTTTTTGGTGGAGGTGGCGAAAACGGGTCCCGCCCCTACATAATCGGCATATTTTTCTGCTTCTACAGCCTCTTCCACGTTATGAACTGAAACTCCCACAATGCCTTTGAATATCCTTCTCGCCTCGTGAGCAGGGATGTCTTCCTGCCCCACATGCACTCCGTCAGCTTTGCACAGCAAGGCAACATCGATCCTGTCATTGACAATAAATGTGGCACCAAATTCATCACACCATTTTTTGAGCTTCATCGCTGTCCTCAGCATTTCTCTGCCTCTCATATTTTTATCTCGAAACTGGATGGTTTTTACCCCTGCCTTTAGAGCCAATTCGGCGATCTCTTCATGCGAGCGCCCAAAATCCCGGCTGGTTATAAAATAGACAGTGAAGTCCATACTCCACATACCGCTCAAACGAGATAAGATTTATTGTTAGCTTAACCTCCTCAATTGAAATTCGGCATTAAGATTAAAAAACCAATTCAAGATATTGCAGTTGTGAGCCTTAAAGAAATGCTCCAGGGCACTCTTAAAGAAGAAGAATTGTCAAAATTGAGAAGAAGTTTTGAAATAATCGGGGATATCGTTATTGTCGACATCCCTGACGAATTAATGCATGTAAAGGATGAAATCATTAACGCTATATTGAAGAAACACAAACACGTCAAGACCATTTTAAGAAAAGTAGGAGAAGTAGAAGGAGAGTACAGGGTTGCCAGCTACGAAATAATTTACGGGCATGAAACTGAAACCATGGTAAAGGAGCACGGATGCAGGTTTCTGGTGGATCCTACAAAGGTCTATTACTCTGTGAAACTATCAGGGGAAAGAGAAAGAGTTACCAGCCTGATTGAGGAGGGGGAGAGAGTGCTGGTGATGTTCGCCGGTGTAGGCCCTTACGCCATAATCGCTGCCCGCAACAGGAGTCCATTACAAGTTGTAGGTGTGGAAGCTAACTACAAAGCTGTGGAGTACTTCAAGAGGAACATCGAGCTCAACAAAGTAGAGGACAAGGTAACAGCTTATGGTGGAGATGTGAGAGAAGTAGTGCCCCTGCTGGACGGCAAATTCGACCGGATCTTAATGCCTTCACCCAACACTGCAGAGAAGTTCGTTGACATTGTCTATGGTAAAATAAAAGAAGGTGGATACATTCATTACTATACTTTTGGTGGTGAAGAAGAGGAGGAACAGGGAACTCTACAACGGATAACAAAGGGTCTATTCAAGGAGAATGGGATGCTGGTGGAAATAGAGAACTTAAGGAGGTGTGGGCACTTTGCGCCCTATGTACACAGGTATGTACTGGACCTTAGAGTAACTACTGTTCATTAGTTCCAGTTCATCAGGTCTGGCATGTATCCACGTATCTGCCAATCAACTCTGTTCTCTATTTGATTAGATTTAAATATACTTAATTAGGAAGGAGGTTGTATGACAGAAATCGCTGAACAGGTGAGAGATTTAATCAATAAGAGATCACCCTTAGAAGCACTGACTTTAATAAAGCAAAATAGTCCCCAAGAAGTGAAGCAAGTCATCAATAATCTGTTTGATGATCCTAAACAAATGGAGAAGCTGGATGAAGGCTGGCAAAAATTGGTATCTCTGGTTTATAATTCCTATTTTTCCTTTATAACTTCCGACCAGACAGATGATCAAAGCCTAACGGAATGTACGGTCTCATCTCTAAGCGCTGCCAAGCATAGTAGAGAGCTGGGCTTTCCTGAACTGGAGGTTACTTTCATGTTCAATGCAGCGCAGGCATTGACCCATATGGATATGAAGGAACGTGCGTTGAAGTGCTACATGGAGGCAAAGAAGCTAGTAGAGAGTATGGAGGGTAATCACACAGACTGGTATGCTGCGATCCTGAACAATATCGGCGCTTTGTTTATCGAGACCAAAAGAATTGAGGAAGCTGAAGATTACCTGAAACAGGCTCTCGAAATGAGAAGAAAGCTGGCAGAGGAGGACGAGAATAGATTACCTGAACTGGCAGAAACACTGAGTAACGCAGCAGCACTCTATGGGGATAAAAGAAACTACAAGCTGTCGGAGGATTACTACAATGAAGCCATATCCATATTCTCCAAACTCGCTCAGGACAATTTCTTTCATAAAGCAAATCTGGCATCGACCCTCAATAATTATAGCATTGTGCTGAAAAGAATTGGAAGGCATGAAGAAGCAGAGAACAAACTTAAAGAATCTTTGGAGATGTTTAAGGAGCTAACAGGTATTAATAAAGTGTTCGAAGGAATGTATGCCGAGACATATAATCTATTGGGAATGCTTTACAACGAAACGGGCAGACAAAAAGAAGCTGAGAAGTGCTTCAACGAATGGAAATCTATATTAGAAAAAATGGACAAGGAGCAGATTCAGGAAAAAATTGGCAGATCTAAAGGTGAATAAATTATATAAATTAAAACATTAAATTATAAATCAGAATGGTCAAGGTTGATTTAGAGTGGAGAATAACCAAAGTAGCTTTCTTACTTTTTTCCATAGTAATATTCGGTACCATCTCCTACCATCTTATAGAAGGGTGGAGTCTGTTTGATTCGCTATACATGACCGCAATGACCGTAACCACTACCGGTTATAGGGAACTTGCAGAGATGAGTACAGCTGGAAGGGTCTTATCCATGGTGCTTATGTTTGTGGGCGTGGGTGTGTTCTTTTATACTATAAATCTATTTATGCCAGTTCTAGTGGAAATGGGAAGAGAGAGGTGGAAGAAGGTGTTAAAAGATGTTAAGGATCATTATATTGTCTGTGGATATGGTGTTATGGGCAGAGAAATTGCAGAGGAGCTGCCTGCAGAAAGTGTAGTCGTTATAGAGTCTGATTCTGAAAAAGTAAGTCTTGCCAGGGAAAAGGGTTTTCTGGCATTGCAGGGAGACGCAACTGAAGAAGACATCCTGGAGATGGCCAACATTAGTACTGCCAAAGCACTCATAGCCTGTCTCTCCACAGATGCCGCAGATGCTTTCGCGGTTATGGTAGCCAAGGATTTAAATCATGATATATATACTATAGCAGTTTTGAGAAATCCTAGCGGCAGTAAGAAAGTTAAAAGAGCAGGCGTTGATATGCTTTTATCCCCTTATTCTGATGCAGCCAAAAAGATCTATATGACCTTGAAGACTCCAGCGGCAGTAGAGCTTATAGATATAATTTCTGATAAGCAAGGAGAGCTTATGCTCCAGAAGGTTACCCTCAGTTCAGAAAAAGTCAAGGGAAAATCGCTGCAGGAGTTGGATATAAGGAAAAAGACTGGAGCCCTAGTAGTGGCTATAGAGAGGGATGATGTATTATCTATTCCTCAACCAGAGACTCTGCTTCAAAAAGATGATGTATTATATGTGATGGGTAGTAACGAACAGCTGGAAAAACTGTTAAAAATACTCTCATAGCCCGTTTTGGTTACTGAAACTGGTTTATCAATTCTATCGCAGCTAAAATGGGCAATATCCACAACGCATCTCTGGTTATCTTTGTAATTACGGTATGAGATCGGTAATTCTAAGTCATAATTAAAATGCGGAAAAAATTATATACTGTTTTCTCATAGTAATCATAATCATAGATAGTGGTGAGGTATACTATGAAAGAAAATGATATGGTTCTGGAGACAAAATTAGAGACCCGAATAATTATAAGCGCTGTTTTGATACTTGCCATTTTTCTGTTTGCGACTAAGGTAGCTCCAATGATGGGAGGAGTGTTCGAGCAGTACGCATTTCCTCTTTCTATGGTATTATTACTTTTTGTTCTAGGCGTGACTATCTATTTTATTCGAAACGTCGGGGATTCACTGAGTTCTTTGGCCAGGTTCACTACTGAACTTTCTGAGGGTAATTTTGACTCTCAACTGGAAACAGGGAACAATAACTCAATAGGACAAAAGTTGTTTACCATGAGCGACATCAAAACCCTCGAAAACTCAACAATCAAATTACAGAAAAACCTCAACCAGATGGTGGACAAACTTAGAGGGAAGGAAACCGAGATCAGGAATTTGTTGAACGGAGTAGCAACACCGGTTTATGCTGTTGACAAGGATTTTAACATAACTATGACAAACAAGGCTACCGCTGATGCTGTTGGCATGGAAGTTGATGATATTATAGGCAGAAAATGCTATCATCTGTTTAAGACCCCACATTGCAATACTGAAGAATGCAGAACGGCTCAAGCAATGAAGTTCAAAGAACCCAGGAAAGGAGAAACAGTTGCCAGCTCTACCGGAGGGACTATACCTATAATGTACAAGGCGACTCCGCTATTTGATGAAAATGAGGAGATAGTAGGAGCAGTAGAGTATACAGTAAATCTCTCTGAACAAAAGAACAGGGAAAAAGAATTTGAAGAAAAAGAAAAGGAGCTATTCGAGATCTTCAGAAAATTCCCCCGCCCAGGGTACGTCTATTTCATAGGCACAGACGGGGATGTCAAGTACGCTAGCGATGTTTTCGCTCAGGATATCTTGGGTAAAAGTGCTGAAGAGATAATTGGAAAGAACCTTTATGACATGTTAGGAGTTAAAACCATCGCAGAGAAAGTGATAGAGTCAGGCAAACCTGTTGTAGGAAAAGAAGGGATGGCCAAACTGAAAAGTGGAAAGAAAATGCCACTTATCACATCTGGAATCCCCGTAAAGATAGACGGTCAGGTTATAGGGGCTGTAGGATTCCTCGTGGATATCACGAATCAGAAAGAGCTTCAGAAATACATGGAAGATGAAGTGGATAGGCTTTTACCTGTTGTGGAGGCAGCAGCTCAAGGAGACCTAACACAAGAGATCGAACCCAAATACGATGACGCACTGGGTAAATTGGTTACTGCATTCAATAACATGCGTGAGAATCTCAGAGAGATTGTTGTAAATATAAATGAAGTCTCCAATAGTGTTACCTCTACTACGGAACAGATTTCCGCCAGTATCCAGGAGATCAATAACACATCCAGGTCGGTATCAGAAGCAGCTCAAAAGATATCTGCTGGCGCTGAGGAGCAAACTTCTGAAATAGAGAAGACTAATAAGGCTGCAGAGGATATTTCGGGAATTGCAGAAGAGACCACCAGCAGTGCAGAAAATGTGCTAAAGATCGCCAACGAGGCAAACGAAGCAGCGGAAGAAGGGTACAACACCTCTACGAAAGCTATTAAGGGTATGGAAGAGCTAGCATCATCCAATGAGGAAGTCTCTCGTGAAGTTGGGGAATTGGAGAAAAAAGCAGAAGAAATAGGAAAGATCGTAGACATTATCACCAAGATAGCTGAGCAAACCTCGCTTTTAGCGCTGAATGCCAATATCGAGGCTGCAAGAGTTGGTGAGCAGGGCAGAGGTTTTGCAGTGGTTGCCGGTGAAGTAGGCAAGCTGGCCAACGAAACTCAAGAATCAGCTAAAAATATCGGAGATCTGATAAATGAAATACAGGAAACCACCCAAAAACTGGTCGATTCCGTAAAGGACTCCAGTGGCAAGACTGATGAAGCTGTTAGGGCAGTATCGGAAGTAATGGATAAAATAGAGAATATCAAAAAATCCATAGAGGACACTGCTTCCGGTATGGGAGAAATAAAGAAGGCAATGGACGATCAGGCCAATTCAGTCCAGAATATGGCTGCGACATCCGATAAAGTCTATCAGCTTGCTCTTTCGAGCTCAAAAGAGATTGAAAATACTGCCGCTGCTGCACAACAACAGACATCCAGTATAGATGAAATAACCAAATCCTCAGAAGGACTGGCCAAGATGGCAGACAAATTGGTTCACATGGTACGACAATTTAAGCTGGAAAAACAGGAATAGGGTTGATAATGAATGAGCGACTTGAGATTTGACAAAGTGGTAAAGTTCAAGCTGGGTAACGAGTATTTTGCTATCCCAGTAGAAGAGGTCAAAGAAGTAGTAAAAATGCAGAATATAACTAGGACACCCAATTCTCCACCACATGTTGACGGGATTATAGATCTAAGGGGTATCGTGTGCACTATAATAGATCCCAAGAAATTGTTGAGTATCAGCGGTAGTGAAGAGAGCCAAGAAGAGAGAATAATAGTCCTTGACCTGGAAGGAAGCAACGTGGGGATTAAGGTTGACGAAGTCTCGTCAGTCAACGATTTCAGCAACAAAGAAATAGATACGAACGTGGGCATAGGTGAGTATTCAAGAGGAGTTGTAAAGGATGACAGTGGCGAAAAAGTCGAATTGGTCATCCTGCTGGATGTTAAAAAGCTCGTAGGGGAAACCGAAGCTGTACAGACAGCCTGATCTAATACTTTTCTCCATTTTCTTATTTTTTGACCTATTTGCTATTTGTTCACAATTGAATGAGTTCGAAAAATTATTTCTTCAGGTCCGCTATTATCAGATATCCCTAAAGAAGAAACCCGGGGTTTAGTAGGTGATCATGCATGGAAAGCAAGATTAGCAGGGCTTTAAAGCTTAAGTATGAACCTGTAGCAATTCTGTGGAGCGACGAAAAGTCCCAGAAAGCCACTCAATTTAAAGAGGGAAAGTGGGGGTGTGTGATGTGGAAGCTGGCCAGCGCGGCGAAAGGAAAAACTGGCGTTTTTGATAGATATACTTTTGGCTGTCCGGGAGGAGGTGTTGGACTTGGATTCGGGAACCAGTATGAGAACTTTATGGGAGGTATAGAGGGTTTTTGCCACTTTTTATCCTGCGGAAATGAGAACACTGAACGCAAAGAGATCGGAGAGCAAATCGAGAAATACGGGTGTAAAGAGGCTGCGGACAACTTCTTGGAGGGAGAGAGGTACGTCAAGACCCCTGAACTGGTAAAGAAGTTCCTTGAGAAACTCCCCATGAGGGATATCCCGTATAGATATGTGGTATTCAAACCCCTCAGTAAATTAGATGAAGACGAGCAACCGGTAGTCATTGTGTTCGTAGTCAACCCCCACCAATTATCAGCTCTGATCGTTCAGGCCAACTACGACAGAGAAGGTATTAATAACGTTATTGCCCCTATGGGCGCTGGCTGCCACCAGATAGGCATATTCCCTTATAAGGAAGCAGATTCCGACAACCCCAGAGCAGTGATCGGTTTGACTGACCTCTCAGCCAGAAAGAACGTCAGAAGACAACTGGGTGAAGACGTATTAACCTTCGCAGTACCCTACAAAATGTTCAAGGAAATGGAAGAGAACGTAGAGGGCAGCTTCGTGGAAAGAGATACCTGGAAGAGCCTGGTTGAATAGCGTAAAGTAGATTGAGTGGAGAATAAAAAACAATATTTCTAGTTTATATTTAAAAACTTAATTTAATTTTACTTGGCTTATAACTTTGTCTTGATCCTCTCTATTTTGGCCAGACCCCAGCCAAAATCGTCAAATATCTCTACGGAGTAATTTTCCTCCTCTCTTATCTCATCTACAACGCTTTTAACTCCTTTATGGCTGTAGTAATTGTGAACGAATATCACTCCATTCTCTTTCATCAATTTCCTGGAGTTTTCCCAGTCTTCTCTGGTTCCAGAATAGGAGTGGTCTCCGTCTATGAAGATCAAATCCATTTGGGGTAATTTATCCATGTTCGCCGGTATTGTCTCGTTAGAATAACCTTTGTATAACCTGACTGTCGCTCCAGTCTCTTCCAGTCTCTCCCTTATCCTGTCCATGAAATTGCCGGGGAATAAGTCAAAACCATAGTACTCTACTTTTCCACCGGCATTCTCTATCATTTTCTTGGCATTATCGCCATTGGCTATTCCTATCTCCATAATCCTCTTTGGCTTATGCTGCCTTATGTATTCATTGATTGCGGGATGATTACCGTATCCAGAACTTAAAGAGCACATGGAGTTGGTTATAAATTTATCTATATTTCTAATATCTTCAAGTGAGTGGGGGTAATTGACCAGCTTTTCCAGCTTTTCCACCGGCTTCTTGAGTATGTCATTCATGGCTTTGATTAGTAAAATCCAATTTAAAAATTTTTGCACTGTGGAATAAAAAATGTGGGAGCCGGAAAACATTGAACATGCGAAATTAAAATAAAATAGAGAATGCCACCCCTTAAGATTTGGGAGGGCAGGTGATTGTGCTTGGAGGCAGGAAACACCTTTTTTGGTTAGAGGTTTTTTGAGGGGTGGCACTAAACTAACTATTGTAGTGTGAACGCCCATACTATATAAAATTTGTTACGATTAATCATGTAAATAAACATGGGTTACTGGAACTAACTAATGACGGTCTCCTCATCTCGCTCGACATCGAAATTCAACTTATCCAAAACCTGATTATACCTCTCTAACAGTTCTAACCTATCTCTACCCCCAATGAATACGTTGGCTAGCTCAAAACTGTAGCTATCCTGTAGTTGCAGGTTGTTGAGATGCTGTCCTTCTTTGACCAGCAATTTAATGACTGTACCTGGGATATCATTTTCGATGGACGTGATCTCTTCTTGAAAAGGAACCCTTATCAGTTTTCCGGATTCATATGTTCTTATCATGCAATTTGCCGCTACCTGGAAGGGTCCTTTAGTATCCAGCGGTGCAGGTCTTTTACCCAGGGCGATCTGGAGCATTATACTCAGGTGAGAAACCCCATGTACTTTTTCGAAAATATCGGCATGAGATTGAGATATTCGAGGGTTGATCTCTAAGAGGAACACTTCATTAAGGGTTGAATTGTAGAAGAACTCTGCATTGAAGGGGGAATTATTGAGCCCGATTTGTTTAATAACTCTACGCGCTACATCAGCCATTCTGAACTGTATTTCTTGAGGAAGGAATGAGGGGTATTCATAGCGGGCAAAAGAAGATCGATCAGCCTCTCTAACCGAATCCACAATACCATAGATGACCACATCCCCATGGAGAACATAGCCTTCTAATGTGCACTGACTGCCCTCCAGCATACTCTCCGCGATACAACTCTCCTCCATCTCCGCAATCTCCGCGGGTACAGGATAATTCTCCAGGAAGTAGCGATAAGGTCGAGCCAGATAATCAATTTGTTCCTTAACTTCTTCTATATTGGTTACAAAATCAATTTCACCGTTGATCCTGTAGGCTAAAAAAGATCGGAAGGATCTTATGGGCTTGATCCAGAATGGGGGCAGCATATTCAGCTTTTCAAAAGCATGGGGGTCGAAAGGATCGAATGCCCTAAAGACGGGAATGTGGTCAGGGATCACCTTCTGCTGCTCCAGTCTGCTCCAGTATTTGTGTTCACACTTGAAAACACTCTCCAGACTTGGCCCAGGGAGCCCAAACCTTTCTGCAAGAATAGGTAGGATATCAGTAGCAGGGAAGTCGTAATAGGCAACCACCGCATCAATTTTACCTGGGAACTCCTCCATGCGTTTAACAGCGGTATCTACTAGGGTTGCCATATCGAATTGCTCAATTTCTCTTATCTCTGATATGTAAAGGGCTGGATGAAACTCACAATCCGAAGCTTCTGGTGTCAGCTTCATTTTCTTGAGATTAAAATCATCAAGTCCTACAACGAAAACATTCTTTTTACTCATACTTTCTTTTCCTCCTTTAAATTAGATTACGGGGTATACTCTCATCCCAACTTCTGGTGAAAATTCTGGTGTCATTCTCATACGCATCCAGTGTGGCTCTAAGCCGAAAATTGGTTGAATCAGATGTAAGAATGGTACGGATGATTCTAACGATATGCCAGTCCGCTCGCTTCAAAGTCCGGCGGCTCCACACTTCTCCTCGCACAGTATCGTAGTTGTTGTTTCTGTAAGAGTACTCCTCAGTTGTCTCTTTGCTGATCTCCAGACCATGGTCTTCAAATCGGTAACGAGCGTCATTGTTGGTTACCTTCAACTTGACCTCATTGGTGGCTAGGTTATGGATGACGGTCCATTCTCTATGTGAGTGCGCAAGTAAGGTAGTCACTGGTGGATCGGCTGTAATAGGTTTACCCAGATCCCGAAGTTTTTCATCTCGCTCTGCAAGTGTCCTAATGGGTAAAGAGACTTTGCTCTCTGTGGGGTATATGGTTAACCTTGTGGGCTCAGGAGATGGCCACGCTAACGGCCAGTAAGACGTAGAAACAGCCAGCCGAATTTGGTTCCCTGCGGGAAAGCGCTGGGCTACGTGGTTGAGGGGGATAGTCACTCCATATTTCTTATTCACTTCCAGCTCTTCCGGGTGCTCATGAGAGTGACGGTGGGTGAGGTTGAGGAGTCCATAAGTGACTCTGGTGGATACACTTCCGGGATCAACGTCTGAAAGCCGGCAGGCTATCATGGCAACCGGCCTATCAGAAGAGAACGTGAGCTCTACCTGAGGAGAACCCAGTATCTCCACATCATTTTCTAAAGGTGAAGTATCGAACAGAAGCGCTCCACCATCCTCTTCTCTCTGGTCATTGGGTAAATCCGTTGATTCCGCATACGAGTACCACTTTCCGGCAAATAATCCCACGCTAAGTGGGCTTTGAATTTGGATATGGAAATCTGAACTTATCTCACAGATACCGGCTCCTAGGGAGTTGTGACCCAATTCGAAATCAACCCATTCGATTTCAGGCGAGGGCCACTCTTCTTCTGCTACCCATCTACCGGGCCTCCTGGCAGATAGAGGGGATACACTATCCTGCATCCACACTCTAAGTCTGGGCTCATTTTCCACACCTTTTTGGACACCTTTGAGCCATCTATCCCACCACCTGAGGGCTTCATCCAGAAAATTGATCGCTGGAGATGGTCCTCCCATGTGAGGATACTTGTGCCCCCAGCCCCCGATGAGACCCTTACGGGGAACCTTAAGGTTCTCCATGAGCCTGAAAACAGTGTTCGAGTAACCATCAGCCCAACCGCTCACGGCGAAGACCGGACAATTTATTTTCTCATAATTCTCGCTTACTGAAGCATGTTTCCAGTAATCATCTCTTCTCTGATGCTCCAGCCAGGTCTTTAGCCACAATCCCCCCTCCTCAAGTCTCTCCAGCCACATCTCTCTCCATCTATCTCCTACCAGTAAGGGATCGGGGGGGAGGGAATTATAGGAGAACATGGTAGAAGCCCAGGATAAGTTATCGGTCAACAGGCATCCACCCATGTAATGAACATCATCCACGTAGCGATCATCGGATGAGCAGACGGTGATGATAGCTTTAAGTTGTGGTGGGTTCAAGGAGGCCAGCTGCAGGGAGTTGAAACCACCCCAGGAAAGCCCCACCATCCCCACCTCTCCTGAGCACCACGGCTGGTCAGCAATCCATTCCAGAACTTCAAGTCCGTCCTGAAGCTCTTGAGGAAGATACTCATCCTTTAAAATTCCTTCGGACTCCCCACTACCTCTCAAATCCACTCGAAGGCATGCGTACCCGTGCTGGGCGAAATAGCGGTGTATCTCAGCATCACGGATGGCCTTAAAGTCACGCTTGCGGTAGGGGATGTACTCAAGGATAGCCGGAACCGGATTATTGGTGGCGTCCTCTGGCATCCATATCTTGGCGGCCAAGCGACAGCCATCGGATAAAGGAATCCATATATGCTCCCACTCAATTATCGGGTTTCTCACATCCTCATTCATAACAAATCTCCTGTTAAATAATATTTGAAAATAAGCATTACATTAGGGTATGCTTTATCCCTTTAGAGCTCAAATCAACCCTCTTTTCGGATACAATTCTAAAATCATTGTTCATGTAAGTTAAGTATGGGTTAAAGCATATAATATTTTCTATAGGGCTCTAAGAACTAGGTGATGACACGTTAAAGTTTTAAACAGGCTGACAGAGGTTATAGAAGCTGTTTTGGCCTTTTAAAATGGTTCTGAAGCGAAAAATGGAGCCTTGAAAAAGATTTTTGGGTGTGCATTAGTGAAGACCGGATCAACCAGCTCCAAGAGAATCGTGACTTAAATCGAATGAGGCTCTATACATTCTCAGATAAGCCACGGGGGGGATTTGAACCCCCGACCGCTTGCTGTTTGGGCGAATCCCTTAAACAATTCGCTTACCAAGCAAGCGCTCTACCCGCTGAGCTACCGTGGCTCTGACTTCTGCATATCCATCTTTGAAAATCTGTTATTAATTTTTTCTGTTAGCCCACCTTAAACTCTTTACTCATCTGTGTGTTAATCCTTTTGCTTGAGAAGCTTATTTTGTTCACTTTCACTTTGTCAGTAAAATTAATTTGAGGGAGGGTGTTGCTGTTGGTGATGAATGTTGAGCAACTTCAAGATTACATCTCTCAATATGGGGTCAACGTATTAAGGGAGAATGGGATTGAGGAGCTTTTCACTCCTCAGGCTGAGGCGGTAGAGGCGGGCTTGTTCTCCAGAGAGAATATGGTTATATCAATACCGACGGCCAGTGGCAAAACCCTCATCACTGAGCTGGCCATGGTGAGCGATGTCATTAAGGGAGGTAAATGCCTGTACACGGTTCCTTTGAGGGCTCTGGCAATGGAGAAGCATCAAGAATTCCGGAAGTGGGAGAAGATCGGGATCGAGACCGGCCTTTCCATTGGTGATTATGAGTCAAAGGAGGAGTGGCTGGGGGGAAAGGATATACTGGTGACCACCAGCGAGAAAGCCGACTCTCTAATGAGGAATAGGGCTCCCTGGCTAAAGGACCTCAACTGTCTGGTGGTGGATGAGATACATCTTCTTGACTCCGCAAAGAGAGGAGCTACCCTGGAAGTATTGATCGCTAAACTAAGGAAAATAAATCCTGGTATCAGGA
Organism: Archaeoglobaceae archaeon; assembly: GCA_046537735.1. Classification (GTDB taxonomy): domain Archaea; phylum Halobacteriota; class Archaeoglobi; order Archaeoglobales; family Archaeoglobaceae; genus JdFR-22. Next base: position 2,437 of record JBKHKH010000027.1, on the reverse strand, counting down.
TCATCGCCCTTTCGGCAACAATCCCCAATGCCGATCAGCTTGCGGAATGGCTTGACGCCAGAGTTATAACCAGCGAGTGGAGACCAGTCCCACTCTACGAGGGAGTTTTTCTGAATGGGGAGATCGAGCTCTACAGGGATTCTGCACTGCTAGAGACCAAAGAAATCGATGGTAAGGATTACCTGGCGCTTGCCCTGGATTCTCTAGAGAGGGATACTCAGGTAATAATATTTGATTCCACCAGACGGAACGCAGAGTCTTCGGCCGAACATCTTTCAAAGAAAGTATATAAAAGATTCAAAGACAAATTCGCCAATGAAGATTTGGCAAAAGCCATTCTGGAGGAAAATGATGGTGAGCTGAGCCAGAAGCTGGCCGAGTGCGTTAGGGCAGGGGTTGCCTTCCACCACGCTGGTCTCCTCAACTCTCAGCGAAAGGTGGTGGAGGATGCCTACAGAGAGAAGAGAATAAAAGCTGTAGCCTCAACACCAACTCTTGCCGCTGGAGTGAATCTTCCTGCAGAAAGGGTGATAATAAAAAGCTATCACAGATTTGCTCAGTCCATGAACCAGCCCATCAAGGTACTGGAATACAAGCAGATGGCTGGCAGAGCCGGTAGGCCAGGCCTGGACGTGAAGGGAGAGGCGATCATAAAGGTCAAGAACAAATCGGAGAAAGAGAGAGTAATTGACAGATACATATACGGTGAGCCGGAAAAGATAATGTCGAAGTTGGGCTCACTGAACCACTTGCGTTTTCATGCCCTGTCGTTGATCTCTGAAGGTTACGCAGGAACCATCGATCAGCTGGACGATTTCTTCGCCCTCACATTCTTCTTCCACCAGAATGAAGTCTCTGCCAGATACGAACTTGAGAACATCGCTGTGCAACTGGACGAGTGGGAAATGCTCAACTTTGACGGCAGTAACCTATCCGTCACCAGCCTTGGAGAGCTGGTATCCAGATTGTATATAGACCCTCTCTCCGGTCATCTCATTTATGATACTCTGAACAATAAGAGCAATTTTAATGAATATGATGCCCTCCACCTTCTTTGCAGGATACCTGATATGGAGACCCTCTACATCAAGAGATCCGATGGCTGGATCGAAGACCTTATGGACAGGTTCGATCCCAACCTCACCCCCTCAATAGATTCCCCGGACTTTGATTACTACCTGAGGGAGATCAAGACAGCACTTTTAGTGCATGAATGGGTCAACGAAGTTGATGAAGATAAGATATGTCGCAACTACGGCATCTCACCCGGTGACGCAAGGAGAATTATGGAGAACGCTGAATGGCTCTCCTACTCACTTACAAGGATCTCCAAATTCCTCAACCATCCCCAAAAAACTCTATTCTCAGAAATGGAAAAAAGGATCAAGTTCGGTGTAAAAACGGAACTGGTCGACCTGGTAGATCTCAAAGGAGTAGGGAGAGTAAGAGCCAGAAAATTGTATAACGCCGGGATCAAATCAAAAAGTGATATCGTGAAAAGCAGCCATCAACTACCCTCTATAATCGGACAGAAAACTGCCAAAAAGATACTTGAGCAGGTTTAAACCTCGGTAATAACTAAAATAAGCAAGACTTATAAGTAGTGAAGTGGTGATTGATTACTGATGAAAATTGAGAAGGCCGTAATAGCTATCATGGTGCTGATAGGCATCTTTATTTTCTTAGTTTCACTTGTTTCCATGTATAATGATTTTACTCAAGGAAGAAATCTGGGCTACCTCCTTGTAGATTTTGCTTTCCTGTTATTTTCTGCAGTTTTGATTGGTGGTGGTCTTAAGCTCTACAGAAAGCTGGTGATGTTCGCTGTGGTAACTGAAAGTGCCTTTGAGGAGGTAGTGTACACAAACTTGCGACCTCTATTAAGAGAAATAGCGTTCAGTACAACGGAGCTTGATGAGGTAAAGACCAGAGTTAGTGGTCTGGAGAAAAAGATCACTCATATGGAAGATGAGCTTACCAGACCAATTGATCACGAGGCTCGGGGAGCGCCTGCAGATATGTTGATGTTCAGGAAGACAACCTTTTACATGAGAAGTATGGTTGTGGCCCTGTTCTTCTTTGGCACTTACCTTTTTCTACTGGACTTCAACATTCCCAATGAACCCTATCTCTACACTCTAATGTACGTTTACTGGTGGGTTTTTATAACTAAGGAGTTCGATCTGTTCAGCAGGATCGAGCCCTGGGTTATTCTAGGTATACCCATCCTTCTGGTTCCTGCCGGTGCTTTAATATTGAGAACAGTAGCTGGGGTTGCCCTCTTGATGGGATTGATATTTATCACTGTGGTTGCCTACGCTTATCTCTATTATCAATATGCGAGAACGCTTTCCGTGGAGGAAAGTGAGAGTGAAAGAAGGGAGAGCCGATCAGAAAGAGAACAAGTAGGAGAGAAAGAGCGGAGAGGTAATTTCCT
>JBKHKH010000026.1:0-19235 GCA_046537735.1 Archaeoglobaceae archaeon | reverse complement strand
AATGGAGTAGAATGCTGCCAGGAAAACGCTGACTGTGATAATGGACTCTATTGTGATGGCCAGGAAGTTTGTTCAAATAATGAATGTAATAATGGAACACAAGTAGATTGCTCGGAGTATGATATTAGTGCTATTGATACATGTGATAATAATCCGGATAATAATCCTTTTACTTTAGATTACAGAGAGGCTTTTGAATCGATTTGTGATGATAATATTGATTCATGTACAAATGGAGATTCAGAAATAGGTCATACTTGCGATACAGATAGATGCGGTGCTGAGTGTGAAGTTGATTCAGATTGTGAAGATGAGTGTTCGCAAGATCAATGCATTGATTCAGATGGTGATGGATTAAACGATTATGAAGAGCTGTATATTTACCACACAGATCCGTTTGATAGTGATACAGATAATGACGGTGAGAGTGACGGTGACGACGATCACCCCTTAGACCCTGGCAGCAGTGCTAATGCTCCTCACTCACCTTCTAACCCTTCTACCCCTCAAACAATCAATACTACTTCTCAAACCCCTACTCAGACCCCAACCCCAACTCAAGCGAGCGCTTCACCAGCAAATACGACACCAACAGAGACGCCACCAAGATCATTACCTTTCGTAGGCGTTTTGGGAGTGATAATGGCTATGATAGCAGCAGTGGGATGGTGGAGGTCGAGAAACAGATAGCACTCTCAGGGAGCTCATTCCGATTGAACGACGCTGAGGTTGATGGCAACTTCTGCAATATCTGCTGAGTAACCGGCGATCCTGAATAAACTATCTATTATGGTTTTTACCAGTAAAGCCTCTTCCACATCCCTGTCAAGAATATATCTCAAATAATCCTGTTCTTGATCAAGCAGATCATCGTAATTCTCCAGAACTTCTTCCGCGAACTCGGATTCCAGCTTGAAAAAGGAGACCACTGAAGTCTGGAGCATCTCTGAGGCAAGATTGGTGAGAGCGCACAGCTCTGGTATGGGTTTCTTGAGGCTCATCAAGGCTCTGGCTATGTTGGCGGCGTGGTCCGCAACCCTCTCCAGTGCTCTTACCACTGTCCTGTACTCCATCATCTTGCCCTGTACTTCCAGAAAGTCCCTTACGTCAGAGTAGTCGGAAGCTATTTTGAGCTGCCTCAATATGAGGAAGTGGAGCTTGTCTATCTCCTTTTCTCTGGACATTATAGAAGTGCATAAATAGGGGTCATACTCATGGAAGGCTTTGCAAAAGTCGGAGAACATGCTGTGGCAGATACGGGATATCTTCTCCACGATATCAGTGGTTCTCAGTCTCTTGAAATCCAGAAATACCTCGGTCTGTATCTCTTTACCAATATCTTCCAGGACCTCAAAACCTATGAGCAGCTCAGAGCAAGAAGTAATTGCCTTCATTGTAGTACCTCACCACTATGGAGTCATATCCTGCAATATAAAAGGAGATAATGCGTCTTACCAGAGCCTCTCCCTTTAACCCCCTATCATCTATTAATGCCTCTTTTTTACCCCTTTCCGGTTCTTTGGGGAATATTCTGATCTCGTTCTTCCCCACATCCATCAGGATAAGATCGCCACTGTTCAAGTCGTTCTCCGAAACCCATTTTTTGGGCAAAGTCAGAATAAAACTGCTCTTGCCGCTGGAATAAATCTTCCTCGCTTCTCTGGCCATAATGCTCCAACCTTATATCATGTATATATTATTTGTTGTTTTAAAGTATTGTAATGAAAATGTATAGATGTATATAGAGTATATGCGAATATTTATATCCATATTGAAAAATGTAGATGTATAATGTATTCAGACAAGCGATATATACCTAACCTCTAAAGGAAGTTCATATGAAACAGAAAGTATTGATAGCAGGCCTCCTGTTGTTCACGGTTTTACTGGCCGGTTGCGCTCAACAAGGAGGAGAAAATGAAGAGGATACAACACATGATGGGATGTCCACACCTGAAGAGACCACAACGGATACAGGCAGTTCAGGATTGTCAGGAAAACTGACCATCGCGGGCTCAACGACCGTTCTACCCATAACCCAGGAATGCGGCAGACTCTTCCAGCAGGAACACCCTGCCGTGAGGGTCTCGGTATCGGGTGGCGGTTCGGGTCACGGAGTTAAGGCATCAGCCGCAGGAGAGATAGACATTGGAGCAGCTTCACGGGATGTCAAGCCGGAGGAGAAGGACAAATACCCTGATCTCAAGGTTTATGACATTGGTAAGGACAGTGTGGCAATAGTTGTACACCCAAGTAACTCAGTAAGTGATCTGAGTCTGGAACAGGCGTCAAAGATCTTTTCAGGAGAGACCACCAGGTGGAGTGAGGTAGGTGGTCCAGATAAGGAGATACACGTGGTATCAAGGGAGACGGGCTCAGGGACCAGAGAAGTGTTCGAGAACTATGTAATGGATCCCTTCGATAACGAGATGGACGCCAAGCTGACCAAACCCTCTAACGGTGAGATCAGAGCAACAGTATCCAAGAACGAAGGCGCAATAGGCTACCTCTCTCTGGGCTATGTTGATGATTCCGTAAAAGCACTTAACATAGACGGCGTAGAACCCACTAAAGCCAATGTTATATCAGGAGATTACCCTATCGTGAGGACCCTTCATCTGATGACCAGGGGTGACCCCTCTCAATTAGAGCAGGCGTTCCTGGATTTCGTGATGAGTGAAGAAGGTCAGCAGGTGGTGGAGGAGCAGGGATATATCAAAATGCCCTCGACCTAATCTTTTATTTTTATTTTTGGGGTTGTTATGGAGGCCGGAATAGGAGAGAAAATAATAGAGAAGTTGTTATTCGTTTCTGCCATCTCATCTATACTGATCGTCCTCTTCATTATTGGATTCCTGTTAAAAGAAAGCCTTCCCACTCTCCTGTTGGGTGGAGAGTTCTTTCTGGGAATGAAATGGGCTCCAGAAAAGGATCTGTTCGGGATAATACCCATTTTCATACCCACGCTTATAGTGGGTGTGGGAGCGCTGGCGATCGCATCGACTATAGGGATACCGGCAGCCGTATATCTCTCGGAGTTCTCTCCGGGCTGGTTGAGAGGCATCCTCAAACCAAGCGTGGACATGCTGGTGGGGATCCCACCTGTCGTTCTGGGTTTCTTTGGGCTTATGGTCCTGGTGGAGGTAATAAGGGATGGCTTCGGTGGTTACGGGGAGTGCATACTTGCAGGATGGATAATTCTGGCCATAATGACCCTGCCTCACGTGGTCAGCATATCCGAAGACTCTATAAGGTCGGTTCCCCGCACATACAGAGAAGCATCTCTCGCTCTGGGGGCAACGGAATTGCAGACCATAAGAAAAGTAGTCCTGCCCAATGCCCGCTCGGGGATACTGGCAGCACTAATTCTGGGTATGGGGAATGCCATAGGAGAGACCATGGCGGTCCTGATGGTCATCGGGAACCCATCGCCACCCTACATCCCTGAGAGTTTACTGGAGCCCGTAAGGGTCATAACCTCCACCATAGTCATCGAGTTCCCCTACTCCGTGTGGGGCTCCATGCACCACCACGCACTGTATGCTCTGGGATTTGTGCTCTTCGTGGTTGTAGCTGTGCTGAACCTTATAACGACAGCTATAGTGAGGAGAGGTGAAGTGAAATGAGCTTGAGCGAGAAGCTGGCTAAAGCAGGTTTAGGAGCGAGCGCCTCCGTCGCTGTAATAATTTTACTCATCGTGGCTGGTTACCTGACCCTTAACGGAGTACAACTCATAACACTCGATTTCCTCACGGGTTTCCCTCAAGGAAGGCTGGGAGAAGGAGGAATATTTCCTCAGCTTATCGGATCCCTGTACCTTACAGGGGTCTGCCTTCTATTTGCTGTGCCTCTGGGAGTGGGCTCTGGGATATATCTCTCGGAGTATGCTCCCCATAACCTGTTGACCAGAACTGTGAGATTCTTTGTAGAGTGCTTGGCGGGAATACCGTCTATAGTGATAGGTATATTTGGCTTCATAATTTTCATCCATTACCTGCCCTTGCAACCCTGTTTACTGGCGGGAGGACTGTCCCTGGGTTTTATGATACTGCCCTGGACTGTCCGTACTTCAGAGGAGGCCATAAAGGCGGTACCGCAATCCTACAGGGAAGCATCTCTTGCTCTTGGGGTGTCAAAGTGGAAGACCATCCGGCACCTGGTGTTGAAGAGCGCCTACCCCGGTATTCTGACCGGAGTCCTTCTGGGAATGGGGAAAGCTATAGGAGAAGCTGCAGTGATCCTTTTCACCGCTGGCTCGGGTCTAGAGTGGTTCCTCCCTATTTCACTATTCGATCCTGTGGGGTCGCTCCCCGTTTACACCTACATGGTCGCAACTCAGGGATACACTTCAGACGCTATCAACCGCGCCTATGCAGCCTCATTTGTGCTGATCATCATGTTCCTGGTCATAAACGTCTCTGCCCTTGCCTTCAGAAATAGATATATTAAGCGGATGAGCGGTCATTGATGATAGTATGAGCAAGATAGATGTTGAAGGATTGAACGTTTATTATTCGGAAGAACCTGCCATCAAGAACGTCACCATCAAGATCCCTGCCAATAGAATTACAGCGCTTATAGGTCCTTCTGGTTGCGGGAAGACAACTTTCTTGAGGTCCCTCAATAGAATGAACGATATTCACAAAGCCAGGGTAGAAGGAAAGGTCCTCATAGACGGTAAGGACATATATGACAGGAAAGTGGATACTATTCAGCTGAGAAGGAGAGTGGGAATGGTGTTCCAGCAGCCCAACCCCTTCCCCATGAGCATCTACGATAATGTCGCCTATGGACCCAGGATACATGGAGTGGAAAACAAAAAGCTGGACAGGATAGTGGAGGAAAGCCTGAAAAAAGCTGCCCTATGGGATGAGGTAAAGGACAGGCTGGACCATAACGCCCTCAGGTTTTCCGGTGGTCAGCAGCAAAGGTTATGTATCGCTCGCGCTCTGGCGGTCGATCCTGACGTTATTTTATTTGATGAGCCCTGCTCCGCACTGGACCCCACTTCCACTGCCAAGATAGAGGATCTGTTGAGAGAGCTCAGAAAGGATTACACCATAGTTATAGTGACCCACAACATGCAGCAGGCAGGTAGAGTATCCGATTACACTGCCTTTTTCCTTATGGGGGAGCTGATAGAGTTCGGGGAGACAGAAAAGATCTTTGAAAAACCCCATGATAGGAGGACGGAGGAATATATTACAGGGAGATTCGGGTGAGCTTCACTTACTTGCCTTGCTTGGTTTACTTGGTTTGCTTGATTAAGGCAAACGATAAATAATCTATTAACTGCCTGCTTGTATGAAGTATGGGGTATTGCTAATAGGTCTTCTATTGATCACTGCTTTCCTGACGGGCTGTATCCAGGATCAGACAGGTAAAGTGATCCTCAGGGGTAGCGGCGCTACTTTTCCCCAGCCTCAACTGGATAAGTGGATAGACACTTACACCAAGCAAAATCCTGATGTTCTTATAGAGTACACGGGTAAAGGTAGTGGTGGCGGTCAGAACGATTTTATGCAAGGACTGGCGGATTTTGCCTGCAGTGACCCACCTATTAGGGAAAGCCTGTGGACCGATCTGGAGGATAGAGGTGCTCCCCTGCAATTCCCCCTGATTGTGGGGGCAGTAGTCGTTGTTCACAATGTTCCTGGGGCTGAGGACCTCAGACTGGATGGTGAAACCCTTGCGGACATTTTCCTGGGTAATATCGAGTACTGGGACGATCCCCGGATCACAGACCTAAATCCTGACGCTGATCTGCCTCATAAGAGAATAATGGTGGTTCACAGGAGCGACAGCAGCGGCACTACCGATATCTTCACCAACTATCTTTCCATGGTCAACAGCGATTGGAATGATAGAGTAGGTGCAGGCAAGACCGTTGAATGGTTTGTGGATCAGGAAGGTAGAGGTGTAGGCGGAAAGGGAAATCCAGGAGTTATTGTAAGTTTGGAGGATAACGATTACTCCATTGCCTATACTGAATTATCTTATGTTTATGAAGAGGACCTCAAAACCGTATCCCTGAAGAATAGTGCCGATGAATACGTAGAAGCTTCGCCGGAAACTATAAAGGAAGCTGTCTCTAATGTCAAGTCAGCAGTTCCGGCGCCCAGCGAGGGGTATAAAGAGGACGTAAAATCACTGCTTAACGCTGAGGGTGAAAATTCATATCCTGTCATTGCTTTCAGCCATATGCTGATGTGGAAGAATTACGATAACAAGGACAAAGAGGAAGCTCTAAATGAATTCGTAAAGTGGATGTTAACTGAAGGACAAAAAGAAGAGAACCTTGCCACGGGATACGTTGGGCTTCCAGAGGAAATAACAGAGAAAATGTTAAATGAATTTGGTTTGTAACCCTCGACATGCAATTGACTGATAGGTTCAAAACCTTCACCTTATTTTTTCCTACTCTTATTCTGGGCATCTTCATCTTGATGCTGATCATTTACTTTTTAACTTCGGTTCCCATCTTTCAGAGAGAAGGACCGGATATCTATACCACCAATACCTGGCAGGCTGCAGAGGAACCCCAAAATGAGAAGTATGGTGTGCTGGCTGCCATATATGGTAGTGTTTATACATCTGTTCTGGCAGTGCTAGTCTCATTGCCCCTGGCTATATGCTACTCTGTATTCGTCATCGACTACGCCCCCGCCAGGCTGAAAGAGTGGTTCATAATCAGCACAGACATCATGGCCGGTCTTCCCACCATCCTCTACGGTATCTGGGGCGCATTCTATCTGGTCCCCTTCCTCAAAAACTATGTGATGTACCCTCTTTATGATCATCTCTCTTTTATCCCCTTATTCTCCTATGAGCCCCTCACCGGTTACAGCTTCCTCTCTGCAGGGATATTGTTGGGGATCATGGTGACACCATTCTCGGCTTCAGTTATTAGAGAGGCTTACAGAATGGTTCCCTTCAGGTACAGGGAGGCAGTGTTCTCCGTGGGAGCGACCAATTATGAGGCAACGAAGATCCTTTTGGGATATATCAAGACGGCAATAGTGGCAGGAGTAATCCTCGCTTTCGGAAGGGCCATAGGAGAGACGGTTGCAGTCAGCCTGGTGGTGGGAAATGCGTTCAATATCCATCCCAGTCTGTTCACTCCAGGATATACTGTGTCATCCCTCATCGCCAACCAGTTCGGTAACGCATTCATTTACGAGTATATGGTGAGCGCATTGTTCGCTGCCGGATTATCCATCTTCCTTATCGGGCTGGCGGTGAATATACTGGCAATATATATACTCAGGAGGAGTACTCATGCGTATTAGACTGTGGAAGGAGAAATTGTTCTTCTTTACGGTTGCGGTCTTATCCGTACTGACCATCATCCCCCTGTTCCACATACTGTTAACTGTATTTGTGGAAGGATCTCCCGTATTGATGAAGGGTGGCTTTGAGTTCCTTACCGGCACTTTAGCTTCTCCCGGAGGTGGTCTGGGCGGAATAGGTCCGGCAATACTGGGGACATTCGTTCTGGTCTTCCTCACCTCGCTTATCGGTTTGCCCATAGCTCTAATTGCGGGCATATTTGTGGCCGAGTATCCCCACAGCATTATAGGTAGATTGACCAAACCTCTTCTCCAGATAATGCTGGAGTTCCCCACCATTCTGGTAGGTCTTTTCGTCATGCAGATACTGGTGCTCCCCATGGGCACATACTCAGCTCTGGCAGGCGCACTGGCTCTGGCGATAGTTATGATGCCCTATGTGGTAGTCTCTACAGAGGAGGCAATGAGAGAGATACCCTTTACCTATAGAGAAGCTGCTTTCAGCCTGGGTCTTGACAGGTTCAAAGTGGTCTTCAGGATCCTGGCGGGTATGGCCAGAAAGGGAATTTTCACCGGTATACTGATCGGGATGGCCAAGGTGGCAGGAGAGACTGCACCACTGCTGTTCACGGCTGGAGGAGCCCAGCGAGTCTATTTTGCCGGTATGGATCAACCCGTAGGGGCTATACCACTGCTGATCTATAATCTGGTCCAGCAGCCGTATGCCAACTACCAGGAAATAGCATGGGGGGCATCTTTAGTGTTAATGATAATATTTTTGGCCATATTCATTCCAGTGAGGTTGAGCATCAAAGAGGTGAAATTATGAATTCCATCGAGACCATCGACCTCCACATATATTACGGTGACACTCATGCCATAAAAGATGTCAGCCTGCAGATACCCGAAAAGGGCATATTCGCCATTATGGGACCCAGCGGATGCGGTAAGTCCACTCTACTGAGGGCGTTCAATAGATTGCTGGAATTGAACAAAAACACGAGGATAGAGGGAGATATTAGGTTCTTTGACCAGAGCATATTCAAGATGAACGCTATCGAGATCCGCAGACATATAGGTATGGTGTTCCAGCAGGTCAATCCGTTCCCCCACATGTCCATCTTCGATAACGTCTCTTTGGGCTTGAGGCTCAACAAACTCTACGATTCCAAGAAGGAAATTAATGAGAGGGTAGAATGGGCTCTGAGGAAAGCAGCCCTTTATGATGAGATCTCAGACAGGCTCAAAGCTCCAGCTACAGCCTTGAGCGGTGGTCAGCAGCAGAGGTTGTGTATCGCTAGAGCGCTGGCTCTAAAGCCACAGGTACTCCTTATGGACGAGCCAACGGCTAATCTGGACCCTATATCCACGGACAGGATCGAAGACCTCATCTACGAACTTAAACGAGATTATACTATTATAATGGTAACACACTCGCCCCCACAGGCAGCAAGGGTCTCTGACAAGGTGGCTTTTCTTTATCTGGGCGAGTTAATAGAAGTGGGGAACGCTGATGAGATTTTCGAGGCTCCGAAAAAGAAGCTTACGGAGAAGTTCCTCAGAGGAAGGATTGGATGAATGGCGGAGGAATTAAATGAGTAAGAAAGTCGTCTTTGTGTGCATCCATAACTCTTGCAGAAGCGTTATGGCAGAAGCAATATTCAACTTTTATGCTGAAGAGTGGGTTGCAGAGAGTGCTGGCGTGGAAAAGGCGGATAAGATTGACAGCACAGCAATCCGAATGCTAGATGAAGCGGGCTATAAAGTGGAAAAGGAGAGACCCAGAACCCTGGATGAGGTTGATTTGGAAGATTTCGACCTCATTGTAACTGTATGCGAGGAATCCTGTCCCTACATTCCTACCTCGAAGCCTGTCAGGCACTGGCCCCTGGAAGATCCTGTAGGGAAGAGTGAGGAGAACTACAATCGGGTAATGGGGGAGATCGAGCAGAAAGTTAAGGAATTGATCAATGAAGTGGAGAAGTAGTACCTGAATTTATCTTACTCACTCTCTTTCTTGAATTAACTTTCCAGTGCAGTGTAAATAGTTCTATTATGAATAAATGTTTTAAGTATCGATTGTACTCCTATAGTTTTTAAGCAGATAAATTATAAATTGAAGCAAAGAAATACTGATAAATATGAAAATAGGAATAAACTCGTCTGCCTTGAAAAAATTCGAAAATAATACACTGAAATCAATTCTAGATGAATTAGATGTGGTTGAGTTATCTTTAGCCAATATTGACTTCCTTGTTGAGGAAGATAGGGTTGTCCAGGATGCTCTGGATTTAAAAGAATCCTTTAATGTGGAATATTGTGTTCATGCCCCTTATCAAAACTCTCTGGTTGAGAGGACCAGAATAGATCTTGCCTCATTAAATGGCATCAATATCAGGCTGATGGAAAAGGTGATAAGTATAAGCCATAATATTGGAGCAGACCCTATTGTAGTTCATGGAGGCGATTATTGCCACGCCAAATCCTTATGCAATGTGATAACTAACCTCAGGCAGGTATGTAAGGTTGCTCAGGATTATGGAATAAATATCGTAATTGAGAATATGTTCACCAACGAGTTGAACTTCACCAGAATAGGAGAAAAACCTGAGGACCTTGTGGAGATTGTAGAGAAAGTGGGAATGGATAATCTGGGAGTGAATGTGGATGTAGGTCATGCGTTCGTATCTTCCTGTATGTATGATCTAGAGATAATAGACTATTTCCGGGTTTTGAGAGATTATATTTGCCATTTAAACGTGCACAACAACTATGGAGTGTGGAAAAAACCTTGGGATAGCCATTTGCCACTCTTTAATGGTCTAATAGATTACGGAAAACTCATGGAACACTTGAAGGCGGAAAAGATGATTCTGGAAGTCAAAGAAGGTAGCCTAAGAGATATATACAACAGCATCAACTTCCTCAGGGGTAAATCGGTGAAACTCAATGAAGATCAAAGGCACTACTTGTTGGAATTGGTTTCTGAGCAATGAAGTCGCTTTCCAGGTCAAATATAAAAATAAAAAATAAAGATATTAAGGTTTAGTTTTTTCCGTTTTCTTGATCACGATCTTACCATCTTCGTCAAAAAATTCCACGTAATCCCCGTCATCAACTTGTAGTTTATCCTTGACGGGCTTGGTTAGACATACATCTGAGCCTTTTAACTTGGCTTTTCCCAAAGATTCCATAAAACCACCCCCATTTTTAGTTTGTATTGTATTAGTATATTCCTTTAACATCTATAAACGTTTCCACTCTACATCACAAATTGGTCCCACAAGCTTCATTGAGCTGGTCCACTTTGTTACCAATCCAATGATAATTAGTATTTAGTGCCACGAAAATTTTATATAGTGTTACTAAGTAAGATAAGTTACCAACTAGGTTAATAAAGAGGGGTTTAAAGTATGTCTCACAGGTTAGTGTATTTAACTCTCGCCCTCCTCATAGCGGCCACATTGGCGTTCTCAGGTTGCAGCCAGCGTTCTCAAGCTGGAGGTGAAGGAACAATTGAGATCACGGATATGGCGGGTAGAACTGTGGAAGTTCCTGAGGAAGTGGATAGGGTGGTAGGTGTTGGAGCCGGTTCTTTGCGGTTGATCACCTATCTTAATGCTACTCACAAGGTTGTGGGTGTGGAGGATTTCGAAAAGAGCGACCATTTGAGACCATATATCATGGCCCACCCGGAACTGACTGAACTACCATCTATAGGGCCTCAGCACGGTGGTGATGCTGAATTGATCGCTGCCCAGGACCCTGATGTTATTTTCTGGACTTATACTAAAGCAGGTGACGCCGATAATCTTCAGCAGAAGACGGGGATACCGGTAGTGGTCCTGGAATACGGCAGACCCCACGAGGAAGGTAGAAAGACGTTTTACGATGCTCTAAGACTGATGGGGGATATAATTAACAAAGAGGATAGAGCAGAGGAATTAATTCAGTACATGAATTCTACCATACAGGATCTAAACCACAGAACAAAGGACATCTCTGAAGAGGTGAAACCAGCTGTTTATGTGGGTGGGGTTGCTCACCGCGGAGCCCACGGTATTGTATCCACTGAACCTGCCTACGCACCTTTTGAGTATTTGGATGCCAGAAACGTTGCTGGCGGTCTGGGACTGGAGCACGCCATGGTCAGTAGAGAGAAGCTAACCCAGTGGAATCCTGATATCATTTTTGTGGATAGACAGGGATATTCGCTGGTAGAGAAGGATCTGGAGAGAGCAGAATACCACAGCCTGGATGCCTTAAAAGATGACAAAATGTACGGGATCCTTCCCTACAATTATTACACCACCAATTATGCCACAGTTGTGGCCAACGCCTACTATATTGGTAAAGTGATCTATCCAGAGAGTTTTAGTGATATAGATCCCCAGAAAAAAGCGAATGAGATCTACACCCGGTTTGTGGGTAAGCCGGTCTATGAAGAGATGGAGAACGAGTTTGGAGGTTTCGGTAAGCTAGATCTGGATTAACGGTCTGGAGTGAGTTATGTCTGAGATATCTGAAGAGGAAGTTCTGGCCAGATACAGAGAGTATGCAGGAAAAAAACTGATATTCAGCATAGTATCAATTCTACTTCTGTTTATAATGTTCATATTCTCCATAGTTTATGGGCCGGTAAATATTCCAGTCTCTGAAGTCTTTGGGGCGATAACAGGACAGAGTTTGGGGCAGAGTTCACACTTTTACAATATTATCTGGAATATCAGACTTCCTCAAGCCCTCACTGCTATAGCAGCGGGTGCGGGACTGGCAATATCCGGAGCGGTAATGCAAAGTGTGCTGAGGAACCCTCTGGGCTCACCATTTACTTTAGGTATTTCTCACGCAGCAGCCTTCGGGGCAGCTTTCTCCATAATTGCCCTGGGAGCGGGGACTATGCAAAGCAGTAGTGCCGATGCGGTAATACTCAACAATCCCTACATCACTACCATATCTGCCTTCATGTGGTCGCTGGTCTCCACCCTGATAATAATAGGTCTGGCCACCTACAAGAGAGCCTCACCAGAGACCATGATCCTCACTGGAGTAGCTCTCGGCTCTCTATTCACTGCGGGGATAACCGCTATGCAGTACTTTGCCAGTGATGTAGAGCTGGCAGCGGTGGTCTTCTGGACCTTTGGGGACGTGGGAAGGACTACCTGGCAAGAGCTGGGCCTGATAGCAGCGATAGTCATCCCATCGACTATCTATTTCGCCTATAACAGCTGGAACTACAACGCACTGGATTCAGGGGATGAAACGGCCAGAAGTCTGGGAGTGAATGTGGAGAGATTGAGGGTCAAGGGCATGCTTCTGGCCTCATTGGTGACCGCTTTGATAGTATCTTTTGTGGGGATCATTGGCTTTATAGGTCTGGTAGTTCCCCATATTGTGCGCAAGGCTGTGGGAGGTAACGAGATGTTCTTGCTTCCTTCTTCATGCCTTCTGGGTGGCTTGCTCTTGCTCGCTTCTGATACTGTTGCCAGGAACTTGCTTGCCCCTGTAGTTCTCCCTGTGGGAATTCTAACTTCGTTCCTGGGAGCTCCTCTGTTCATATACTTGGTGGTAAAAGGGAGGGAGTACTGGTGAAAATAAAGGTCAGTGGAGTGGAATTTAGCTTTAACGGATCCCGTATATTGAAGGATATAAATTTAATGGTGGAGAGCGGAGAAGTCCTGGGTATTGTAGGACCTAACGGCTCCGGAAAGACCACTCTCCTGAGGTGTATAAATCGAATTTTGAGGCCTAAAAAAGGCACAATTCTGATAGATGGGCAGGAGCTAAACAGCTTAGGTCAAGAAGATATCGCCAGAAGGGTGGGCTATGTGCCTCAAACAGAGACCAGAACGTTTCCTGCAACTGTATTCGATACGGTTTTAATGGGCAGGAAGCCGCACATGAACTGGAAACCCGGTGAGAGGGATTTGAGGATAGTATCTGAGGTCATAAAGAAATTGGGACTGGAATCGCTGGCCATGCGGGATATAACCGAGTTGAGCGGCGGTCAGAGACAAAAGGTCATAATGGCCAGAGCCCTCGCTCAGGAACCGCAGGTATTGTTGCTGGATGAGCCCACCAGCAGCCTGGACCTAAAACATCAAATGGAGGTCATGAACATAGCGAAGTCTCAGACTGAATACGGTGTCTCCGTGGTAATGGCTATCCATGACCTGAATCTGGCAGCCAGGTACAGCGATAAGATTATCATGGTAAAAGATGGTTATATCCACTATGCAGGTGGAACGGAGATACTCACTCCACGTAATATTGAGTCGGTTTATGAGGTCAAGGTAAAGGTCAAAAAGGATTCAGATAGGATATGGATCATGGCCGATGAGCCGTTGAACTCAATTAGTGGAGCATAAAACCATTGCCTGACAGAAGACTCTTAATTTTAATTAGGGTTTATATAATTAATGTGCAAAGCCCGTGTAGTGAGAAATTTTTTTATTGTGCCGATTATTGGATAACTAGATTAAGGTATTCAGTAGGTTAAAGAAAGGTATAGTACGTTATAGAAGTGGGGGAGTGGGATTATGAGTGTGCGTGAAACAGGTGTTGATGGGAAAGAGCTCCTCGGATGGGTTAAAAAAGCAAACAATTTTTTGATCGATGCTCGTCCCATTGATGCGTTCAATGGATGGGCAATGAAGGGGGAACCTAGGGGAGGGCATATACATGGTGCGCTCTCTTTTCCTCTCAGCTGGTTGGAGTACAATGATTGGCTGGACATTCTTGAAGATAAGAACATCTCAAAAGGATCATCGATCGTTGTTTACGGCTATGATTGGGGTGAAACAGAATTTTTGGGAGAAAAACTGGTAGAGGCAGGATATGATGATGTAAGTGTTTATAATCATTTCTTTGAGTGGTCGAGTGACAGTAACCTCCCTCTGGAGAGACTACCGAGGTATGAAAAACTGGTATACCCCGAGTGGGTGAAGATCCTTGTCGATGGGGGAAGACCACCATCATACGAAAGTAATGAGTTCGTTATAGGTCACGCAAGCTATGGGTTCAGGGAGGATTATGAGAAAGGCCATATTCCTGGAGCCATCCACATCGATACGCTATCGCTTGAGGACCCCAAAACGTGGAATCGACGCTCTCCTGAGGAGCTGGAGAGAGCACTCCTGGGATATGGAATAACATCAGATACCACGGTAATACTCTATGGGAGATACTCTCACCCTAACAACAGAGACCCTTATCCTGGTATGAATGCAGGTCATTTGGCTGCCATGCGCTGTGCCGTTATCATGTTGTATGCCGGTGTCAATGATGTTCGCATTTTAAACGGAGGGCTGAACAGGTGGGAGGCTGAAGGCTACAGCCTTACAACTGACGAGGGAAAGATAAGAAAAGCTGAAGACTTCGGTGTGGAGATCCCGGCTCACCCGGAATACATCATCGATACTCCTGAGGCAAAGCAATTACTGGCCTCTCATGGGGAGCTGGTGAGTGTTAGGAGCTGGGATGAATATATAGGGAATGTGAGCGGCTACAACTATATCAGCAAGAAGGGGCGCATACCCGGTTCGATATTCGGGAACAATGGAAGTGATGCCTACCACATGGAAAACTATCGCAACCTGGATAATACGATGCGACAATACACTGAGATAGCCGAGAACTGGGCTGAAAACCATATAATTCCTGAAAAACACGTGGCATTCTATTGCGGAACCGGGTGGCGGGCCAGCGAAGCCTTCCTTAACGCCTATC
Organism: Archaeoglobaceae archaeon; assembly: GCA_046537735.1. Taxonomy (GTDB): domain Archaea; phylum Halobacteriota; class Archaeoglobi; order Archaeoglobales; family Archaeoglobaceae; genus JdFR-22. The sequence goes on along the minus strand of JBKHKH010000026.1, from coordinate 4,218 downwards.
TGATGACGTGGCCCCATATCTCCATCTATGACGGAGGCTGGTTCGAATGGAGCAGCGACGAAAACAACCCCATCGAGACAGGTATACCCCAAAACACTGTTTTCGAGCCTGAGACCTAACTGGTTTATGGTTGGACTTCCTCATGCCTCATTTTAAAATGGAGCAGGATCCACAGGATACCGGGATCACGACGCCTACAGTTAGCGGTAAAGACCACTCGGAGACGCTTTGTGCCCTGCTACCAAAATATGAGCAGAATATAGTGATAGGGATTGTACCAATCAGGATAAGTAAGAGGAAGTACCAAGACTGAGATATACTACAATACCTCAAAGAGACGCCATCCCGTTTTTATCGAATATTCTAATACTAAATACTGAAGTAAAACTTAAAAAGCATCTCAATAACTGTGACCTGAGGTGTAAGATATGGGGGGAAATTTTGTAGAAAACTGGTGGTTATATCCCGGTTTTAAAATGGAGCATGTTGCAACCGGTCTCGATCTTCCGGTGAACATCGCTTTTATGCCCAACCCGGGTAAAGACCCTAAAGACCCGTTATTTTATCTGACCGAACTGTATGGACAGGTGAAGGCCGTAACCAATGACCACACTGTTTATACCTATGCTGAAGGCCTGTTGAATTACGAGCCCAGCCACGAGTTCCCTGGCAGCGGCGAATCCGGCCTAACCGGTATTTGTGTAGAACCTGAATCAGGAGACCTTTACTTGAGCATGATATACGAAGAAGATAGTGAGATAAAGTCAAGGCTGGTCAGGACCAGAAGTAAGGATGGCCTTCACATGGACGGCCTAAAAGATATAATGAAGGATATACCTTCTACCCGGAGAGCCCATCAGATCCAGTCAGTGTCCATAGGATTTGACAGGAAATTGTACGTGACGTTGGGTGATGGTGGCGCATGGTATAAGTCACAGGATTGGAATGATCTCAGGGGTAAAGTGCTCAGATTAAACCACGATGGAAGCATACCCTGGGATAATCCCATCTCGGAAAGCCCGGTTTATGCCAAAGGTTTCAGAAACCCATTCGGTGCTGCATGGAGGAAGAGCGACCAGAGCATGTATATCGCAGGGAACGGACCGGATAAAGATGACCGTATCGCCAGAGTAGAGCCATATGAGAACTATGGATGGCCCAACACCATGAGGAAGAACTCCATATTCTGGTGGCATTACACTCAAGCGCCAACGGCACTGGATTTCATGCAGGGGGATCAATTCCCACCACAGTACACCGATAATCTTTTCGTGGCACTCTTCGGTGCATCCTACCAAAAAGGTACTTCTGAGAAAGGTAAAAAGATAGTGAAGCTCCAGTTGAGTCAGGACGCTACCGCAGTAAAGTCATATGACAATTTTGTGGTCTATAAAGGAGAAGGAGCTGCAAGTCCATGTGGCCTGGCATTCGGTCCGGACGGCATGTACTTCACGGACCTCCATGGCGAGGACGGAGGAGGCAATGTATACAAAGTAGTCCCTGACCCTGAAATTATGGAGGAGTTCAAGAAGAAAGAGGACAGGTACGATGATATCTGGGGTGGTTTCGTGGGCGATTAGCCGTTGAGGTGTTCGCATGGAATATACCAATATAGCTGGAACGGACATCATAGTATCCCGCATAGGTCTGGGCAGCCAGCCGATAGGGTACCACGAAAAAAGGAGTGGGATAGAGACCGTTCATAAGGCTCTGGAGGAGGGGATCACTTTAATTGATGTCGCTCCGGTTTACGGGAAAGGACGTTCGGAAGAGATAGTGGGGGATGCTTTAAAAGAATACGATCGTGAGGAGTTCGTTGTAGCCACCAAAACCGGACTGGATTATGAAAATGATACAGTCAGAAATGGCACTCCGAAAAGGATATTGAAGGACATTGAAACTTCTCTAAAGAGACTGAATACGGATTACGTTGACGTACTTCACGTGCACTGGCCCGACCCCCTTCACCCCTTAAGGGACACAGCCAGAACAATAAAAGATTTGCAGAGGGAGGGTAAGGTAAGGGCCATAGGTGTGAGCAATTTTAGTGTGGAGCAGATAGAAGAGTTCTCCGGAGAAACTGAAGTTAATACCTGCCAGATGCCTTACAATATTTTCGAGAGAAAGTATGAGGATGACGTCCTTCCCTTCTGTAAAAAGAACAACATAACTTTCCTCGCTTACAGGTCACTGTGCCAGGGTCTGCTGACAGGCAAGTTATTGCCGGATGCAGAATACAGCGAGCACTCCGTTAAGAAGGACGATCCCAAGTTCAGACCATCCAGGTACCAGCAGTATCTGGAAGCGGTGGAAAAGCTTTCCAGGATGGCAGAAGAGCACAACAGAAAGTTAATAGATGTGGCTATCCAGTGGATCCTGGACAACAAGAATTCTGTAGCTCTGTGGGGCGCCTGGAAACCTGAATACCTGAATGAAGTCAATGATGTGTTGGGCCAGAAACTGGATCCCAGTATAAGGGAAGATATAGATCGGATCCTGGAAGAGACCATTAAAGATCCTGTAGGTCCCGAATTTCTGGAACCTCCCACAAGAGATTTCGCACAAACAGGGTCCAGAGAGGAAACATAAGATCAGGAAACTATCGGAGGTGGTATTGAATGGTGATCTCTCCTGAAGATGTAAGGGATGCTGACGAAGTTCACATATCTAATGAGTTCCGTAAGGATGTGGAGGCTGGACTCAAAGCCGAGCAGAAATTTATCCCCTCGAAATACCTCTACGATGACCAGGGGTCAAGGCTCTATCAAAAGATCATGGACTTACCGGAATACTATCTGTTTAACGCGGAGAAAGAGATCTTAAAAAACCGTTCAAGGGATTTAGCCTTCGTATTGGGGTCTGAACCAGTCAATATCGTGGAATTGGGGGTGGGTGACGGGAAAAAGACCTCGATACTGTTAAGCTCCTTTATGGAAAAAGGGATTGATTTCAATTTAACGGTTATTGATATATCCCAGAAAGCGCTACAGGAATTCACTGACAGGACCAGGAAAGAAAATCAGGTTTATCCTGTAAGGTGCGTGAACACCGACTATGTTAATGGACTGAAATTGCTCCATAAAAAGGATGACCGTAGATTGCTGGTGCTTTTTCTGGGCTCGAGTATAGGTAACTTCACGCCTGATGAAGAAGAAAGTTTTCTGAAAAGGATTCGGTCGAATCTGGATGAAAGAGATTACATGTTAATAGGCTTCGACCTGACCACTGACCCTCAAAAACTTTTACCCGCCTACAACGACTCAGAAGGTGTGACTAGAGAGTTTAACTTGAATCTATTGAAGAGAATAAATAGGGAGCTGGGTGCCGACTTCGATCTCAACAAGTTCGAGCATGTTCCCCTGTACGATCCAGTGAAGCAACAAATGGAAAGCTATATACAAAGCAAAAAGGATCAGACAGTGAAGATAAAGGATCTGGATATGGAAATAGAATTCTTGAAGGGAGAGAAGATCCACACGGAGATATCACGAAAATATTCCATAGAAAAGGTTGGAGAATTAGCGGAGAGAACAGGCTTTGAAAAAGTGTTAGATCTCTTCAACAGAGAAGAAAACTTCGTGTTAAGTCTGTGGACACCTGAAGTGGAATGAAGAATGATCAATTGTCAAACGATCACCTATCAAACCACTCTTTTAGGTTTTCATCCGGTTAGAGATAAAATCGAATGAGGACGCTCCGGCCGGGACTCGAACCCGGGTTGGAAGTTCCGGAGACTCCCAGGATATCCCCTACCTCACCGGAGCATTTTGATTTTACCTTATTTTTCTTGTTCTTGTTTTAAGTTTAACTGCTCTTGACCTGCTTTAGGTGTATAACCAAATTGGTTTACAAGCTAAACTAAAAAATTAAAAAAAGAGATAGTGGAATATGGATCAGCTGAAGTAAATTCTGGGGCTGTACATCAGTACTTTCAGGAACGTTCCTCTGCAATATCTCCAGTAACAGGCAGCTTGAACCGTTCACCCTGGTAGGCTTTTACGATCAGCACGATCCACAGTACAAAGGCAAGCAGTCCCAATAAGTTGGATACAACCCATCCAAAGAACGGAACATATCCCACGACGATGATAATAACGTGAAGCGGGAGGAACAGTGCAATGGATTGTACTGCATGAAATCTGACGTATGTGCTTTCCTTCTCCATTAAATAGAATATAACTCCCGTTATCCAGCCCAATACATAAGTTAAGGCTCCTG
>JBKHKH010000097.1:0-7601 GCA_046537735.1 Archaeoglobaceae archaeon | reverse complement strand
AGCAAGATGCCGGAAAAACCGCATCCCTGCCTGGCAGCAGTATCGCTGAACAATATTAGATCAAGGATGCCCAGAGCGGGAGCAACGACCAGGAATATGATAAATGACATCACTTTGAACATCCTGACCTCATCACCCCGTACCACCACATGGACCAGGGCCCAGTAGATAATGGTGAAGCCTACCAGGTTCCCCATGAAATGTAGAAGATTATAATGGATCAGGTGGTAGGTGTAGAGCCTCAACAGGTCAGAAGGGTTTGAAAAAGAGAAGAAATTGTATCTTAAGGTGAATAAGTTCTTTAACTCAGAGGGGAGGAAGTAAACCATGGTCAGAGTCAAAATTATACACGAAGGAAGGAGCAGGTATAGGATGAGCTCTGTTCTGGGTATTATCCGCATCCTTCTCCCGTTAGAGTGGTTGAATCGCACTTGCTTTCACTTTGTCCCATGGCGTTTCAATTACCTCGGTGTGGTCGCCTGTGGTCTCGTATCTCCTGATCAGGGATATCTCGTGGGATTCAAAGGTGGCGTCGATCCTGGAGTTTCCTTTGAGGACGACCTTTCCCGCTCCACCGCAAGTGGGGCAAGGCTGTTCTTCGATCCTCCCTGCCCTGACGAAAGGATCTGGAAGAGCTCCAAATCCTTTGCACACCCAGCAAACGAAACTCTTGTACGGCTCAACTCTCTCCCTCTTCACAGGAGTTAGAGGATCGCCTTTTTTGTCCACTACTTCTCTTCTGGTGATCTGACCATTCCATTTCGACCAGATGGTTATTTTTCTTTCTTTAATCCTTATCACCCCACCCATGTTGGTAAGAGTTAAATGTTTAACTCATTGTTTATTAATTTTTTCATACTTGAATGATTTACTTGATTATGTATAATTGAACAAAAAATTTAAGTAATGTTAAAACGATTCAGTATTGTGACAGTTCAGATAGTGTTCGTGGGTCACCACAAAAACAGGCTGCTGGAGTCCATCAAAGTGTTGAGAGAGTATCCGGTGAGCAAGATAATACTTGCGGTGGGAGAGCAGAGATCAAGGGGTGAAGAGATAGCGAGGAGGGTTGCACGGAAAATCGAGAGTGAGGTCAAGGCGGTGTGGGATGCGGAGGTGGCTGAGGTGGATAAGAAGGATACCATCAGAGCAGCATCCCAGCTGGTGCAGTTGATAAACTCCCAGAAAGAGGATGTCATACTGAATGTCTCCGGGTCTTTGAGGACATTTTCTATTGCGGCCTACATCGCTGCCAGCGTCACCGGATCGAGGGTGATCTCTTCCATACCCCAATACGATGAGAACGATGTGGAAGTAGGTATTGAGGAGATAGTGGAAATCCCTATTCTACCCGTAAATCTGCCGGGGAAGGAGCAGATGGAGATAATAAATGCCCTTGACGGGGAGAGGACGCTGGACGAGCTGGTGTTCAAACTGAATCCTGGTATGAAGAAGGATAGTCAGGAGTTCAAGAGCGAGAGGTCGAGGATCAGCCACCACATCGCCAGGTTAGAGGATGTGGGTTTTGTGAAGAGGAGGAAGGAAGGGAGGAACGTTAAGATTAAGGTCACAGATCTGGGAGAGATATTGTGGGGGGTATGAAATGGATTATTACATTTATATTATAGCCTTCCTGGTCATCGTTTTGATATATCTTCTATTGAGGCAGAGAAAAGTAGAGAATAATATAGAAGAGAAGTTTGAGGAATCACACAAGAAAATCGATGAGCTCTACCAAAACATGGAGCAGGGAGTAGAGAACGCTGTTCTCAGGACCTTTCAGACATCGTCCAGTGTATTTGAGAACGTTTTTATATCCGCCATGTCCAGAAACACAGAAGTAATAAAAGGCGCTTTTACAACCTCTCTTAAAGAATTGGGGATCCATGACGATGCAAGCAATTTAAAGGAGACCTCTAACGATTTGAAAAAACTTACAACTGACTTGAAGTCGATGTTCGAGATAAAGCAGTCGAGAGCGAAGTTTGGGGAATTACAGCTTGAGAATCTGCTCAAGGACATGTTCCCTTCTCAGAGGTTGCATTTTCAGAAAAATATTCCCGAGACAGGAACTCCAGACGCCTGTATACAGGTAGAGAGCGACAAGAACCTTTGCATTGATTCCAAGTTCCCCCTTGAAAACCTTAAGAATTTTGGAAAGGCCGAAAAAGAGGAGGAAAGGGAGAGATTCTGGAACAGATTCCTGAAGGATGTGGAAAAGCATATTGATGATGTAGGAAGAAAATATGTGGGTAAAAAAACAACCATGGATTTCGCTTTCATGTATGTTCCCTCCGACACCATCTATTATCAACTTGTGAGCGAAGCTCCCCATGTGGTGGTCAACGCCTCAAAGAAAGGAGTTATACTGTCTTCCCCCTCAGTATTGCCCGCCTACCTCAACCTGATATCAGCTGGAATCAGGGCTGAGGAGATCTCTGAGAGAGCAGAAGAGATACAGAAGAAAATTGATGGTCTGGACAAATACATGGGTGAGCTTGAGGAGTCACTCGGTAAGACCAATAAGCATTTGGGCAACGCTCACACCAGCATGGGTAAGACAATGCAATCCTTCAACAGTATGCGAAGCTATTTCTCTTCAATTTCGGGACTGGAGGAGGTGGAAAATGAAAATAACGGTTTATGATGGTGCGGAAACCATTGGAGGTAACAAGATATATGTGGAGGAGAATGGGAGAGGAGTTTTTCTGGATTTCGGGATGAACTTCGCTCGATATGGCCAGTATTTCGCTGAATTCATTACAGAGAGAGGGGTTAGGGGGATACACGACCTGCTCTACCTTGACTTGATCCCCAAGCTGAACATCTACAGGAGAGACGTGGTCCCCTCAGATCTCGACATTAGCTCCTATCCCAGGTTGAATGTGGATGCAGTGCTCTTCAGCCATGCTCACATCGATCACTGCGGTAATGCCGGGCTGCTGGATGAGAAGATACCTTTCATTGCTTCTCCAACTACTTGTGCCATTGTCAAAGCTATGAGGGATGTATCCGCAACGAAGCTTGCTTCTGAGGTTGCTTATTATACGGTGAGAGATAAAGAGGACAGGGTATTGAAGTCGGCGAAGGGAGAGCCATACAAGGGTAGGGACTTTTACATGAGCTCTGTACCTGATGACCTAAAGGATTTCATGTGCTCCCGACCGGGTCAGGATGGAAGGAATGCCAAAAAGCTGGACCCGGGGTGTGTGGATCATTACTGTGAGTGTAGCACACCCTTCCGTGTTAGGGATTATGAAGTGGATCACTCCATCTACGGGGCTACCGGCTATGTTCTTGAGGGGGATAGTGTGGTGGCTTACTCCGGTGACTTGAGGCTGCACGGGAAGTACGGGTATAAGACCAGGCATTTCGTCAAGAATGCCAGAGATGCCTCTGTTCTGATCATTGAGGGTACCAGGACCAGCAGAGAGGAGAATTATCATGACTCGGAGGAGATCGTTCTCCGGAAGTGCCTTGATGCTGTGGAGGAGTCGGATGGTCTGGTGACAGCCGATTTCTCGCCCCGGAACTTTGAGAGGCTGGAGATGTTCAGGGAGATAGCACACAAGGAGGGGAGGAAGCTGGTGGTGAACGCTAAGGACGCCTACATGCTTCACGCCATCGAGTGCGCTGATGGCAATTGCAGAATGGATGATGTTTTGATCTATGGGGAGTTGAAAGGCAGGAAGGATAAGTGGGAGGAAGTGGTTGAAGAGAGATGGAGCGATGCTTACGTTGATCCTGCAGAGATATCCCGAAACCCCGAGCAATACATACTGTGCTTCTCCCTGTATAACCTGAAGCATTTGCTGGACATCAAACCAGAGAAGGGGACGTATGTCTACTCTTCGTCGGAGGCTTTCACTGAAGAGCAGGAGTTCGACTTTCTACGGTTGCATAACTGGTTATCCAGGTTTAATTTCAGGACTTGTGGTTTTGGGGTTGCTGAGGGTAAGCCCTACTTTGAGGAGGGCTATCATGCATCCGGACACGTCTCCGCTGATGAATTGAGGCATATCATTGAGGAGGTCGATCCGGAGGTGCTGATACCGGTGCACACTGAGAATCCGGGTTGGTTTGCTGATAACTTTGATAATGCTGTAGTAATGAGAGATGGGGGGAGCTATGTCTCTGACTAAGGCCCTCTTTGGAGTCTCCTCCGATATTGAAGTTCAGCCCGAGATAACGGAGGAGTTCGTCAGGATGGGCTTAAGAGGAACTGCTGATTTCAGGTACTATCTTAGAGAATTGGAGTGTATACATGTGTATGAACAGATATTGCTGGAGATCTACAGAGAAGCAAGGAAGCGAACTGCCCTGGAGAATTACAGGAGGATCCTGGCGTCGGTTTGCTTGGCTCTGGGGAGTTACTACGTCAATAAAGACTATACTAAAGCTGAAGAATTCCTGCTGGAGTCTTTCAACCTCAGGATCAATCTTTATCACAAACCGGAAGAGGCTGTACAACTGGCTAGAACCATGAACTCATTGGGGATCCTTTATGGTGTAAATAGAATGTACGGAAAATCTGAGGTTATGTTTCAGGATCAATACACTTTATTGATGGACCTCTACCAGAAATATGGTACCAATGAAGAGGATTACGCCATAGCTGCCAATAATCTGGGAAACCTTTACTTTGATCTGGATAAGCTGGATGAGTCTCTGGAGTTGTTCTTCGAGGCCCTTGAACACAAAAATGTGTTGAAAGATGTTGGGACTAGCGTTTACTACAACATCGCTTTAGTTTACGGTCACCTTGATCAGACTGAAAAGGCTGCAGAGTACTACTTTAAGGCCGCCTGCTCCCTGTTCCTGCGGGGCGGTCCTTTTAATATTGACGACCTTCTGGATAAGGCCAGTAAAAGGAGCCGTGATCCCGACATTTATGCTTTTTATGTTTGCTACCTGGTCAGCGAAGGTTTGATGGATACTGAAGAGGCCAGGTACGAACTTTCCAGACTGGAGTTAGATAAGTGTAAGTTTGTGTACGATCTGCTGGACAGTAAAGAGTTCGAAATTGAGAAATTCAAGTACAGGTTGAGGACAACAGCACATGATGTTCTGGGGGAGTGTGTTAGAGTATACCCCTATCCTATTCCCAAATCAAGTGTTACACTCAGACTAATGCAGGAGAGGAGTAAGAAGATAGCAATGCTGTGCGGTGAAAGGGAGCTGGAATACAGATCATGGTTCGACCACTACCTTGAGGACTGGGAAGCTGTTCGACAAAAAATAATTGAGAGTGGGGTGGGGAGGACAGAGGAGGTTGAGGACTGGATCAAAAATTACATGTCAAAGGGTAAAGCTGATCTGGAAGAACTGGAGGACATACTGAATGTTAAGAAAGCTAACTTCTGAAGATTGGAGAACTTGGGAATTTTCTGGTGATATCAATGCCTAAAGCCTTGATCACCATCCTGGGCCGCTCCACCTGGGCATTGGTTAATTCATATTATGCTATCCTCGAAAGTGGGTATTACCCTGATCTGGTGCAGGTCTTTGCCGAGGACATCTATTCAGATGATGTGGATAAAGCGGTTAGTGGTTTAAAGATACTATCGGAAGAATTCGGGTTCAGTCCTGAGGTTAAGACCGAGATTGTTGGAGAGGCGGAGTTCATTGAGGCTGGATTGAAATTGAATTCTCTGATCAAGGAGTTGAAGCAGGAGGGTTACACGGTGGCTGTGGACATAACTCCTGGCAGGAAAGCTCTGGTTGCTGGGGCTTTGTTACCGGCTGAGAAGCTGAGGGTGGATCACGTCTTCTATCTGGCGGTGAAAGATTTGGGGTCCAAACCTTATAAGATGAAGCCTTTGAAGGACCAGGTGTTGAGGGATTTCATTGCTGAAGTGCGGAAGAGGTGATAAGCGATGAATTACCGTGATGTTATTGTCTCCAGGGATGAGCTTCAGATCCTGGTGAACATGCTTGAAGATGTCAGTTTAATGTACCCCTTATACCCTCACTTCCAGATCCTCACCGCTGTACACTCAGAGGGTTTCAGGTTGAAGGTGTTGATAGGTGAATACGACTTTGATAAACAAGTAGAGGAGTTGGGGGAGCTGGGTAAGGAGATGCCGGAGTATGCGGACCTATTGGAGTGCATGCTGAGCTCTGGGGTTATCAGGTACGAGAATGAGGATGCTTTCAGGCAGAAGGTCAAGAGGTACAGGAGCTTGCAGAAGAAGGTCTACTATTGTCCGGATACCAATATTTTGTATCACCAGTTCTTATCCAATTTTGGTCTTGAGGATGATCTGTTGTTAGTGGATACGGTGAAGGAGGAGGTAGAGGGTGCTCTCAACTACAAGTATAGTCCAAACCAGATCTCTGAGTTGAAGAAGGTTGTGAAGTACCAGAACTTCTTGTTGGATGAGTGGGTCAACAAGCGGATGAAGAGGTCCAGGAAGGCGAGAATAGCTTTAAGGGAGTGTAAGAGAGTAAGGGATAAGGCACTGGAGGTGGAGGGGTTGAAGGGTCTGTTAGGGATAGTGAGGAGAATGACAGGATAATAGTGAAGACGGTGAAGAGGTTCGAGAAAGAGAGAGGTTGCCTACCAGTGTTGTTGACCGCTGACGTGTCGATGGTTGATATGTGTGAGGTGGAGGGCTTGGAGTACTTCTTGTTCGAGTATCCTCACGTTATCAGTGCTGATCACTGCACGGATGAGCAGATGCTGGAGCTGGTATATAATCTGGCCATGGTGTTCGGAGTGGTGAAATTGAATTCTGTGGTGGTCTTCGGGGAGTTCAAGGGTAAGAAGAGGCATGAGGATCTGAAGCTAAGGTTTCTGGACCAGCAGATGGTGGAGGACTTTGAGAGGGACTTAAGGATATGCAGGAAACTAATGGAACTGGAGATAGAGAGGTGAAGGCAATTATCTTTGATATGGACAACACCCTCCTGGAGTTCTATGAGGCTAAACTGAAGGCATGCAATGCTGTTGTGGAGCACATTGGTGAGGGGGATGGTGAGGAGTTGCTGAATTATTTCTTTAGGGGGTATGGGTTTGAGGACCACCGGAACATTCAGGATTATTTAATGGACCTGGGGGTCGGGGTTGATGCAGAACTTGGAGAGTGCTGCCGGATATATGAGGATGTTAAACTCCAGAGTGTTTGGCCTTATCCTGGGGTGAGGGAGACCCTTGAGAAGCTGAAGAGAATGGGGTTGAGGTTGGGTGTGGTTACTGATGCTTTTAATGGGCATGCTGTGAGCAGGTTGAGGAGGGTTGGGTTGGAGGAGTTCTTTGATGTGGTGGTTTCTGCTGATATGACGGGGACGAGGAAGCCTGAGACTGATTCCTTGGAGTTGGCTTTGGAGAGGTTGGGGGTTAATGCTGAGGAGAGTTTGATTGTGGGTGATAGCCTGAATAGGGATATTGAGGCTGGTAGGAGGTTGGGGATGAGGACTGCTTATGCTGCTTATGGTTCTAAAAGGTTTGAGCGCATGGATGGAGCTGATCTGGTGTTAAGAGAGTTTAGGGGACTGCTCGATCTTTTAAAGGTTGAGAATGGAATTAGATTGGGGTAATCAGAAATACTTGTATTAGAATGATGAAATTTCGAATACTTCTTAAATTAAGCCAAATCAAT
>JBKHKH010000096.1:0-7627 GCA_046537735.1 Archaeoglobaceae archaeon | reverse complement strand
GAACTCACCGAACAACTCTGTTATTGACTGGGTCTCTACACCCCCTCCTAAAAGCTGGTTGAGTTCATCACTGCTCGAAGTGATTCTTCTGACCTTTTTTCTTCTCTCCAGAATATCTTCACCACTCTCAAATCCTCCCAATTTGGCCATAGATCGAGCAGCAGATATTATCTTACCAGCAGAAGGCTCGCCCAGTTCTGCTGCCACAGCCAGCTCATTAGGCGAGGCAACTGCAATGGCCTCAATTGCTGCATAACCAGCTTCCCTCAACTTTCCGGCCACTGAAGGTCCTACACCCGGCAGGTCCTCCAGCTCAACTGTATCGTTCCCATTATTGGACTCGTCCATCTTACCACATTCCCTTCTAATTTTACTTTGGTTAACCCTTTGGGGGTCATCAACTCCCTCAAAGGCATAATCTGCCTTCAAAGTCATCACTGAATTACTTTCTGAGTGAACTGAAAGTGATAAGTGATAGGAAAAATTAGATGTAGTTGAAAGTTTACACCTCTCAAATTAGTTAAGACAAATCAGTTAAGATCAAAGTTCACTAAAATTAAATGAGACAGGAGGACCGGAAGGTGGTTAGGCCGGATTACGCTATTGAAAAAAACTGGTGTTTTCGATGTATGCACTACACTCCTACTTACAAAAGTAGAAAGTGCAAGTCATGTGACGTGTTTTATAAGCCTCTAGAAGTTTACGAAGGCAAAACCCCCAACAATTTTGAAGAGGGTTACAGAACACAGATACTGGTGGACAAAAAGAGTAAAAAAGTATATATAAACGCTGATGAGCTTAAGAACTGGTTTTCGGACAATGAACTGAATATGCTGTTTGCAGCTGGTTGCGTTCCAGCAACTTCTGAACAGATGAGGGATATACAAAAAAAGAGTTCTTCTGCCAGAAGACAATCGGTCAAGGGGAAGACCGCAAAAGAGCTGATCAACAAGATCGAGGCAATAAGGGAAAGAACTTGATTGGAATATAAGAGGTATAAGAGGTGTTTGATTTGATGAAGCAGAAAAAAGGAATTGTAGTGGTTTTGGGCCTGGTCTTAATAATAGCAATAACTTCATTCGTCTTCCTCAATTTCGGTCTGTATAAAAGTGAGACCGTAACCAACCAGCAGATGGAGAGCTTTTCTACGATGGAGCCCGAAGTGGATCTATCTCAAACCATCTATCTCCACGTGGTGCGGGGAGACCCTATAGGCAATGCTCTGGAAAAGGAGCTGAAGGAAGAGCTTCAGCGAGGTGGGGAGGTCAAATCTTTCATAAATCTCGAAGGCAACTTTGACGGTCCTGCGGTCGCTGCCAAAGTTCTTCGGACCGATATATTCTATACTCCATTCTACTCTCACGCAGATGTAGATGTACTCTTCTTTTTCTCCTCAACGGGCAACACAACCTACTTCCCAAAATTCGTGAGAGCGGAATTCGGAGGAGAAAATGTTCCAGTAATATTCCACAGCCAGGAAGGTCCCCAGTTAATAGTCAAGAGCAAAATTAAGGTAAAAGACACCACATACGGAGTGTTCTCCCTAAAGGGTTATCATTCACACCTGGCAGAAGAGATCACCAAGCAGATCAACATGAACATGGATGAGATCTCCAAAAAATAAAAAAAGAATGTTCTCTGAAGATTGGCCAGTATCACTACACAAATGCATTATTTTTCTCCTTTAGCTTGCTGAGACCCCGCCTATCCATATGGTTGCAATAACTGCCAGTATGGTCACAATGATGGCATAAGCCAGCATAGCAGATACGCTCTCAGCTGCTCCAAATACTTGAGCGAAAATTGTTTTAATGACATCATTCCAGGCCAGAGCTGCAATAAGCCCGAATGCTGCCACTATCAGGGCAGCGAACTTATCTATTGCTTCCCCTTTAAATACCAAATCTATCACCCCAACACTATTGAAATTGAAAGTATTTAAATAATTCTATAGCATTTTGAACTATCTCCATATGATGACCATAGAACAGATACCGATAAGAATATATATGTTCAATCAGTGGATTTAGTCTATAGTGATAGCAAAAAAGATGGATAGAAAAACCGTGTTGGGAAAAACAAGTGAGATCTGCGCTGTGTGCGGGTCAAGACCCAGTGACAACTGCAGGAAATGCACTCTGTGGAAGATCTAGATCTAATTTAATTTTAACTCAAAAAACCAGAAATGCGTTGTGGAGCCTTGATCCACGCGATACCACTAATTATAGTTTTGAGATCACAACTACTGTTCAACCGGCGTAAACTTCACCTCAACATCGTCTACGAAGTATATCCGAGGAGTTTCCCATGTTCCCCACACTCCAATACTGACATATAGCTTTCCATTTGAGCTGGATTGTACATCAAAGTTGTAGTCCTTTTCCAGCCACACAAAACCCTGCTCATCAAGATGGTGTCCTGTGTCTTCCTGGAATGCGAGATCGCCTGCCTCTTCAGGTGACACTGGAGACACTCCAGTTATAATGGTGAACAGATTGACGTCACCAAAATCTCCTGTAGCGAACATATAAGAGACGCTCACGTTGTATAAGGTATCGGGAGAGACGTCAAACTCTCTCTCCATCCATATCTTGCCCGCATCGTTCATATTATCCAGATAGAGCATAATCGATGAATTACCCTCATAGGCAAGCTCTTGTGACCTCTCCACAGACCAGTTTACTGGTGGATTATCCAAGTCGGTCCCGTCACTGATCCACCCCTGCATATCCTCTTCAAACGAATAAGAATACGACATGGGTTCCTGCGACGGCTCCTGTGCACATCCTGATAAAGCAACAGATAAAGCTGTCACCAAAAGCAGGACAATCTTAAGCGAACCCCATCTTAAACACTTAGTTCCCATTTTAACCCCCCATGTTTATTTCCATAAGATTAAAAATAAAATTAAAAAAGTTATTGGTTGTCCAGTTTAAGTTCTGCGATTTAACAGATATAGCGCTGCCAGCAGTCCTCCCACAGCGAACACCAGCTCAAAACCCGGTATATCTATTGTATCGAGTATAGGGGTTGCAGTGGGTGTAGCGGTCGTCGTCGGCGTAGTAGCTGTCTGTACAGGTGTTCCTGTGGGCGTCTGGGTTGCAGTGGGTGTGGTTACTGGTGTAGATGTTGGGGTAGGCTGTGTGGCGGTGGCGGTCGGTGTTGCGGTCGGTGTTGCGGTAAGGGTAGGGGTAGGGGTTGGAGTGGCGGTTAATTCTTCCACAATGCTTACTGTCTTGGTCATGAGAACGTCATCTTTTACCCATTTCTCCCTCTCAGTTGCCGGGTCCCAGTCGTAGAAGTCGTCTATATTATAGTCAGGGTGGATTGTCCTAATGGTATCCCTGACATAAACCTCATATGTTCCCAGTTCAAGCCCACGAGTCTCAAAACTCGCTGTCGCATCCCCATTCGCGTCGGTCAGTAATTTCTGTGACAAGGGATTCATTGTCCTACCTATAATCACGTAGATGCCATCGTAGTTTTCGCCTCTATTGGTCTTGACAGTTACTTTGAGCTCATCACCCAGTTTGACTTCACCTGGCACTTCAACACTGATGTCCGGCTCTACTACCTTGACAGGTATTTCAAGTTCCTCTAATGACTCCACGGGATCCTTATTGAATAATTCGGCTGTTAATGTGTAGTCACCGGCTGGCAATAGAATAGAGTTGTCCATGGCCGTTGAAGAAGATGTGTTGTAGTCGGGTTCCAGTATATCTACACCAGATGGAGAGAACCAGAACGGGTAGAGGGCCAATTCGATAACTCCGTTTTTATCCGGTAACTGGTTTTGAAATTGGCTGTATTCGTCAGGATTTATCTTTATCCCGGAGCCTTCAAAAGTGAATTCGGCATATACATCATCCTTTGACGTGTCAGGAACAGTGAAGTCCAGGTCCACTTTATCTCCTCTGACCATGGTGGTGCTCTCCGGTACACTCTCAAACCCGGATTCTTTGACAGTTACGGAGAATGTTTTCTGCTGGTCCTCATTTACCTTTATCGTATTGGGGGATGATGGTGCATAAAGGTATAGAGTGTACGTTCCAGTTTCAACATTTTTCACGTTGACAGTCAACGTCTTGGAGAATTTATCATCGGTTACGCCGACATCCATGTCCGCAGAGCTTACAGTATGAGTGTCCGAGGGGTTTTCGGTTACACCCTGGAATACACCAGATTCACTGCAGAAAATGTAAACGGTGTCAACTGTGGTGGACCCATCTATCTTAACCTTTCCTCCTTTGGGAACAGACGTCCTATCAATATTCGCACTCAGCTCTTGTTCCACGATATCGATCTTGATAGAGTCCTCATCCAGTTTAGAGTTAGTTTGAGGATCGAATATGTATGCTTTGACTGTATATGATCCTATAGAGGCATCTGTTTTAATGTCCATATCTTCAGTCTGCCATGAGCCGTCCGCACCCACAATAGCTTTCACGTATTGAGTGCCGTCTTTTGTCACTGTACTATAGGAATCGGATACTACAAACTGGGCCAGATCCGATGCTCTCACGTAAACGGATTCTCCAGCCGATAGACTTGCTTGACCTCTAAAGTTGATATCCTTCGCTCCTCGGGAGAAGGTTACATCACTCATTGCGAAGCTTACCTCCGGATAGTCCACCTCAACGTATGCTGAACTGTCTTGGGAGTAACCACTTCCCGTAGTAACTACCGCCTTTATTCTGTAAGTGGTGTCCGCATCCCAATCCAGATCGAAGTCAATGTCCTTCTCGAACTTTCCATCACTCTTTACGTTTACAGGGAAACTCTCTACCAGATCCTGTGCTTCATCTTGAGAGCTGTTATACACATAAACAGTTATCCCGTTATCCCCAATTGAGGTATCATCGTAAACGCTGTTCGTTTCTGCCACGTTGGTGTTGCCTGTGACCTTCAGGCTCTCTCCCAATTTAACCACATCCTTCCCGAGCGTCAAGGAGACGGACGGTTCCACAATACTAAAATCGATGGATTCTTTTGCGTCAGGATAATCGCTGTTCCACACCCGGAAAGTATATGATCCTGTGCTACCCCCGCAATCCTCCAGTAGGATGTGCGTGGGGATATTCAACTCTATATCATGATCGCTTGCGTCCACAGTCGCATCTTCCGAGCCAGAGCTGACAGTTTCCTGAGTACCTGAAAGTACATCCACATTATTGGCAAGCACTGAAAAATCACTGCTGTCATAGGGGCCCGTTATCTGCCAGGTATATTCCGTAGCAGTTATAGAACCAGATATTCTGAGTTTGTCACCCTTTGCGATCGATGTGGAGGGGTTATTGACGCTCAAAACAATTTCAGGTTCCGTGATATCCGCCTTGATGATCTTC
Source organism: Archaeoglobaceae archaeon (assembly GCA_046537735.1). Taxonomy (GTDB): domain Archaea; phylum Halobacteriota; class Archaeoglobi; order Archaeoglobales; family Archaeoglobaceae; genus JdFR-22. The sequence continues at coordinate 2,282 of JBKHKH010000096.1, read as the reverse complement.
CCCATAGCAGTTGTGTTCAAGGTCTCATCATTTTTACCGGCATACACTACAAACGTAAAGTTGGTGACGGCACCGTAGTCCGAATCCGATATACTCACGGTCTGTGCTCCTGTCGAGTCAAGCGTATAACGCTTGACCCGTTCGTTATTATTATCTCTGTCCATCATATCAATATACTGAGTTGAATCAGAGTCAGCAGGATAGTTCACTTCCGCCTTGAAGGTTTCTCCATAATTGATTTTAATGGTGTTCCCGGTCTCTTCCTTTATGTCTAGAAGTTTAAGTGCAATATTATCGGACTGCATAGTACTCGAGTCGAGAGCGCTGGCATTAGCTGTGGTCAACAGCATGGTGATCAATACTACAAATCCAATCTTCAAAATCTTGCTCAACATATTTTCCCTATCCCCTTCTACTTTTTTAATGTTTAAATTATTATCGATGTATTATAAGGGGCCATCAGCCATCAACCCCTTATACCTCCAGCCTATACCTCCTGCCCGGCTCTTGACCCCACCTGGTCCTCCAGACATAATTGACAATGTCTGGTCTAATGAGATGAAGTCGTAAACTTAAAGGTGATACCAGGGGGTCGGTTTAATTACTTAGTCCTCTACTCTACTTTCAGGGTTTTTATCACTATATAATCTGCTGTCGAGCTCACGTTTTCAAAAGGAATAACATACAATCCGCTGTAAGTGTTGAGCTTCAAAAAAGAGCTGCTGTTGGGCTTTATCCACAGGTCCTTCAGAGAACCGGATTCCATGTCCACGGTAAAATTATGGACAGTTCCCACTACCACTCCATCCGAGGAAACACACGGTATATTGGCCATAGACCTTGCCAGGATCTTTTCAGGTGGCTGTCCCGTTCTGGATGGCAATCTAATCCTTTTGGGCTCCCCCCTTGATCTTACAGGTTTATCTGTTCCTGCTCTTGTTCCTGCTTCTGGTTCTGGTTCTTTTTGTGCTCCAGTTCCCGCTCCCGTTCCATATTGGGATCCAGTTTTCGTCGATGCTTTGCCCCTGGATGCGCTTTGTGTCAATGCGGATATCAAGCAACCTCTGGCGACAGTATAGACCGGTTCTTTGGCTCTGTTCACAGAACTGATGTTTATAGGCAGTTCCGATTCGCTTAATTTTTCTTTGAATAACTCTACGAAACCATCAGTCAGTGCTGTATTTCCAGCGATGACCACAGGAAATTCAGATTGAGGCACATCGATTCCTGTGAGCTCCTTGTGGAGGTTGGTAGTGATGTAATTTATGAGTGCTTCATAGTAGATGGTCAAAGCTCCCTCCACACTTCCCACCTCATATGAGGAGTTGAGAGAAAAATTATCTTCCCTTATGGAGTTTATCTTGAACTTGCTCAATCCCGTTGCAGCTGCTGCCTCTTTTTCAATCCAATCACTGCCCTTGGCAAGACTGAAGGAAGCAATGGGGCTGGCTCTGTGGGCAATAGTCACAGTGGTGTAACCTGCCCCTACATTTATCCCTACTCCCGTAAAGCCGTGCTTCCCCAGCTCCGAGTAGATCACGGCCAGACCTTCGTCAATTTGGGTAACTTCATACCCCCATTTCTTTGCCATGGCCTTGAGGGTCTTTCTGTGGTAATCGATATCAATGTGGGAGTCGATAAGTCTTGCCAAAGAAGATATACACATTATTTCATTATCTTCTGCCGGAGGAACTATCTTTTCCACAATGACCTTCAACATGGAGAGTGAGTCCTTGTCATCAGGAGTGATAACCCCGTATCTGATCGGTCTCATTACTTCCTTTTTAAGAATGCTGGCCAATTTCACGGCATCTTCACCCAGTACGAGGGTTTTACCGTTCTTCTCCATGAACAGGACCCTCGCGGAATCAAACATTGCTCTGGTGAGCTCGGTATCATCGATCTCAAGATAAGCATTTCTTTGCCGGGCAAAGGCAGCGGAACCTTTCTGTTTTTCCGCAAAAACGATATTTACAGTCCCTACATCCAGTCCTTTGACCATTTTTTATCTACCCCGGTATCAATCAACCCTAATACATCCCTGAAAGGTGTTCGGGTCTCTATTCATTTACTGTTAAGCGAAAGAATATTTATATGTTCCTCAAGTCTTAGCTTAGCTTAGTGGCTTTACCACCAGTACTGGGTTATATAGCTGGCTGCCAGCACCCAGAGCATCCTGCGCTCTCTCCAGTACCTGTAAACACCGCCGGGATAGCTACAAATTATAAAGAAAGTTAGTAGCATTAACAAAAAATTAAAAGCCAGCTTCAGAGAGCTGGACC
>JBKHKH010000181.1:0-2517 GCA_046537735.1 Archaeoglobaceae archaeon | reverse complement strand
TATCCTCAACACAGGCATAAGATTGGGTTCATTAAATACATGGACGGAAATCCATTCTGCTCCAAAAAACAATAGCACAGCTAAAAGTAAACCTACTGGCAGACTTATCCTTAATGCAGAGATAATCGATCCCCTTACCCTCTCTAAATCCCCTTTTCCCCTATAAAAGGATACAAATCTGGTTACACCCCCTGGCATCCCAAACATTCCTATGCTAGCTGTGATACTAAATAATGCAATGCCCAGGGCGATAAGCCCATACTCTGCTGGACTAAGAGACCTCGCCAGAATTATTCTAGAGCCGAAACCCAGCAAAGAAGCTAATAATAATCCAATAAAATTTATTCCTGCACCCTTAGCTATTTTTCGCAACGAAGAATTCAAATCCGAATCATTCGACATCTTTCGCCCCTGAGTTTACTGCTTTAACTTCTCTCAGCTTGGACTAAATTTAAAAGGCTTTGCTTAAATATGACCTACATCAAAATTATATCGGCCAAAACTAAAACCTAAAAAATGGAAAAGAGATAGTCACAAGCTCTGCAACCACTCCAGCTTATTACCAATATCAAACCTCTTCCCCTCATAAACAGCAGCGTAAACATCAACTGGTATTCGCCACCATGCCCCGGCCTCAATTCATCAAGATACTCGAACACCTCAGGAGTTAGGACATACCTTCCCAGCCCACATTTGATGGAACTTCCTCGATACTGGGCTTCTCCACGAACTCCTCCACCTTATACACTCCACTCTCAACCTCTAACCCCTTGATTATACCGTGTTAAGGGATCCTCTCCTCCGCCAGTCTCTCCACAGCTATCACCGAACTCCTGTACCTCTTGAAAGCGTCCACCAGCACAGCAGTACAGGAGGGAATAGTAATATTATCCCCCCAACAATAATGCGAAAGGCTCCTCATCCACAAAAGAGCTGGCATACCTCACGGCATACCCAAACCCTTCTGCCTCACAAAAAAAGATGTCCAGCTCATCTTCTTAAAATATATGCACAACTCTTGTCTTATTCAAAGACCTTCTCAAAACCTTTTATCCTCGTATTGTCCTTCTCCTCAATCTTTTTAATTAAAATTTTGATCTCCTCTTTCTTCAAGATCTTCTTCCTGTAAAAAGTCCTTAGAACGCCTTTAATATCAAAATATATAACGTTGTTCCTTTTGCAGAATTCCTGCGCCTTTTTGTCGTTAGTAAGCAACACACCGTTTCTATACTTACATAACATGATTCCTTGCAACTCCCCGCTATGCAGGTATTTCTCGTCTTCTATAAGCCGAACGAATTCTGAATATTCTTCCTCAGTTAAACTTAGGATACTGATATTTTCAATTAATTCATCAACAAAATCAAATCCTATCTCTTTTGCTCTTCTCAGTTCTTCGTATACCGCCGGTGGAATGTAAATCTCTTCAAATAACCGCTTAAGGTGTTGAACCGCACCAGCTTTTCCCAACATGCTTAAAATATCGCTATCAGAAACAACAATCATCTAAATACTTCTTCAATTTTGTCGTCAATCTCTGTTATCTCATCTCCTTCTATCTCTCTTTCTATGCCTCTATCAGCAAGAATCTCCTTGAATTCGATCGTTGTAACTCCAGCTATTTCAGCAGCCTTGGATAAAGAGGCTTTTTTATTCATATAAAATTCCACCCCAAGGTCAACCCTTATCCTTGGATTATTGCGGATGATAATCCTAAATGCTTCCTCTAAAAGGTCTTCTTCACTTTTATAATATTTGGGAATCAAAAACTTTAAACCCTCTTTCGCCAGCTCTCCCATATTTCTCACAATTATTCTTTTTATATAGGTATATATAAAACCATGCTTCTTTACTTCTTTGCCAACAACCCCTTCCTCCGCCAGCCTCAGGATTGCACTGAATTCTCACTTTCCTATATACTCAGAAAGCCACCCCTCAAACTCTTTTAACTCCTCATCCCTCATAGCCCAACATTAGCCTTCAACCACCCCAACTTATTACCAATATCAAACCTCTTCCCCTCATAAACAGCAGCGTAAACAGCCATATCCCTCGCCATATCCCTTATAGCATCAGTCAACTGGTATTCGCCACCAAGCCCCAGCTCCAAATTCTCAAGATACTCGAACACCTCAGGAGTATATAAAATAAGAATACAACTTCCCACATTAGGGGCCTCCTCAACACCGGGCCTCCATAACTTTCCAAACCTACTTCAAAACCCTCTACCCTTATATTGTCCTTCTCCTCAACCTCTTTAACCAGGACTTTATCTCTTATTTCTTCAAATCTCTTTCGCTCTCCTCAGTTAACCATCAATAAGCGTTCAGGAGCCATTTCCAGACTGGAACATATTCTACTTCTCTACTTTCATGCTCCTCCCTGCCTTCATAATCCCACGTAATAACTGTTAAATTACTGCAATCCACTTCTTCTGAGGCTTTCAATAGAGATCTTATTTCTCTTTCTCTGGTCTTTAGATCCTCAAAGTCGTAGCATACCTGTATTAATTCTTTC
>JBKHKH010000025.1:0-19574 GCA_046537735.1 Archaeoglobaceae archaeon | reverse complement strand
TATGGGCCTTACTGAAGTGGAGAGCCTCATCAGGGAAAGTAAAAATGTAAGTGGAGAAGATTTTTTTGGGCTGGTGAAGGAAGTTAAACAACTGTTAAAGAGGGAAAAGGAAAGCAGAGCAGGTGGAGTGGTCTACCTGCCCAATAGGGGAAGTGCTGCGGTGGTGGGAGACGTACACGGAGATCTGGAAAGTTTAGAATTTGTCCTCACCCACTCTGAAGAGGATTACATGATCTTTCTGGGTGATTATGGGGATAGAGGAAAGGACTCTCCACAGGTTTTCTGCACTCTTCTCAGGTTGAAAAGGGATAGACCCCACCAGTTTATTCTCCTGAGAGGCAACCATGAACCTCCTCCTGATCTGCCCGTTTCGCCTCACAACCTCCCTAGGCTCTTGGAAGAAGGATTTGAGAACGGGAGGGAAATATACCGCGAGCTCTCAGAGCTATTTCAGTACCTTCCGTATGCAGCGGCAGTAAGAGGGAGCTACCTATTTCTTCACGGAGGTTTACCTGACGTCTCTTCTTTAGAGGAAGTAGAAATGGCTCAGGAAAACCACCCCAAAAGACTCACCTGGAGCAGATACTGTGGAGCGATCCCATGGAAGGCAGTGGAACTGGTCCCTCCCTGCGGGGTGCAGGTAGAATGTTCGGTAAAGACGTAACTCAACAGGTACTGGACTCTCTGGGAGTGAAAACCCTTATAAGAAGTCATGAACCATGTGAAGGTGTTAGAGTTGACCATGATGGAAAAGTGGTTACTGTCTTCTCCAACAAGATCTATGGCAACCTTAAAGCTGCCTTCCTGGTAGTTGATCTATCTAGAGCCGAAAACGGGTATGAGCTGGAGGAGAGAGCAATCAAATTCTGATCATTGTTACAGGTTTTAGAGTAAAGACCGGACATACCAGCGGTCAACACCCATCACCAATCCACAAATTTAAAAACACTTTGTTTAATCTCCTTTCTTAACGAATATAGAGGGATTTTAATGCATTTGATCGTGTGCAGTAAGAAGGATGACGCATCACAGAATATTAAATCTCATTTGCTGGAAATTCTAAAACCGGAGGAAAAGGAGTTAAAGGAATGCACTTTTTACGATGCCGGAGATATAGGTATCGCTGAGATAGAGGATAGGTTGATCTATACAGATGGCCTTGATGCAAAATTAAAAAAAGAGATCGAGTTTGATGAGATTTTGTTCGCCTCCAGGCACAGCAGCAAAGATGAGAGGAAGATCTTCTCCACTCACGTTTCAGGAAATGTAAATACAGCGGACTTTGGTGGGGTTCCCTATTCACTGGCTAGACCAGCACCGGTAAGGATGAAGAATTATGTGCTGGCTTTAAGCAAAAAGCTGGACAGAAAGCCGGAATTTGATTTCACCATGGAAGTAACCCATCATGGCCCATCGGAAATCGATACCCCCAGCGCATTCTACGAAATTGGGTCCACCGAAAACGAGTGGAATGACAGAGAAGCTGGCAGGATAGTGGCCGAATCTTTGATCGAATCCATTAAAAACGGCAGAGATAACTGGCACATAGCGGTAGGAGTAGGTGGGACACATTACGCCCCCAGACAAACGGAAATAATGCTGGAAACGACGTTCACATTTGGGCACAATTTCGCCAAGTATACTTTTGAGGGCCTGAATGAGGAAATCGTGAAAGAAGCGGTAATTATCACTGAGGCAGATTATATAGTAATAGACGAAAAATCAATTAAATCCAGCGTAAAAAAACTGGTAAATGGAGTTGCTGATGATCTGGGAATTGAAGTTTTAAAGTCCAAAAAGGTCAAAAAAGAATACAGGCTTGGGGCTGAAAATCCTCCAATCCCTCAGCAAAATGATAAAAAAACTTAAGAATATTCAGGAGTGTGACCACATATGAAACTCAAAGTCAAGAATATTCCCCTTAGACTTGAACATTCCTCTGCTATGATTAGTCCCGACGATGCTGCTGAGCTGGGACTTATTGTGGGAGATAGAGTAAAGATCACTTATGGCAAGAAATTTTGTGTTTCAGACGTAAATATAGCCACTGGAATGGTCGATCAGGGTGAGATAGGTATTTGCATGACCGCTGGTCCATGCGAGATCGAGATCCCCGATGGGGTGGATGTCGAAATTTATCCCGTTTCCAAACCTAAATCAATTGAATATATTAAGAAAAAGATGGAAGGTAAAAAACTGACTAAAGAAGAAGTTCATGCCATCGTCAGGGATATTGTGACCAACATGCTCACTGAAGTAGAGCTGACAGCTTTCGTCATGTCAAATTACCTTCAGCAAGTGGATATTGACGAGATCGAGTGGCTTACAGAGGCAATGATCGATACTGGAGAAACACTAACCTTTGAGAGAGGGATTGTTGTTGACAAGCACAGCATTGGTGGCGTTCCTGGTAACAAGATCTCCCTGCTTGTAGTACCCATAATAGCCGCCAGCGGGCTTCTGATACCCAAAACCGCCTCTAGAGCCATAACCTCTGGCAGCGGTACTGCGGATACAATGGAAGTTCTGGCGGATGTCAATTTGGGGATCGATGAAATAAAGGAGATAACCGAAAGTGTGGGAGGGGTTATAGCTTGGGGTGGGGCAACGAACATTGCTCCAGCGGATGATAAGATAATAAAAGTAGAACACCCCCTCTCTATAGATCCCCGACCCCAGCTGCTGGCAAGTGTCATGGCCAAGAAAGGCTCTATTGGAGCCAAACATATTGTAATTGACGTTCCTGTTGGAGAAGGCTCTAAAGTTGTAGATGTTGAGCAGGGAAGAACCCTATCCACCGACTTCTCAGAACTGGGGCGCAGAATGGGTCTGGAAGTAGCATGTGTTATGACTTATGGTGGTCAGCCAGTAGGTAGAACAATAGGACCCGCTCTGGAAGCTAGAGAAGCCTTAAAAGTACTTGAAGATGCGAAAGGACCAAGAAGTCTGGTTGAAAAGGCTACGGGGGTAGCGGGAGTTCTCCTGGAAATGGCAGGAAAGTCCAGAAATGGTGCTGAGTATGCCAACAAGCTTATAGAATCGGGGAAAGCGCTGGAGAAATTCAAACAAATCGTAGAAGCTCAAGGTGGAGACCCAGAGATAACTTCCCAGGATATCCCTGTAGGTACCTACAAATATGAAGTGAAAGCGCCTGTCGATGGTGCGGTGTCGGTGGTGGATAACTCCAAGCTTGTAAAAGTTGCCAGGGCTGCAGGAGCTCCCAAAGACAAGGGAGCAGGTATTGTTCTGCATAAGAAGGGAGGACAACACGTGAAGGCAGGCAGTTCCCTGTTTACCATATATGCTGAAAAGGAATGGAAATTGGATCAGGCAGTTGAATTGGCTACGCCTGAACCGCCTTTAACGGTCTCAAGTATGATTTTGGAGAGGTACCCATCTTATAGAGTATTGTAACAAGTATGATGTGGCTGTGAGGGATAAATATGACTGAAAAGACCAAGTTTCAGGACGGACTTCAAGATATAATAGCCTGTAAATCAAGCATTTGCAGGATAGAACTGGATGAGGATAGGGGTATATTGGAGTATAGAGGTTATGATATCCACGATCTGGCCAAGAAATCCAATTTCGAGGAAGTGACCTATCTTCTCTTGTTCGGTGAGCTGCCCAAGAAAAAAGAGCTCGAACTCTTTTCTGAAGAGCTCAAGGAAAGAAGAGAACTACCTCCGCAGATCATAGGGTTGTTGACCCACTTACCTCAGTTTACGCACCCTATGGTGGTTCTCAGGACTGCCATATCTTACTTGGGTTCGATGGACAAATACATTCACCATAAGAGCTACGAAAAGAGCGTTGAAAAAGCAAAGAACCTTGTGGCGAAGCTTCCCACCATCACAGCTTACCACCACAGGATAAGAACTGGCCAGAACCTGGTGGGACCTAACATGGATCTGGACCATGCCTCTAACTTCCTGTATATGCTTCACGGCGAAGAACCCACCGAGACCGAGTCCAAGACTCTGGACCTGGATCTAATTTTGCATGCAGACCACGAGCTGAATGCATCGACCTTCGCTGCCAGAACATCGGCATCAACTCTGGCAGATATCTATGCCTGTGTTGTGGCAGCTACAGGAACTCTTATGGGTCCCCTTCATGGGGGTGCTTCTCAAAAGGTTATGGAGATGTTGAGAGAAGTAGCTGTCCCCTGGAGGGCTGAGGACTACATAAAAGAGAAGCTGGAGAGAAGGTCAAAGATCATGGGTTTCGGACACCGCGTATACAGAGGAGTAATGGACCCCAGAACAGTAGAGTTGAAGACACTATCCAAAAAGCTGGCTGACGAAAAAGATCCCAAATGGTTTGAAATATCAGAAGCCATTGCCGATGCGGTCTACAAGTATAAAGGTATACTCCCCAACGTTGATTTCTACTCAGCAAGTGTATACGCCAACTTGAGCATTCCGGATGACCTGTTTATCAACATCTTTGCCATGTCCAGGATCTCTGGATGGACCTCTCACGTAATTGAGCAATACGAGAACAACAAACTTATCCGGCCAAGAGCCCAATATACAGGAGCTGAAAGTAGAGAGTACCAATCTTATGACGGAAGGAACAGATGATGATTGATGTGATAATTGATGGTGATAGGTGATAGGTGATAGAATGGAATCCCATTCCAATTTTCCTCTGGCAGAGAGATTGAACCAGTTGCCCCCATATTTGTTTGCGGAATTGGATGTCATGAAAAAGGAGAAGCAAAGAGAAGGGGTGGATGTCATTGATTTTGGAGTTGGAGACCCTGATCTGGCCACACCTTCTCGTGTCGTGGAAGCGATGCAAAGAGCAGTGGAAAAGGTGGAGAACCAGAAATATCCTGATTATGCCGGTATGACCTCTTTCAAAGAAGCTGTGGCAGATTTTTATCAGAGAAGAAAGAAGGTAAAGCTGGACCCCGAGAAGGATGTAATCGCTCTCATAGGCTCTAAGGAGGGTATAGCCCATTTACCAATGGCATTTGTAGAACCCGGAGATTATGTCCTTGTCCCTGACCCTCACTATCCTGTATATTATAGCTCTACCGTTTTTGCCGGAGGCAATCCCTACATTATGCCTTTAAAAGAGGAAAACGGATTTCTACCTGATTTGCAGTCTATCTCCGAAGATGTGGCCAAAAAGACAAAGATAATGTTTCTGAATTATCCCAACAATCCCACCAGTGGTGTGGCGGAGATGGACTTTATAAAGGAAGCGATTGATTTCTGCAGAGATAACAAGATAATTTTGGCTCAGGACGCAGCTTACAGTGATGTATCCTTTGATTACAGGGTAAAGAGCTTCATGGAAGTTGAGGGAGCCATGGATGTGGTCATAGAGTTCAACTCTCTGTCCAAAACCTATAATATGACCGGCTGGAGGATCGGCATGGCTGTAGGCAATCACGAGGCTCTCAACGGGCTGTTGAAAGTTAAGACCAATATCGACAGTGGCACCTTCCACGCCGTGCAGGAAGCCGGTGTGGCTGCCCTGAGTGGGAGTGATGAGGTAATAGAGAAGAACAATCAGATCTACAAAAAGAGAAGAGACATACTCGTTGATGGTCTGAAGAATACGGGATTGGATGTCAATGTGCCCAAAGCCACATTCTACCTGTGGTGTGGAGTTCCCCCAGGTTACGACAGTATATCGTTCACCAAAAAACTTCTGGATGATGCAGGTGTGCTGGTGACCCCAGGCGTTGGTTTCGGAGAATACGGAGATGGCTTTGTCAGATTTGCCCTAACCAGAAGTGAAGAGATTACCAGAGAAGCTGTGGAGAGAATAACTCAGGCCGGCATTTAGTATTTGATAATTTGGTATCTAGTATTTGGTATTCAGTATCATCTAGACCATCTTAGAAACTGATCAGCTAGACTCTGATCTTCTCCAGGTGGGAGAGGAGGGTAACATCTATCCCCATGTCTTTTATTTCCTGACATAAGTGTTCGGAGGGCTTCCCGTGGTAAAACAACACGTGTTCAGGGTTACAGTGCTCCACCATATTCTTTATACCTTCATAATCCAGGTGGTCGCTGACCACGATCCGGGGATAGTAAAACCTCTGGGCGGTGAGCATGAACTTCTTTCCGCTTATCTCCCTTAAACTACGGGGTGATACTAGATTCACGTCTCCTTCGCTTTGATCGTGGCTGCATTCTATTCCCAGCGAACTGCATAACCTGGCTATCTTCTCTTCAGCCGAGACCATGTAGCCAGCTTCACTCAATATCCTGGTGACCCGCTGAGCTTTTCCAATGGGGTAAACTCCGTAAGTAGAATCCACTGCTTCATCGACCACTTTTTCAAGTTCTTCCTGAAAATTGTCCTGAGGACTGCCGTAAGTAGCTTCTGTAACCAGCACATCGCATTGCGGTAATTGAGAGTAATCCTTGACATCTCCTGTGACCAGTACCTTCGATGAAGAATTTATCATAAACGCACAGGAGCCAGGGATATGTTTAGTAGGGTAAGTCTGTATCTTTAAGCCATCCAGATCGATCCTGTTTCCCACCTGGAAGCACATCCCCGAAAATTTTCTGGAGGTTGTGGTCTCCAGAATAGATGCTGTGTGGTGAGAAGCGACAGCCCGGGGATTATTCATATTGTTCTGCCCGTAATGGTCAGTGTGGGCGTGAGTAATCAAATTATAACCTTCAGCTCCGGAAGAAGAGTCGATATGAAGGTCTGTCTCGAATCTTAATGTCAGGTGGACTCTTGTTTTACCCTTCTCCACTCTTTTAAAGGGTAGAAAACCGAAATCCTCCAGAATATGGAGAGAGGACAGAAGGCATTACCTCCTCCTCTTCTTGAAGCAAATCATGCAGTCCTTGCACTTTTCTCTAATTCTCTTGCTCATAGATGGGCTCGCCACATGGGTTATAAAACTCTTTTTTCTATTGCCAAACTGGATGATTAAAGAGGAGACATGCAAGGCTGATGAAAGACAGATCTTGAGGCACTGAAGGTTATTCTATCTCTATCTTCTTTATCACTTTACTTTCCCTATCTGCTTCACCCTCTTCGATCCTTTTCACCTGAGCATCAATAAGGCTTCTAAAGGCAAGTAAGCTCTCTTTATATGCCTCCATCAAGTGCTCTCTAAATTCCCTGGGTAAAACATCATCCATAGTGGGGATCTTAACCTTAACATCTCTGGGCATTATTTCACCTATTACCAATCGGTATCCTCTATCACTATCAATTACTTGAACTTTATTTGGAGTTCACCGTTATTAAAACTTGCTCCACTGGGTTCCTTGAGGGCGAGGGATTGAGGCAGGAAAAGCACCCGCTTCCACTGTTTGGTAGCAATTATCAACTCTTCACCCCTCTTGTTCAAACTGAGCTCTTCTTTATTAACGAAAGGCGCTTTCAGATTGAGAATAAAGCCCTCGCCATCTTTCTCAACTCTCATGGGTTTTTCATGAGTGAACGATTGAGATGGATCCTGTCCATTGTAGAGGTTCTCTCCAAGTTCTTGAAGCATATCGCCCACGATTTCGGATGATTGAAAGGGTATGGTGAATACCGGTACGGGGAAAGTTTCTTCGATCTGCTTGATGTTATCCTGTTGTATTTCCAGCCATCGGGAGAAGTAATCTCCCGCCTGTTCCGGAAATACTTTGTTTACTATAACACAGTCTACCTTGTATCCAAAGAGGTTCAGGTAGGTGAATGCTCTTTCTGATTCCTTGATCACCATTTTTTCGGGGTTCATGACTATTCTTACTACCGTACTCTCCCCTTCAAGAATCTCCTTCAGGTTCCCCATCTTCACATACATTTCCTGGATCTTGTCCATGACCTCCTCTTGGGGCAGGGGAAGTTTGAACATGGGCTCTGCTACGGGCTTAACGTATTTCATCAATCTTTTCTCTATTCCAAAGAACCTGTTCATGTACCATTTGGCCACCTCGGGAACGCTCAGCAGTCGAAGGGTCTCACCGGTGGGCGCACAGTCAAGTATTATCACATCGAATTCCTTGTTCTGATGATAAGTGAGCAAATGTAAAAGGCTGGCCAGCTCATCAAATCCGGGGAAAATAGCCAGCTCTTCGGCAATTACATCGTCTATACCCTGGGATTTGAAAAGGACTGTTAAATATTCTTTGATCACGCTCCAGTGCCTTTCCAGCTCATGTTCTACATTAACTTCCATTGCATAAAGATTATCCTTGACCTCAGTGGACTCAGGTCCTATCTCTGTCTGAAGCGAGTCTGAAAGGCTGTGAGCCGGATCAGTAGATATGATCAGGGTTTTATATCCCAAACTTGACGTTTTAACTCCTGTAGCAGCCGCTACGGTGGTCTTTCCTACTCCCCCTTTTCCAGTGAAAAGTATTGTTCTGACGTCTCCAGTATCTATGCCCATTTACCCTACTCTTGAGGCGATGAATAAAAGTTTGATGGTTAAAGGCTCACCCGATCAGGGTGTATATAAGCCATAGGGAAACGCTAAAAACGGACCAATTGACTAGCGCTGTTGATCGATAAAATCTTCTATTCTCTCCATAGCTTTCTCCAGATCCTCCATAGAGGCTGCGTAGGAGATCCTTATATGGTGATCATTCCCTTCTCCGAAAGGTATACCGGGTGTGACGGCCACACCGTAATCCACCAGCTTTTCTGAAAACTCTATACAATCGCCTGGGATTTCCGGGAAGATGTAGAAGGCGCCCTCGGGCTTTACTGCCTTCAAACCCATCTCTATGAGCCTGCTGTAAACGAAATCCCTTCTACTCCTGAACTCCTTGACCATTTCACCCGTTATACGCTTATCCTCACCCATTTTCATGACCTCGGCTATAGCTTTTTGAGCGAAGGTAGGTGCACAAACGCCGTTCACCTGGTGAACCTTTAGCATGGAGTCCAGTAACTCATCGCTGGCGATGACGTAACCCACTCTCCAACCGGTCATGGACAAGCTCTTGGAGAATCCGTTTACCACCACTACATTATCCATTCCGGCCAGGGACTGCGGTCTCTTATCGTAGTATATGGAATCGTATATCTCGTCACTTACCACCACCGCATCGTATTCTGCACCGATCTCTGCGATCTGCTTTAAATTGTCCATTACTGCTCCTGTAGGGTTATTGGGAGAGTTGATGAAGATAAGGGAAACATCATCATCCATAACTTCGTTAAGAGCGTTCACATCGATCTGGAAATCATTATCATGGGTGGGTAAATGCTCGGTTCTGGCTCCACATAATCTTCCGTAAGTAAAATAAGATAGAAAATTGGGTGTGGGTACAATGACCCTGCTGCCCTCTTCTATAAATGCCAGGCTGGCGTTCAACAGGGCTTCGCTCGCTCCTGCGGTCATCATTACGTTATCACTGCTTACACCGCTGATACCGTAGCGTTCAGCAATTAGCTCTCGCAGCTCATCGAGGCCAAAATTGGAAGAATAATGAGTAAAACCCTCCCGCATGGCTTTACTGGCTTTCTCGACTATTGAGGGGTGGGTGTCGAAGTCGGGCTCGCCAATAGAGAGGTTAATAACATCTCTACCCTCCATTTGCGCTTTGGCAACTACATCGAACATTCTCCTGATCATGGAGGTGGAGATGTGGGAAAGCCGGGAAGTCTCCAATTTAGATGGTCCTGGTATCATCATTCACCCAGTATATCTGATAGGTCCCACTCCTCTTCTTCGAATTCTATCTCTTCTAGAACAGATTCTTCTTCCATTCCTCCGTCTACACGTTTTTCTTGCTCTTTCAGGTCTTTCTCTTCTTCTTTATCGGATTCGAAAGCCTCGTATTCCTCTTTTATAGCCAGGAGAGCTTTTTTGACGGTACTCTTATATTCTTCCACATCTGGACTGTAAACCTGCCAGGCGAGAGCAATGTTGGGATCTTCCTGATTATTTTGCATTTTCTCTATCCTTTCCAGGGTTCTTTTAGCCGTCTCGTAAACCCAGTAGTCTCTGATCTCTTTTTCCACCACGGTGATCGACTCCGGTCTAAGGGATACAAAAGTCCGGGATTCTCCCTCGTAAACATTGACCTTGCCCACCACTGATATCATTTCTGGGGGTTCGATCTCCATGAGCGCTTCCAGGGCGTCGGGCTGGAATCTACCAGCTGTACAAACGAAAACTCCTGTGGGATCGCTGACTCTGATTCTCCAGAAATTGGAATCAGGTCTGATCTCTTCTTTGTCCAGCAAGACCCCTACTACAAAAACCCGGTTACATCTCGCTCCTGTGGGTGTAAGGACGTATGTAGGGGTTTTCTCTCCTTCCTGCTCGATCTTATGTGTGGACTGGTTGAACTCGTGGGCGAAAAGCCTTTTGGCGATCTCCCTTTTCTGCATCATCTACTGTCCCTCCATTTCAGCAAGCAGATCATTGATCTTACCGCTCAAATCCTCTTTAAGATAATCAATGTTGTTCACCAGCAGATATCTTTCCCCTCTTCCTCCTCTGATCACGAAGTATTTCCCCAAGAGCTTCTGCTTGAGGATCTGCAGTACAGCGGATCTATCGAGGTTCTCTTCAGCTATCTTTTTGGCCTTCTCCAGGTCTATTCCCGTCAGTGATCTAATGTTATCCTCATTCAGTATTATCTCGTAGAAGTTCTCTCCATCATCGATAACTCCTTTGATCCTGAGGTCATCGTATCCGGAGGTTTTTCCGTGGACAGGACATATACCTTTGGAGATGGTTCTCTTGCACTCGTTACATCTTCGGATCAAACCACTGTTTTGCTGTATGGCTATCAAGGCCCCCACAACTTCCAGCTCTCTGGGGGGTAAGGACACATCTTCTTCGATCTCCTCGATATCGCTGTTCCTGTTAACAGCGACCTGCATTCTCCCTCCGAAGGAGTCGGTGACTACATTCTTGAATATATAGCTTTTGCCTTCGCTGACTTCTCTCTTGCCCGACTTGGCCCAGATGATGAACTTGGTGATTCCCGTATCGTCCCCTACCAGCCCCACCTGAGAGACGTTGGGGCTATTGGAATCCCACAGCTGTACAACTTTGGCCTTAAAGCTTACCCATTCACCAGGCTTGATTACATCTTTAATTTTAATAAAAGGACTCTCAGATGTAACCTGCTCCCTGGGAACATCCATTTCCTTCATCAGATAATTAGTTACTGTTTTCACGGCCTCGTTCTCGGGTACCTTAAACTCGAATATGAGGAGTTCTAGACGTTTAGATACATCTTTGGGCTCAACCTCAAGACCCGAACTCTTGAATTTCTCAGTTATCTGCTCAGCCAGCCGGGATATTACTTCACTCTTCTGATCCCCATCCATTAAATCATCCCCTTTAATACTAGATCAACCCAACTCAGGTCAGATTTTAGTTGGCATCACATTTAACTTAGGTAGACCTAGCATCACATTTAACTTGGGTAGACCTATAATGTTTTCTACTTTAGCGAAAGTGCAAAATCTTTCAATCCCCGAAGGTTATAATGGGCTGGCTGGCCACACGCCTGGCACCAAGTTCCCTGAGCTTTGGTTTGAGGAATTTAACTTTTTCACGGTCCAGTATAATGTGGACAGCGACTCCTCCTCCGGCAAGCTGAGAAACAGTGGGATTGAAACCCTCATCGCTCAGAAAGTTTAGCACAGCATCGATTTTATCCTTTTCAGGAACGTTGAGAACCAGACTGACCAGATTCTGTGAGTTGAGCACTTCCCTCAAATCGGTCATCAGATTGTTAATTACAGGTTTTTTCTCCTTGTAGGAGTTTGCATTGGCAATGAATACCGATTTGATGTCCTCCATGACATTATCGATGATCCTGCATTCGTTCTCCTTAAGTGTAGTACCGAATTCGGTGACCTCTATTATCAGATCGGCCTCCGGATGAGGAGGGAGCAGAGAAGCCTCCGTTTTTCCTATGGGGTCGAAAACGATGGTATTCAACCCGTTGTGTCTGGCATATCTTTCAGCAAGCTCCGGAAACTCTGATGCCAGCATTACCTGTTTATCTCTCACCTGGTCCCTGAGGTCTTCAATGGACTTTACGTCCGGGTACTGTTCTTTGGAGATCGCTGCCACCAGTCTGGTAGGCCTGAAGGGCAGCTCTTCCACCACGACCACATTTTTGAGGTCGTACCTGAGCCTGGAGTTCTCCAGAATATCCCCACCGGTAAAGCCGCCATCCCCTTTGTTCATATTTATGTAAAAGGGCATGATCTGAGGTCTTACCTGTTTGAAGGTGAGATCAGGATGATCGACCCCGATTATGTATCCTCTGGCGCTTTTCCTCAAATTATAACCTGCTTTAACCAGAGCATCCCATATGGGTTTCTCCAGATGCCCATCCGGAAAGTAGATTTTTGCTGCTCCCATAAACATAGCCTTCAGAACTCTTTTTATAACTGTTTTGCTCATTTCAAAGTTTCTCACCCTCAATAACGTTTTTCACTCTCAATAAAAATGAGCGATTCTGTATTACTCCAGCCAGATCACTCCAGCCAGACAGTGTCGTCTTCCACCCAGTTATATTTGAAGACCAGCAAATGAAAAGGCTCTTCACTATTATTGATAACCCAGTGCTTACTCATCGGCTGGCAGAGGAAAATGTCGCCGGATCTGGCACCCCACTCTTCATCATCTATTCCCAGGACAGCATTACCGCTGCGGATAGAATAGACTTCGGTCTGCTTCTTATGATAGTGTTTTCCTACCGTTGAATTTGGTTTGACCTCTACGATCTGGACATATGAATCACTGGCGACATCAAAAACTCTCATCTTTCTGTAAGGTCCTTTATCTTCCCATATTCCACCTGAAAATTTCATATTAGATATTGTTGACAGAGAAAAAAAGTTTATCTGCGTTGAAAGATAGACTGCCGTGACATAAAATGAACTGAACTGGAAATATGGTAAAAAAGAATAAAGAATATGCATGTGAATATATGCGAATAGAAGATTTATTGCTTTCCGTCAAATGACTTGTAGAGATGGAGGAGTGAGCTTTGCAGGAAGAAGAGCAGAAAAAAGAGGAAAAAAGACAGGAAAAAGTAAAGCTGGCAATTTACTGGGGAGCTGCTTGCGGTGGTTGTGACATTGCCATCCTCAGGATAGATGAGAGGTTACTTGATCTGGCAGAAATAGCGGATATCGTATTCTGGCCTGCTGCTCTGGATTACAAGCATGCGGATCTGGAAAAAATGGAGGATAAAAGCATAGATCTTGCCATTTTCAACGGTGCCATAAGGAACTCTGAGGACGAGCACATGGCTAAAATATTAAGAGATAAGTCCAGATTGCTGGTGGCATATGGCTCCTGTGCGTGTGAAGGATGTGTTATAGGGCTGGCCAATCTATCGGATAGAGATGAAATATTCACAAGGGTTTATGTGGACAATAGCTCTACATTTAATCCTGAGGGGGTCACACCTCAACCTGAAGTAAAAGTTGATGGGAATGAGCTTTATCTTCCCACTTTCGCCGATAGTGTTAGGGCGTTGCATCAGGTGGTGGATGTGGACTATTATGTGCCCGGATGCCCTCCGGAGGTAGAGCTTACAGAGCAGTTGGTGGATATAATATTCAATTATGCTTCAACAGGAACAGGAGGGCTGCCACCCAAGGGTACTGTGATCGCTCCTAACAAGATCTTGTGCGAAGAGTGCCCCCGTAAAAGAGGGGAGAAGGCAATAAATAAACTTTACAGGTTCCATGAGATAGAACCTGACCATGATTTATGTTTACTGGACCAGGGAATAATATGTATGGGTCCTGCAACCCGAGCAGGATGTAAAGCCAGATGCGTCAACGTGAACATACCCTGTACCGGCTGTATGGGCGCTCCGGAGGGTATAGACCAGGGAACCGCTATGGCAAATGCTCTGGCATCCGTGCTCGGTGTGGGAGCGGAGGAAAACGAAATAGAAGAAATAATAAACCAGATCAAAGATCCGGTGGGCACATTCTACCTCTATTCTTTCCCCATTTCCATTTTGAATAGGGTCAAGGAAAAGGAGAAGGGGGTCCAGGAATGAGTGAGCAGAGCAGACGCATTACCGTGAACCCCATAACCAGACTGGAAGGACATGCTAAAATAGACATATTTCTGGACCATGATGGCAACGTAAAGGATGCTTATCTTCAGGCTCCCGAGCTAAGAGGCTTTGAGAAATTCTGTGAGGGGAGATACGGAGAAGAAATGCCCATCATAACCTCTCGTATCTGTGGAGTTTGTCCTGAGTCCCATCATCTGGCATCTACTAAGGCACTGGATGCTGCCTTTAAGGTCGAGCCTCCTGAAACAGCGAAAAAGTTGAGGGAGCTGCTTTACCATGCCTACATTGTTTACGATCACCTGGTCCACTTCTACATTCTTGGCGGGCCGGATTTCATGATCGGTCCCGATTCTCCACCTGAAGAAAGAAATATTCTGGGGATCGTGAAGAAAATGGGCAGGGATGTGGGTAGAGAAGTGATCAAGCACCGCGCATATGCACACAGAGTTGTGGAGATGATCGGGGGGAGAGCGATCAATCCGGTTTGTGGACTGCCCGGCGGTGTATCCCGGTCCATTGGCGAAGAGGACAGAAAAGAAATAGAGAGGATGGCGGAGTCGTGTGTTGACTTCACCAAATATTCTGTGGATTTGTTCCATCAAATTGTGCTTGACAGCCAGCGGTATCTGGACATGATTGCTGATGACGCTTATTCTCTTCACACCTATTACATGGGGCTGGTAGACGAAAAAGACAGGATGAACTTTTACGATGGTCGCATTAAAGTTATCGACCCTCAAGGCAACCAGTTCGCCAAATTCGATGTTAATGACTACTTAAACGAGATAGCAGAGCACGTAGAGCCCTGGACATATGCCAAACTGCCCTATCTGAAGGGTGTGGGATGGACTGGCCTGAAAGAAGGAGCCGGTAGTGGGATTTATAGGGTTGGACCTCTGGCAAGGATCAATGTCTCCCAGGGATTTACGACACCTATTGCCCAGGCAGAATACCAAAGGTTCCAGGAGACCCTGGGGAAGCCTGCTCACTCCACCCTGGCTTATCACTGGGCAAGGGTGATGGAGATGCTGCATGCTGCGGAGCGCATGATCGATTTGAGCAGAGATAAGGAATTGACCACCGATCATGTGAGAAATAAACCCGGAGAGCCGGGAGAAGGTGTAGGAGTGATCGAAGCCGCTCGAGGCACTCTGATACATCATTACGATTTGAACAGTGACGGAATCGTAAAGAAGGCCAACCTCATCGTGGCTACCACCAACAACCAGGGAGCGATCTGCTTATCGGTTAAGAAAGCGGCTCAAGCGATGATAAACAACGGAAATGTGGATCAGGGATTGTTGAATAAAATAGAGATGGCCTTTAGAGCTTATGACCCCTGCATGGCCTGCGCCACTCACGCCCTGCCGGGAAAAATGCCCCTAGAAGCTACTATCTACGATTCGGAGGGGAATATCTATCAAAAATTGACCAGATGATCACCAAGCACTGTAATTATTCTACATGCTCAGTGCTAGATGTGTTTTCCCTAGGTTCTTCCCTTTAGGTTCGGCCAACATGACCAAAAATATTTAAAATTATTATTCATTACATACCTCAATGGTCAAACCAATGGAAATCTACACCCTATTGCCCAAAACCAACTGCAAAAAATGTGGGGAAGCCACCTGCATGAGCTTCGCATTCAAGGTCATCAACAGGGAAAGGAGTATAGAGGAATGTACTCCTTTATTTGAAGATGATAAATACAAGAAGCAGCGGGAAAAACTTCTCGAGTTACTGGAGCCATTGGGGAGGGCAACGGAAACTGGATTGATTGTTGATGAGAGCTTGTGCACCGGTTGTGCTAATTGTATTGTGGTGTGCCCTGTGCACGTTATGGAAGACCCTCAGGGTATGGGTTCCGGCAATGGACCCACTATAGATAACCCCATCCTGATAATCGAAGATGGTGTGGTCAAGGTCATCGACATGAACTTATGTAAAAGGTACGGCAAAGATAGGGTATTGTGCGTTGCCTGTAGAGAGAATTGCCCTACGGATGCCATAAAGTTTCTGGAGGAATAGAATGCAAACTACCTGTCCCGGCTGCTCGTGTCTATGTGATGATATAGTTGTGGAAAAAAATGGAGAAGAAATCAAGGTAAAGAACGCCTGTCGAAGAGGAGCAGCCATAATCAAAAATTATGATAAAGGTAGAGCGGTTCCATTGGTCGATGGACAGCAAAAAGACGTTGATGATGCCATCTCCACAGCGTGTGAGCTGATAGCCGGTTCAAGCAGTCTGGCTGTTTATGGGATGGACACCACCACAATTGAAGCCCAGAAGCTTGCTATTGATCTGGCAGAAAGGAAACAGGCTTTTATTGATGACTCATCCTCTTTTTGTCTGGGTGATGTGGTGGAGATGTGCTTGAAAAATGAAGTGCCCACCATAACACTTGATGAGGTGAGAGATAATACTTACACTATTATCTATTGGGGAGTAAACCCTTTCCACAGCCTTCCACGGCACATGTCGCGTTACTCTTACTATCCTCGGGGTAGAAACCGTTCAAGGGGTTACGAGGAGGATAGGTTTCTGGTGATTGTTGATACCAGAAGCACGCACACATCCCAGCTGGTAAAGAGGGAAGGTGTATTCTTACAGGTAGAATCGGATCTAGATCTGATAGATGCTTTCTTAAAATTTATGGATGGAAAATCGGCTGGAGAGTTGACCAATAAGGTCGCCAGAGTTTTAAGAGAGATAAAGAAGGGTGATGCTATCATATTCGGTGGGTTGGGTTTAAAATACGGGCTGAACGGAAATTACGAGAGGTTTATGGAATTGATGGAAAAACTCAACCAAATATCTAATGTTTATTTCATGCCGGCAGGATCTCACTCCAATATGCGTGGCTTTAATGAAATGTTGATGGATAGAACAGGTTGTGTTAACAGTTTCAGCTTTGCAGAAAATAGATCTGGAAGCGAATTTGAGTTCAGCAATCTCTTGAGGCAGAAAAAGCCCGACGCGGTTCTGCTGATTGGTTCAGACCCCTTAAATTCTTTACCCTTAGAGGTCTCCAGAAACCTATCCAGTACCAAAACCATTATGGTGAACCCCAGAAGAACTTATACCGAAAGAGTATGTGATGTGGTCATTCCTTCTGCGCTTTCCGGTATTGAGACTGGAGGCACTATGATAAGAAGTGATGGGGTAAAGGTAGAACTGAACCCCATCTTTGAGAGAGAGTTAAATGATGAATTCGCTCTTCAAAAATTGCTGGAGGGAGTTTAATGCCCAAGTTTGGTAGGTTCATACGAAAGGCTGAAACTGAAGTTGTGGTAGCCAGAAATTTGTTCCACACAGAAGAATGGGAGTTTAACCGGGGTGAGGGGTCAGAGACCCCTGTCATCTTTGTAAACCAACAATTTGCCAAAACGAATGGTTTGAAAGAAGGACAGACTCTGAAATTATCGACAGGAGAAAAAGCTCTCAATTTTCAAATTAAGATCACAGAGGATGCGGGAAAACCGACCATACCCCATAGTATATATTCCAGTTATCTGGTAGGCTTTGATTCTTACAAGAGATTTCATGCTGGTTTTGAGGTTACGGATTCCCCTCCTACATCATTATCTGAGGTAATGGAGTTGGTATAGATTAAAAATACGTACCTATAGTCCATAATTAATAAGTGTAAAACATGAATTTTCTCCACAGAAAAAGTGATATAACACAATTAAACAAAAAATGCATGATTGATAATGTTGAATAGAAAACTATATATAACTGAGTTAAGGGCGGAGAAACAACATTAAATAATGTTAAATAAGGTGCACAGCATGATATTAACCTGCGATGATGAATACAACCCAACAGGAGGATAGGAATGAGTTTTGAGTTAAGTGAAGGGAAGCTTATCCTGGACGAACTGCGCAACGTCAGTATAAGGATCGGCAAAGTTATCGAGGAGGACAAGGAATGGGAAGAGCCGGAAGGTCCCACTCCTGAACCTCACATACTTGATTTGAGAGAATGGGATAGAAAACTCATGGACAGGTATGAGCCTTTTTATGCTCCCATGCAGGATTTCTGCAATCTTTGTACTATGGGTCCCTGTGAACTCTCGGGGAATAGAGAAGGAGCTTGCGGTATTAACTTAAAAACCCAAAAGGCAAGATTGGTAACCTTAGCTTGTTTAATGGGAGCCTCAGCTCACGCATCCCATGCCAGACATCTGGTGGAGTATGCGCTGGAGAATTTTGGTCCTGATCACCCCATAGAAATGGGCAAGCAAGTCAATGTAGAAGCCCCCAACATAAGGCTGGTTTACGGGATCAGGCCCCAAAAGATAGGTGATCTGGAGCAAGTTCTGGAATATGTGGAGCAGGCTCTGGTTCGAGTACTGCATACCACTCACACAGGTCAGGAAGAAGATTATGTAGATTTTGAATCTAAAGCTCTTGAAGTGGGAATGCTGGATCATGTAGCCATGGAAGTTGCGGATACTGCTCAAATTGCGGTTCTCAACTATCCCAAAGGCGATCCAAAGAGCCCCCTGGTGGATATTGGCTTTGGGACTCTGGAGACGGAAAAACCCATTATACTTGTAATTGGGCATAATGTATTACCTGCGAGAAATATTAACGATTATCTGGTTCAGAACGGTCTGGAAGAAGATTATGAAATAGCCGGTTTGTGCTGCACGGCCATCGACACCACAAGGTATAACCCTAAGGCCAAAATAGCTGGAACCCTCAGCGACGAGTTGAGGGCGATCAGATCAACCTATCCTCATGTTGTGGTCACAGACGAGCAGTGCATAAGAGCAGATACACTGGCAGAATGCTCCAAGCTAGGGATTCCCGTCATTGCTTCTTCTGAGGCAGCAGCAAGGGGTCTTAAGGATAGGACCTGGGATAATCAGGATTCTATAGTCAATGACCTTTTAAATGGAACCAATGGGGTTTTGATAAGGGATTCGGACAAAGTTGGTGAGGTAGCAGTTAAGGTTGCCCAGAAGACAGCCGTATCAAGAGAAGTCAGACCTGCGTTTATGAGTGATGAAGAATTGAGAGAAGAAGTGGAGAGATGTACCACATGCAAGAACTGTATCACTGGCTGTCCTGTAGAAATTGATATTCCCGGCTTTATCAGATGCATAATCGATGGGGATATGGATGAGGCAGCCAAGATCTTGAAGGAAGATAATAGCTTGCCTGCGATCTGCGGTAGAGTATGCCCTCAGGAAACCCAGTGCGAAATGTACTGTACACTGAATGAGCAGGGAATGGAGCCAGTATCTATTGGCAGACTGGAGAGGTTTGTTGCTGATTGGGAGTTGGAGAGGGGGGCAGAGATACCTGAAATTGGGGAGAAGACGGGTAAAAAGATTGCTGTAGTTGGTTCTGGTCCTGCTGGTCTTACTTGTGCGGCTGATCTGGCTAAGGTGGGTTATGATGTCACTATCTTTGAGGTTTTGCATGAGCCAGGAGGGGTTCTGGTTTATGGGATTCCTGAGTTTCGTTTGCCCAAAGACATAGTTCATAAAGAAGTTGATTATGTCAAGAAGCTGGGTGCTAAGATCGAAACTGATGTGATCATTGGTCAGACTATGA
>JBKHKH010000095.1:0-7725 GCA_046537735.1 Archaeoglobaceae archaeon | reverse complement strand
ATCATATCCTTTGATGCGGATGGAACCCTGATCGATCTGGATTTCGTGAATGCGTTTTGGGACAGAGAAGTCCCCCGACTCTACAGTAAGAGACACGGTATGGACTTCGAGAAAGCTTGCAGGTACGTTAGAAGTTGTTATGATGCTCTGGGTGACGAAGATCTGCGGTGGTATCAACCCGACTACTGGTTCAAACGTTTCGACCTTGAAGAAGACCCTGAATACGTTATAGACAGGATAAAGCACAAAGTGAAGGTTTTTTCAGATGCTAAGGATGTTCTGGAAAACCTATATGGGAACTATGACCTGGTAGTAGTATCCAATGCTCCCTGGAGATTCTTGAATTTGGGTTTGAAGGAAATAAAACACTACTTTTCTGCCATTTATTCCTGCACGTCAGACCTGGGGATGGTTAGAAAGAAACCTGAAGTCTATCTTCACATATGTGAGCGATTGGGGACTAGGCCAGAGCATCTGGTGCATGTAGGGGACCACTATAAATTTGATTACGAAGTACCCCGAAAAGTGGGGATAAGGGCATACCACGTGGACAGGATCAATAAAGACACAAACGGCTCTTTAAAGGACTTAAGAGAACTTCTGGAACGGCTATAACATAATGGCTGATCGTAAGACTTAGGAATGGGAATGGTTTACTTGTTGAGGGTCTTGCTCATTCTCAGCCAGCGACCTCTCACTACTCCAGGGGAAAATTCTGCCTTTTTGTAGAATTCTATAGCTTTGTAGTTGGTAGCACCCACCCACAGGTCTACTCCTTCTTTATTTCTGCTGGTGAGGTAACGTATCCCTTCCTGGAGCAGGGCGCTCCCCACACCCTTACCCTGTGCGTCGGGTCTTATTATCAGCTCGTGAATGTGGCCGACCTCTTTTTTTTGGTAGGAGTTGGCATCGGCGGCTATAAATCCTAAAGGCTCTTCTTCTTCGGCAACCAGGACTCCATCGGGGTCTCTATCCATCAACCACTTGAAATACCTCCTGACGTAATTGTCGTCGGGATAGGAGTATTCCTGGATGTCTTTGTATGCCATGTTGTATATCCAGAGAAAATTTTCCTCATCTTCTTCCGTTGCCATTCTTATCCTCACTAAGATACCTTTATTTATACGGTACTAATAAGTTTAGGTAATGGTACTGGAATTGCTGAGGAAACTGGTTGATATAGAATCCCCATCGGGTCAAGAAGATGAGATCATCGAGTATATTCTGGAATTTATTCATCATTATGGATGGGACACAGAGACCCAGGAAAGTCATGGAGTGGAGAATATTCTGGTTAATCCTCAGGCCGATTACTGGTTAGCTACTCATATGGATACGGTAGATATCAAGAGAGAATTCCACTTCGATGGAGTATACGCTTACGGAACTGGCGCCTGTGACGCCAAAGGTAGCTTGACGGCAATGTTGACCGCTTTGAGAAGATTATACGAACTCAATATTGGCTTTGCTTTCCTATCAGATGAAGAAGAAGGCGGTAAAGGTTCAAGACTGGTAATGAAGGAATACAGGCCGGAAACGGTAGTGGTAATGGAACCCACTTCCCTCAATATTGCCACTCAACAGTATGGATCCCTGGAAGTGGAGATAGGTGTCACGGGTTCCCCTGCCCACGGCTCCTTCTTTGATAATGAAAATGCCATTGAGAAGGCTATAGAACTAATGGGAGAGATTAAGAACTTAACATCTGAGTTCTCCATTCAGGAAATGAAAGGCGGTGACAGCGATTTTTTAATACCTGATTACTGTATGCTGAGGATAGAGTTCTTGTTTCCTCCCGGTGTAGATGTCATCAGTTACAGAGAGAGGATTGAAAACATTGCAGAAGAATATGGCGCAATCGAGATAATTGAAGAGCATGAGGGATTTATTGCCGACAAGTGTCCTTATCTGGAGCGGGCAATCCAGAGTGCAGGGCTGAATGTAAACTACTCTAAAATGTTGTCCTGGACCGATGCGGTCAACTTCAAACAAGGTGGGAGTAAGGCCATCATTTGGGGTCCCGGGGATATGAGGATGTGTCACACTCACGAAGAAAGAATTGCTGTGGAAGAGATACAAAGTGCAGTGGATGTTATCGTCAGTTTGAATGAGCAGTTATAACTGTTATAACTGTTATATAGCACGTAAAATAAACTTGGAAAGTGATTTAAAGAACTCCTTTGCAACATCCAGAAGTTTTGGAAGGCAATTATAGACCAAGAAATCTGTTTATAAAAATTTGTCCGTAAAATATTTATAAGATGGCTTATTTGGTCTTTCTTGTGGGTGTAAAATTGAAATTTGGCTTAAAGAAAAACGATAAAAAAACTTTCAGGGAAAACAGGGATGCAGACATTAAATTGTCTGCTACTTGGGGAAAACCTGAGTCACCCACTTGGTGTTTAAGATGTGTAGTATAGCTGGAATTATTAGTAAAGACGGTAGTGACGTCTCAGAGAAAATCAAAGAGATGTTGAATACGATAGAACACAAAGGTCCAAACGGTTCTGGTTTGTTAATTGGAGATAAAATCCATAGAGGATTTACTCTTGAGGAGCTGAATTTTGACCAGGAATCCACTATGGCCATGGGTCACATTCAGATAACTGTGGACATTGATCCTCAGCAATCTATTCAAGATGGCAATGAGAGGCTCACCGTTGTTCATAACGGTGAAATCTACAATTATAGAGAATTACAAAAAGAGCTAGAAGACGAGCATGATAGCACGAGAACGGAGAGTGAAACTGAAACCCTGACCCACCTGCTGGAAGAATCTTATGACGGTGACCTGGAGGCGGCAGTCTCTAAAGTGCTTCCTCAACTGGATGGGGCCTATGCATTCGCGGTGAGTGATGGCGAAGAATTTGTAATCGCCAGAGACGTTATAGGGGTAAAACAACTGTATATAGGAGAGAATGAAAATTATATTGGCTTTGCCTCAGAAAGAAAGGCGCTCTGGAAACTGGGAATAAGTGGTGAAGAAAGATTACTTCCCGGACACATGGCCAAAATCTCATCTAATGGTATAACCGTAAAGAGCGTTCTTGAGGCACCGATAAATCAGCAACCCCTCATATATGATCCTCAAGAAGCCATAGAAAGCTATGGAAAAGCTTTGATGGAGTCGGTGAAGAAGAGAGTAAACGGATTCGAGAGAGTGGGAGTAATATTTTCAGGAGGAATAGACAGCGTACTCATTGCCAGGATTGCCTCTTTCTTCGCAGATGTTACTTGCTACACTGCAGGTATAGAAGGGTCAATGGATTTAGAACAGTCCAGATCTGCAGCATCTGAGATGGGAATGGAGATCAAGGTCAAGGAGCTGGACGTCGAGGACATAGAAAAGTACACTCCAGAAGTGATGGAAGCCATTGAAGACCGCCTCTTCTTGCAGGTCGAAGCCGGTATCCCGGTCTATGCAGCACTGGAGATGGCGTATGAAGATGGACAGGAAGTGGTTCTCAGCGGACAGGGACCGGACGAGCTCTTCGGAGGATATCCCTGGTATCGAAAAGTCATTGCAAAAGAAGGATATCAAAAATTGGAGCATCACATGCTGGACGATCTCCAGCACGCTCACTGTGAGACCCTGGAGAGAGAAGTGAAGATGGCAGAAGTAAATGGACTCAGTTTCCGCTATCCTTATGTCGATCCTCAGGTGATAATACTGGCTCTGCAGATAGACACTAAACTAAAGATCAGGTCCTCTGAAGATAAGCTGGGAAAGTATGTTCACAGAGAGTTCGCAAAACGAGTGGGTGTACCTGCTGAACTGGCTGACAGACCAAAAGAAGCCGCTCAGCATGGCTCCGGCGTACATGAGGCAATTCTGAAAACGGCAAAAAGAAATGGATTCACTGAGGACGTGGTGAAGGAAACAGGTTACAACTCTGATAAAAGTATAAGAGAAAAGCTGGGCAGCTCTATCAGGTACGGATACAAGTACGGCGGGAAGAGGCTGTGGAAAACACCCGATTACCTGCAGCTCTATCTAGATATGATCTCCTTACAGAAGGATCTGATCAACGAATCCGAACTAAAATACGCCAAAACCAAGCTGGCATCTGTAACTTAAAAGTCCTTCAGATCTTTGCCTGGTAAGCTATGGAACTTGAACGGATAGTGGAAGAGTATACGTCAGATTGCACTACCAGAGAACAGAAATTGGTGAACATCTTTAAGAAGGTAAGGGACATACCCTACGGAACCCTCGGTTCAGGTTCAAGAGACCCTCTGAAAGTTTACAGGAATAACAGGGGCACCTGCAGTGGTAAGCACTTCCTTTTAAGAGATCTGTTTCTCTCGCTCGGTATGAAAGTGAAGGACATGGTGTGTTTCCACTACTACAGTCAGATGCCCCGCAGCATAGATTATCCTCCCCAGCTGATGCAGTTGCTGGAAGATACTAAAGGGGTTCCAGACTATCACAACTACCTCCAAGTCTATAATGGGGATTGGCTGACCGTAGATGCCACTTTTGACTATCCTCTGAGAGATTATTTTGTGGTCAACGAATGGGATGGCAAGACGGACACCAGGCTCAGTGTAAAGCCGGTGGAGATGTGGGAAGTGGATGATGCCGAAAACTTCAAGATATACCTGTTGAACAAATTACCACCAGATGTTCAAAAAGGGAGAAAGAGGTTCTTGCAGAAGTTCAGTGAGTGGCTGGAAGTTCTGAGAAGACAGTGATCTGGGAAGACAGTGATGATTATAAACGCCTGTTCCGGTATAGATGAGAATCAACCGCCTTAATAGCTGACCTGGTATCCAGCAATCCACCTAAAAAACTGTTAATTCGCTCAATTTCTTCTTCAGGACTCTCTATTACTTTGTTATAATATACTGTGAGGTATTCTATATCTTCTCTTCTCTTCATCAGGTTCATAGAGATCCTGTTCAATTTCTCCAGCAGAGGTCTTTCTTCATCCCTGTTTACCTTACCCGACATTTTCTCCATGGAATCGAGAGTCTCATCCAGGTCCCTCAGCATGTAGATGACCTTATAACTGTGATTACCTTCTGGAAGGAATTTTAGTCCGTAAGCAGTTACTTTGATGAACTGGTCGTTGAACTTCTCCAGAGGGAAAGAGCCGTCCATGAGCCTGCTGATGACCTTACCCTCTTCCAGCTCGTAATAACCCCTGGGGTTATGCTCATCTGCTTCTCTGGAGCGGTCGAAGGCCACCGGAGCCCCACCGTAATACAGCAACTGCATCATCATGGAGGTTCCAGACCTTTCCAGTCCCGAAACGATGTAATTCATGATAACACATCAAATAACATGCTATGCGGTCTTTAATATTTTTTCTTCTGAACTTGGGTGCTGATAACCAGAGATGCTCCAGCTTATAATACAACATAATAAACAAAAACATACAATAATCAAAAATAAAAATAGGAATAGGGGGTATTATTGAAAGTTGGAGGGAATGTTCATTTCTTGGCAGTTCTTCACTTCATCCAGAGATATGCTCAGTTCTGCATTGGTCCCGAAGTCCTTCAGCTCCATCACTGTTTTGCCATCCTGCACGGTTTTGACCAGACCGAAGGGGACTTCGCTGCTGACCCACACCTCGTTTTTATTGTTAGCGGTGTCATAGAACTTCACTACGTCCACTGTTTTACCGCTGTCGGTAGTGAACGTGCCATGGCTCCAGTCGGGTCTATCGGCAATTTCCTGCGGTTCATAATCACTGGGAGTATCTGTGGAAGGCAGGTCGGCATCAGGTGTGGTATAGCACATAACCTGGTCCTCGAATTTTATTACTGATTTTACAGGATTATGGGTGGAAGCAGAAGCCCACGTCTGGACTGTGACTTTCTGTCCCTCCATGTCATACCCGTATTCAAATCCTATAGCTTTTTTACCGTCTATAGTCTCCTCTCCAGCGTAAACGTACCTGTTGGTACTTTCCTCTCCATTAAAATCGTTTCTCCATTCAGCCCACATCCCTTTTTCCAGATCCATGTAGCCTTCATAGTAACTGGTGATATCTCCCTGAGAGTCTCCAGATGAGTCATCTGATGGTTCAGGAGTTCCAGTCTGGTGTTCACTGGCTGTCGGTGTAGTTGTTGGTCCGTCTTCTCCATCATCTTGTGCGCACCCGGCAA
This sequence comes from Archaeoglobaceae archaeon, assembly GCA_046537735.1. Taxonomy (GTDB): domain Archaea; phylum Halobacteriota; class Archaeoglobi; order Archaeoglobales; family Archaeoglobaceae; genus JdFR-22. Next base: position 1,608 of record JBKHKH010000095.1, on the reverse strand, counting down.
AGGATAAACTCAAGAGCGCTACAAACAATAAGACTAAAAATTTTCTCTTCATTTAAGTCAACTCCTATTGGGTTAGTTCTTCAGTTCAGTTATTTATATTTTTACATGAATTACCAGAATAATATAATCCCTTCAAAAAATATTATTCGACTTCAACTTCAAAATCACTTCTTACCTCTTTAATGGCCAAAAAGTGTTTATCTTTAGTGGCAAGTTTTAGTTTATTGTTGAGACAGGTCGCAGCGATCACAGTATCCACAGCGGGTATCGGCTTACCGGCTCTTAAAAGTTGGGTGGAAATCATTAAAGCCAGATCATAATCCTTCCTGGACGGGTATATGACCTCGAGATCAAGTTCTAGTGCCTTGGGAAACTCCACCAAATTCAGTACAGTAGTATACCCCCTTAGATCCTCGCTGTTTTTATATGCATCAATTAGCTTGTTGGTATCGTAGAGGTTCTCTTCCATTCGGCATCCCTCATTTTCTCGTATCCTTCAACAGCGTCTTCCAGACTGAGCTTCTCCAGGTTGGATCTAAAATCTTCTCCCAGCTCATCTAGAAGTTCTTTAGTTGTCCTCTGATCGCTTTCTTCAAGCTGCTCCAGATATTCCATTATAGCTTTTCTGGCAACTTCACTCCACTTGATCTCCTTATACTTCTTCATTTTCCGGTAAACATCATTCGGTATTGACAAGGTTATATTGGCCATACATATAACTGTGAACTCACATACTTAAGTGTTTTCACTGAAAAATAAACTATAATCAGAGTTCTGTGGTTAGCTCAGGGATAAGGAAAATGTTAGAAAGCTCTGGTAGGGTAGCTATCCGGGATAATACTTGAAATCCACTACCTCTTCATACTTCTCAGGTTCAACTTCTCTCTTTCCTCCCTTCAAAAGTATGCTCAGGACATTCAATGCTCCTAACCTGTTCAGGGGCTGGTTGTTGTTACCGCACTGATAACTGTAGGTACACTTGGGGCAACCATCAATTCGGTTGCAATCACAGCTCCTCAGGACTTCGCGGGAAACCTCGAATCCCTTTTGCAGTCTCTCGAACAGCAACTTGCTCAACCCCGAGCCCCCAATGGTGGCATCATAGATAAAGATGTCCCCCTCTGGTGTGGAGATCCCTCCGATTTGATTGCTGCCGCCGCCGGTTAGGGCATCGCTGGACTCGATGAGAACGTGCTCCACGGCGTGAAAGCTGCCTGCGTAGAAATCTTCATGGTCTTGAGTTTCAGGGAAGGGTGCGGAGAACAAAAATCCTTTGGTGGGGAATGTGTAGCTTACTGGCTCAATGTATTTGGTGCTCTTCTTCTCTCTGGTGAACATGTCCCTTACAATGTAGCCATAAACCTGCATTGTAATATCTAAAGAGCAGTAGATCGCTGAACTCCCCTGTTTCTCCACCCTCCGTATGAGGGGTATGGATGTATACAGGGGGTCGGTGACCTCACTCCCGTATCTGTGCTCTTCCAGCCTGACTTCCTTGCTGTCCAGGTCAAGGTCCAGGCTCTGATACCTTCTCCCGTTGTGGATTATGATACTGCCGGGGAACAGCTCCTTAAGGGCTATGGGGAGAATCCTATCACCCACTTTCTT
>JBKHKH010000094.1:0-7739 GCA_046537735.1 Archaeoglobaceae archaeon | reverse complement strand
ACAGGAAGAACCCAGTCAACAGTATCTATCCAGCTCAATAAACTGGAGAATCTGGGTATTCTGGAGTCGAGGAGAGAAGGCAAGTCCGTTTATTACAGGATTTGCAATGATAAGATCAAAAAAGTGATCGAAGATTGTTCAGAGTGGATGTTATAACTGACCATCTTTCATTCTACTGTTTTGATATGATATATGTAAAGATTTAAATATGAAAAAAATTTCATGTATTTTTCAAAGTAGTGAAAGGTTGAATTATGTCTAGCGAAAAAGGGAAGAAGATCTCATTCCTGGACAAGTATCTGACTTTGTGGATTTTCGTGGCGATGGTGCTTGGAGTCGGATTGGGTTATGTGTTCCCCGGCATCCAGGGCCTTCTTGACAGGTTCAGCGTTGGGACTACCAGCCTGCCCATTGCAGCCGGCTTAATTCTCATGATGTACCCTCCTCTGGCGAAAGTGGACTACAGAAAACTCCCGGAGGTCTTCAGGAACTGGAGAGTACTTGGTTTGAGTCTAACTCAGAACTGGATTATTGGTCCCACCCTGATGTTCGTTTTGGCCGTGATATTCCTTCACGACCTCCCCATGTTCATGGTGGGGCTTCTGCTCATTGGCTCGGCCCGCTGTATTGCCATGGTCCTCGTGTGGAACGATCTGGCAGAAGGCAGCCCTGAATATGCCACAGGGCTTGTTGCTTTTAACAGCATCTTTCAGGTAATATTCTACAGCCTTTATGCCTGGTTCTTCATCACCTATCTGCCACCACTGATCGGCTTGAAGGGAGTGGCCATAGACCTGAGCATAATTCAGGTAGCAAAAACAGTCTTTTTGTACCTGGGAGTCCCGTTCATAGCCGGGATAACCAGCTACTTCCTCCTTCCCAGACTGAAGAGCAGGGAGTGGTATTACGAAAAATATATACCCAGAATAGATCCTATAACCCTCATAGCACTTCTATTCACCATCGTTGTCATGTTCAGCCTCAGAGGGGAGACCATCGTTCAGTTCCCCCTGGATGTAGTGAGGATCGCAATTCCGCTGACACTGTACTTCGTTATAATGTTCTTCGCCTCCTTCGCTATGATGAAGGCGGTAAATACGAGCTACCCCATCTCAACATCTGTAGCTTTTACTGCAGCGAGCAATAACTTTGAGCTGGCCATTGCTACCGCCATCGGGATATTTGGTATAAGCTCAGACGTAGCTTTCGCCACAGTTATAGGCCCCCTAATCGAGGTTCCAGTTCTGATCTCCCTGGTGAATGCAGCCCTCTACTTCAAAGAACGCCTCTATCAGCCTAAAATGGCTAAATCCCGGGGTTGACCGAGCATTAATATCCCAAAATGGGTGATGTTATGGAATTACGCCTCCTAAAATGCATGGCAAACGATACAAGGTTCCAGATACTTAAATTGCTGGAAGAAAAAGAGATGTGTGTCTGCGAGATAATGGATACACTGGATAAAGAACAGTCAGTGATCTCACACCACCTTCAGCGGTTAAGAGAGTGTGGCCTCATCCAGAAAAGGGTGGAGGGGCAAAAGAGGATCTACAGCCTTGCCGACCCATCCATCAGCGATGTGATAAAAAAGTTAAGGGAGCTCTCACAGAGACTTCATAGGGAAGAGCAAGAGCAGTTCGCGGTCGATACTTGAAGCATAAACCCTTTTTTCCGTTTAATCTGTTTTCTGTATCTGTATGCCATTATCTTGACCCCGTTATCTGTCCTCATGGGCATGGTCGCCGGTTCAGTGACCAGGCACTGTCCTTCCTTAAGCTCTGTTCTCTCTTCGTTGACCCCCACCTGAGCGCTGCCCTCTACCACGTAGAAGATGACGTATGACTCCATCTCACATGAAGGGATCTCTTCGCCGGCTGAAAGCTCCACAATCCTCATCTTGAACTCTTCAGCCTCATAGAAAACGTTCTTATCCCTTTCCTCCAGAGGATGAGCCTCCATCTCCTTCAGATCAAATATCTGCATGATTTTCACCTCCATTCCTCCATTCAATAATCACCTCGATCAAGAACCCCATCAGGGATATGAACACCACAGTAAGGATCAATCTGGTCAACATAAAGCTGGGACCCAGGAACTGGAGCTCTACCAGCTCTTGAGGGAGCTTTATGCACGCCCACGCCGACAGAAATATGATGATGCTGGAGATCCGGGCACCCTTCTGTAGCAAGCTGGCGGCCAAGGGGAAGGCTGCGTATAGGGGTCCGGTGGGTAAAGAGCCAAAGAAGATGGAGAGCGCAACACCCTTAACCCCCGAACTCTTACCCAGATACTTCACCACCATATCCTTAGACACCCACACCGTGAACAACCCCATCAAAACCATTACGGCGGGAAGGATGAATATCATATCCAGGAAGTAATCCCAGGCAGTTAAGGCTACAGCCTCCTGCCTTTCGGGGAAAATAAATACCAGAATCAAAGTGATGGCCACAACAACACCCAAAAAGATGCTATCCCTGATCATCCCGCTCTTCTGTTTCTGGTTCACAGTATCAACCCCATTAAAAGGGCGATAGTTATCGCCACAATGAAGCTGATACCGTTCCTCAGCAATGCCATTTCTTTGCCCAGCTCCTTTATCTCCAGCGGTAAGGTGACTGTCCCGATCATGGTCAAAGTGGTGATGAACGCCGCCACCGCAGTTACCGACGCACCCGCACTCAGGAGAGACGATGCCAGGGGGAACGATAGCAAAGCAGGGATATGGAGAACAGCTCCCACTACACCAACTACCAGTACACCTGCAAATCCTGACTGTTCGCCTATGAACCGGGATATCTGTTCAGGGGGGATAAACCCCAGTATAAGCCCTATGAGAACAACAATAGCCAGGACCATGGGCAAGATGCGGAAGAACGCATTAAACGCTACCTTCAAAGCCTGTCTGGTCTTATCCCTGTCCTTGAGAACAGATGCTACGAAACACACCAGCACAAAAGAATTGATAAAAATGACGGTGAAGCTCATCTACTTTAATCTCCTGTAGGCGGTAAAACCCAGTAAAACGAGAATACCACCAGCCAATCCCATCAAGAAAGGTTTAGCCCTTTCCAGAGGTGTATTTGACATGGCTTCTTCTCTTAGATCCATGAGGCTGGCCTGTAACCCCAGTATTCCTTCATCCCATGTATATTCGGGGTTCTTGTGGAAGGAGCCCATGTAGGCAGACATCCTTTGGGCGAGTAGCTCTCTAGCGGTAATCACCTTCTGCTCTCTTGAGATTACACCCATTTCATCCATTTTGTTGAGCACAGTAACTCCTTTGGAGGTAAGATTGTCACTGAACTTCAGTATCCTATCTGACTGGTTCAGCTCTTTCCGGGCAAAGCTTTCGGTATGGCATTTCTCACAGTTATCTATCATTTCCTCTCTCAAAGCGCTCCACTCCTCCATGGTGTCTCTCTGCACGTCGGGAGCATACAGGGGACCGACCCATTCAGGGATTCGTTTAACTTCCTGTCGATATTGCTCCCACTCTTCATCGGGCTCTTCACCTCTAAGCCCCAGGAACCCCCAGGCAGTAGTTACTCCGTGTCCATCGTCCATGTGACAGGTCTGACATTTGGGAGCCTTTGACTCGTTCCTGTAAAGAAGATACTGCTGACCGTGTTTGGAGCCTTTCCACATGTTATACTGATCATGATCTCCCACGTGGCAGGATGCGCAGTATTCACTAGCGCCAGTTGAGGCTACCGACACCAGTAACACAATAACTGAAGGGCAAAATAAGAACCGAGTTCTCATATCATCCCATTTGTCAAGAGTTTATTTACCGATTTTGCCACTTTACACATATGTTGAGTTAATAAGATACTGAAGGGCAAAATAAAGAACGAGAAAATGGGTGAGAACCCCCTCTACCCGCAAAAAAGTCAGCCCCCTGGGATGATCCCAGATTAGCTAGCCTTTAATTTCCCTGTATTCAGACAGCGGGCATTTGGCGCATCCGCCGTATCTAGCCCTTAGCTCACAGAACCTGGCAATGGAGTGAACCAAATTGTCGTCCACTTCCTGTTGGTACCTTCTGCAGAAGGTATAACCCCTAATTACTAGAGCCTGGCTATTCCCATACCATTTTGCTTTCATCCTGGGCCTCCTCCAGCTAATGGGTAGTGAACACAACCATAATTTAAATCTTTGGAAAGATGCGAAAGTGTTGCTCTATACCTTTAAAGAGTCTATATGGCTTTGATGGATGTAAACCTAATATTTACTCTTTAAGAAATTAGAAATGGATAACTAAAATTTTAAATACCTCAAACCAGAGTTCCCCTTATGTCAAAAATAGATTTCATGAGGACTTTCCTCAAGGTGGTTGAAAAAGGAAGCCTAAAGGCAGCTGCAAAGGACCTCAATATATCCGTAAGCACCGTCAGTTTCCAGATCAACTCTTTAGAGAAGCTTTACGGTGCAAAACTCCTCAACCGAAATGTTAGCGGGGTTAGCCTTACCGATGAGGGAATTATAACCAAGAAGAACATGGAATCCATTTTAGGAGATATAGAAGAGACTAAAAAGCTTATTGACAACCTCAGAGAAGACAAAGTAACCATTTTATCCGGTATGGTGGGACTCAATATGATATTCCACCTGCAATCCCTTTTAAAAGCTAAATACCCCAGTCTGGAAGTTAACGTGGATTTCAAAGGTGCTCATGAATGTATAAAAATGTTGAGTTGGGGTAAAGCGGACTTTGTTATCGCCGGGGATATCACAGAGAGCGTCAAATCAGATAAGTTCAATATTACAGAAGTGGGTAAGGACTGGCTGGTTCTGGTAACACCTCCCGACCATCCCCTTAACCATAAGAAAGAGGTTTTCATTGAGGATCTAATTGAACACCCTTTGATCTCCCTTACCGAAGACTACGGTATTGCTACCAGCGTGAGGAAAGCTCTGGAAAAAAGCGGTTATCATGATTTAGAGCCTTCTCTAACTGTGGGCGATTTCTTTTTGCAACTGAATAGTATCTCCAGCAACTATGGAATAGGGATAACATCAATGATCGCCTCCTCAAAGGCCTACGAAATTGGTATGGTAAACATGCGCCCTATCAAGGATCTTGAGGATATGCGGAGTGCTTATCTGGTCACAAGTAATTTAGCATCCCAATGTGAGAAGATGGGTGAGTACCTGGAGTTCATGACAGACAATCTGAAGAAGATGTTCAAGGAGTATCTCAAAGTGTATCAAAGTCTTGATTCAAAATAATGAATACCTATTTCTAAAAAATCTAAAGTTTCTAAAATTTCGAATAACGCCTATCATTGTTGCTATTGCTAACAATCTCCCTGTTTGAAAAATCTCAATTATAATATTTATAACTGCCAGCCTAATAGGTACAGGTTCTTTAAAAAATTAGAAGGTCCATTTTCCTTCAATGCTGTTTTTAGACCTTTTAAAATTTTATTCAATCCGAGTAATAGCTCTGAGTTCTAAAAAATGACTTATTTCGATAAATTAGAAACCTATTACGAAAAAGTTAAATAATATTTGCATTTTATCTCATCACGGAGGTGAATGGTAGGTGAGTAAGGTTGAAGGATTCAGTAAAGTTGAGGCAGGCCGGAAAAGTAGAATCTTTAGAACACCTGAAAATACAGGTGCAGGATTTTCTTCGATATGGAGAAAGAGGAGGTGGAGTCCATGAGACCCGAAAACTGCGGAATTCTGGACTTTTATGAAGAGAAATGTCAAAAATGTGACTACGGTCACAAATGCGCTATTAAGCTCACAATTGAGCATGGTAAGGAAATAAAGATACTATCGGGGATGGTGGGGCTTAACATAGCTTGTCGCATGCAAACACTGTTGAAGGCCAAATACCCCAATCTCAAGGTCGATCTGGATTTCAAAGGTGCTCACGAGTGCTTAAGAATGCTGCATCCCGACTGGGGAGAAGCAGATTTTGCCATAGTGGGAGACATTTCCGATATTCAACCGGATCAGTTCAATATAAAAGAGGTGGGTAAGGACTGGCTGGTACTGGTAACACCCCCTGATCATCCCCTTGCCAAGAAAAAAGAAGTTACCATAGAAGATGTCCTAAAATATCCCCTCATCTCTCTCAGTGAAGACTACGGTATTGCTACAAGTGTGGAAAAAGCCCTCAAAGAAAGTGGTTATGATGAAGTGGAGCCATCTATGGTGGTTGGCGACTTTTTATTGCAGCTTAACAGCATATCCAACAATCTAGGGATTGGAATAACTTCGATGATCGCCTCATTGAACGCCTATGAGTCCGGTATGGTTGAGATGCGACCCATAAAAGATCTTAAAGATGCAAGGGGTGTTTACCTCATCTCAGCATTCCTTCCGTCGGAGTCCGAAAGCATGAACGAGTACTTCGAGTTTATGGCTGAAAACCTGGAAAAGATGTTCGAGGAGTTCCAACAGAAGTATTCTTCACTAAAATGATCGTTACTCAGGAGGTAATTACATGGCCAGAGCAGATGTAAAAGAAGAGCGTGACGCAGAAATGAGCAGGGATGTCGGTACTGAAGCTGGAGTACGCTCAGACCTCTTACTGGACGATAGAGAATTCGCTGAACACATGCTGGAGAAAGAAGAACTGAGCAACGCAGATATAACTCTTACATTGAGAAATTTATTGAAACTGAAGTACTATCCTGTAGCCATCAAGTTCTTTTTCGACCAGAAAGAGCTGGATGAGTTCAAAGAGAACTACAGGTATAAGATTGCGTCAAAACCCCTCACCTTCTGTCATTACAGTGCGACTTCAAGACAAAAAGGAGAAGTTCTTCTGGGAGAAAAAAGAAAACTGGGTTGCAGTAACGCCAGATACGTCTTTGGCTACAAGGATTTTGACGAAAGAGAGGTCAAGAGTCATCTGAAATACACCAAAGACAAGAAGCAGGCTGAAAAGTTCGTTAAGTCCAAAGCGAGGTTAAAGAAAGCTCCCATTGCTTACCTTACAGCTCCATTACACAAATTAAGCTTTGAACCGGATGTGGTGCACATAATATGCGATGTTCTACAGGCATACCATTTGAGCAATGATTACGCTTCCGCACTGGACATGCATCCCATTAGACCCAACTTTACCATGAACTCTGCTGCATGTGGTGGGGCTGTGTGGGCTTACAACAACAATACCATCAACATCATGCCCATGTGCAGCGGTAGCTACACTTCAGGGAAGACCGAGCAGGGAGAGATCAACGTATTCATCCCTGGAGGCCAGATTGAGCTAGTAGTTAAGCGTCTACTGGAGAGAGTGAAGGAATACGGTGGCGCATCGTTCCCCAGAACAGGAGAGACTTATCCGGGTTCTGATATCTGTAAATTATGTCCTCTGCTTACCTTCAAAGAAGAAAAAGAAGAAACAGAGGGATAAAAATAGGGGGTGATTAGAGATGTTTGAAATACCCTGGTTGACGGTAGCTGGTGAGACTTTCACCATAAACCCTATAATCTACTTGTTGTGGATGATCTGGGTCGGCTGGATATTCTCCTCTGTAGGTGCTTTTGGAGGTATAATGGCCGGCGTAGGACACATATCGATTATGGGACTGGGTAAATGGGCCGACGTCATGAAAGGAAAGAACGTAGAAATCGGAGGTTATACAGACGCTGGTAGCTACATCACAGATAACATAAGGTTCTCCAGCACCTTAATTACTCTTATTAACTCCATATCCAGCACCATAAACTGGCAAACCCAGAAGAGGCTGGTATGGCCTGCAGGAATTGCGTTG
>JBKHKH010000180.1:0-2586 GCA_046537735.1 Archaeoglobaceae archaeon | reverse complement strand
TCGATACCTCCCTAGCATATCCTCGAGTGTGTAAATAGAAGGTAGATATTACTAATAGTCTACGAGTAGTCTATTATTTTAGTAATTGTGGGTGATATCGAAGTACCCTGGTTTGGGACAGTAGACTTCGCCGTTCATCCGCATTTTTTGGAGTATGTCTTTGGCTTTGCTCCAGTTTATTCCCTGTGCTTCTGCGGAACTCAGAACTTCTTCTTCTGGAGCACCTTTTTCATGCATATCAGCGATTTCTTCTACGATCTTCTTGATGACCATTATTCTGTCCCTCTGAGTTTTGGATGTCCCGGAGAATGCGTAGTCGATGTCCATCTCCCCTGTCTCGGGGTCAACAGCTATTTGCTCTAAACTCTTTCTAACTATGCCGATCACACGATTAACGTCTTCTATGGTCACTTTATCCTTCAACTGCAGTCTTGCTGACGCTTCAGCCAGCCTGATGAGGGCTTCAAGTTGTCTGGCGGTGACGGGCATGGGGGTATTCTCTTTTGCCTGACCTCGGAGTGAAGAGTAGAAGTCCTCTATGGTCTGCTTCACCTCTTTGGTTAGAACGGGGAATACAGTTCTTTTAGAATATGCAATATATTTCCTCAGCAGCTCTGGATCGATGGCTGGCTCTATCTTTTTGGCTTCGGACATAATAGTATCATGATCGTACTCAGTGGAAACAATGTTTTTTAGTTTCTCCAGCTTCTCTCCCAGCTCGTGTGAGTCGAGTATGTGCTTTGCCAGAGCCCTATCTCTGGCCTCATCAGGGTCGTCGGTCATGACGAATATGAGATCGAACCTGGACAGCAGAGTAGGGGATAGATCTATTTGCTCTGCAATAGGAGCGTAGCGGTCAAACCTACCGTATTTGGGGTTGGCGGCTCCTAACATGGCGCACCTCGCCCACAAGACCGCATTGATCCCCGCCTTGGCTACGCTAACGGTTTGCTGCTCCATCGCTTCATGAAGCCCTCCTCGGTCGTCCGCTTTCATCTTATCGATCTCGTCCACCAGAGCGATCCCCTTATCGGCCAGGACCAGAGCTCCCGCCTCCAGAGTCCATCTGCCGTCATATTCATCCTTAGTCGCTGCCGCAGTATTGTGTACCACTATACCATTGGCCAGAAAGCTATGCGATCCATCTACCGTTAGATCATAAACGTACTCATAAGGGCTTTGTATCTCTTGCTTCTCTTTAACACTCTCCCATACTATATCTGAATATGCCAGTTGCTTAAGGTATTCAAGTTTCTCTCGAATTAACTCCTCTTGATAAACTAAATCATACAGCAGGTTGGATAACTCATTATGAGCGCGTCCATCTCTATCCTTGATCTTTTCTTTAGCCTTAAAAAGGAGACCTGCTGGAATTCTTATCGACCTATTCGTTCTCTTGAAGCACTCGTAAAACCTCTCCCTACTCAAGTCCAGCTCTTCCGGACTTATTGATCCACCCAGGTTGAGCCTTAGCTCTTCGGGAATCTCGATTTTAACTTCTGATAGGTTTGCTGTGCTAAGGGTATTGACAGCGTTTTTTAAGACAGTTATAGAAGTTTGCCGTTCATCTTTCTCCATCAATTGCCCGATATTCGATCCGTACACTTCTTTTATGCTCAACCCGTAAAATGTTCTTATCTCTTTAATTAGAGTACCTAAACTGGCTATGGTACCATCTGTATCTCTAACACCGATCTCGGTGAGCAGCTTACTTAATTTCTCTGACTTTGCAGGATGTTCAACCCCTATCTTTTCATTGAACTTCTCAATGTTCTTCCCATACAATTTTAGCTCATACATGTCGTGTTTCCTGGTGATCTTTCTCGCATTATCATCGATTTCTAATTCTGTTACTTCTCCCTTGCATTTCCGTTCTCTCATATAGGATGTTATCCCAAATCTCAGAAGTGAAAGGTGAAGCTTTTCAGCAAGATTCTTACTGGTGGTGTCGAACTCGAGGCAGGAAGATCCGCTCTTTCTTATCATTATTGAGCCGTCACAGTCAAACAAACCTCTGATGTAAGCTGCCAATTCTTTATGGGGTAGTGAAAGTAAAGTCTCGCTCATATCAAGCGTATGGGACTTTGGCGACTCGGGAATACTCAGTCTCTTTAGTATAGTAGCTACTATTTTTGAACCAAATCTGATAGAAGGAATTCTTACTCCATCAGATTCTTCTGCAGTTTTAATTCCAAAGAGTTCCTCAGTCAGCTCCATAAAATCTCTTCTAAGCCTGGCATCTCCATTAGAAAATCTGATCGTGTATCCTCCTGTTGGAGACCGTGATATATCTCCATCACCAGCGATTAGGCCAGCAAAGTAGAGGAATCTCTCATCAAGATACTGAGGAAGCTTTATTTTATGTCCGTGAAACTGCGAAAAACTTTCAATCTTTGGGGCAACATCTTCAAGCTTATATTCTGCCTTTTCAGCCAATTTAATAAGGGTCTTGAGGTCTATGTTGCCAACCGCACTTTCCTTAACCCAGGAGTGATATAAATTGTTCTCATTCACACCAAGTTCGTTCGCCAGCTCTCTTGTGGTTAAGCCTTTTTCAGTCTTAATTATCCTGACTAGGTCTTTTAC
>JBKHKH010000093.1:0-7775 GCA_046537735.1 Archaeoglobaceae archaeon | reverse complement strand
TGAACGCCCTGGATGAGTACGACTACCAATTGGTTCGAAAAGCTTATGTGAACTTTGAGGACGATCTGAAGGACTCATTGAAGTATTTCAACCCGGATACTCCCTTCCTTCCTGATGAAGTAAAGATAGGGGTAGACACTCTCCCCATCGATTTTGAGATGAATAACGAGCACAAACAGATAACAGACCACATCATAAACTCTATCAGATCAGGAGAAATGGGTGGATTGGAAGAATACGTTTTGAGAGCAGCCAGCTTGAGAAAATTCCTGGGATAGGTCGGAGACCGTAACCAATGATAAAGTGATTGTTGAAGCGGGGTCTGGGAGTGCAGGAAATGAGGGAAGAGCGCATCAGGATGCTGGTGAACTCTACCGACCCTGAAGGCAAGGGCATATCCATAAACCCCAGTACAGAATAGATCGGCTGCATGTTTGATGTACATCCCCTATTTCTCAGTGCACACCATCGACCTGATGTTTGAAGAAGAAGCAACCCCCACACCCGGGGAAACCACTATTATATCTACTACTCTAATCCGTACAAAATAAATAGTGTATTAACGAAGTTAATGCCACGCGGCTCCAGAACGCATTCTAGTCTTCAAAAAGTTTTTTAAATTTAGGACCAATCTAATAAATGTGGAGCGAGTAGAAGACTATTTGGAAGCAATATATGATATACAGACTGCCGAAAAAAGGATGGTAAAAACCAACGACTTATCCAAGAAACTCAACATCAGGCCATCTAGCGTTACTGAAATGCTTTCTAAGCTAAGTGAGATGAACTACGTTGAGTACCAGCCATACTACGGAGTTTATTTAACGGAAGAAGGCGAAAAATACGCTTGGAAGATAAAGAGGTACCACAAGATCTTTGAGACTTTTTTCAAGGATTTTCTGGAGATCGATGAGGAAGAGGCTTTCAAGTTGAGCTGTGAACTTGAACACCACGTCAACGATGCCGTTGCGGAGAAAGTGTGTGGGGTGATCGCCAGCTCGGACTGCGAGATATGTGAAGAGTGCAACTTCAATATCCACCGCCTCTCTGAGGTTGGTCCCGGAACCTATGAGGTAATCTTCTCCCCGGCTTCTGCAGTTAAAATTGGGATCTCTCCAGGGACTATTGTGGAGTTAAATGATAGTGGTGCGGTCAACATCGATGGAGAAGAATATCAAATAAATCCCAAAGTCTCTTCCAAAATTATCGTGGAAGGCAAAAGCTAAGACGATCAATAGTAAGACGATCAGTAGTCATTGACTAAACTTTCAGGGCTTCACCTCTGATAGCTATCCCGGTGGCAAAAGAGACAGCGGATAGACCGGTCTCATTACATTTTTCAATTGCAGAATCCAGAATAGCTGCCTTGGAGACCAGCAGGGGTATGCCAATCCGCACGCATTTGCCTACCATTCCTTGAGAAATCCTTCCCGATACGAGGAGGAAGACTTTGCCGAATTCAATGTTTTTCTTCACCCCCATGCCGATGACCTTGTCAATGGCGTTGTGGCGGCCTACATCGTATGCCCTAACCAGCATCCCCCCTTTATCCACTAGAGCAGCAATATGGTATCCTCTAGTCTTTTTGTATTCTTCAGCCTCCAGATGCTGGAGGGAGTTCCTGCACTCCTCCAGAGTAAATTCCACTTTGGCAGAGACTTGAGGGAGCTTGTCTCCAGCCCTGTAAATACCGGGAGAGCCAGAGGAGCGCAGGCTCAACTCCTGAGGTGCCACAGGGACATCAACGTGGATGGTGTCACTCTCTATTTCAATATTGAAGTCATAATTTTCGACCAGACCTTCAGAAAGGAAAAAACCGATGACCATCTCTTCCAGATCCTGGGGTGTACATGATATATTGAAACTTAGGTCTCCAGCCACTATGGTGATCAAGGTTTCACGGGGAATTTCCAGTTTATCGTCGAACTCTATTATGTCCATAACATTAAGATAAACGAACAATATTAAAATTTTACATCCTGTTCTACAGCCGTTTCTTCCGGGCCTCAGTGGCAAGCTCGTGAGCAGCTCTCACCGGCTCGGGAAGCTTGTAACCATGTAAACACTCCTTAATGAATGATAGAGCAGTTCGAGGTGTTATATGTCCTCCAGGGGATATGTAGATCGGTTTGCATCTCTTACACGTCTTTAGAGTATACCCGATCACCTCATCTCCGTCCAGTATGGGTTTGCTCTCCAGAACTTCCTGCGGCTCTTCTACCTCTCCGAAGAGCCTCTTTTTGGTGATACCTATAGTAGGCAGTCCCGTCTTCACTGCCACGTAGCAAGCCAGCCCGCACTTGCGGGGGTGGGCGATACCGCTGCCGTCGACCACTATCACCACCTTAGACCTGTCCATACCTTTGATAGTGGTGTTAACTGCTCTCACTGCGGGCATACCTTCCCTGAACATGAGAAAAGTGGGTATATAGGGAAAGGTAACATTCTCCACAGTGGTCTTCCCCTTCACCGGCTCCAGTGAAGGGAATTTGAGGAGTGCGCAGGCAGAGATCACTTTCTCTCCCACAAAGGACTGGTCCACTCCAGCCACATACTCAATCCTATTCATATCTAGCTTATCGGTGAGAACCACATTCTCCGCCAGCTCCTGCTGAGACCTCTTCAGCTCCTCCAGATCGTATTTACCCTTTTTCATTTACGTTATAGGCTAAGAAAGCTCTTTTTCCAGCTCGCCAGCAAAGCTCAGGATGGTGTTCTCAGAGAAATAGTCACTAATGATCTGCATTCCTACGGGAAGGGAGCCAGCCATTCCTACGGGCATGGATAACCCGGGCACGCCCGCCATGTTTATGGGAACGGTGTTGACGTCCATTTTGTACATGGTGAGGGGGTCTGCCAGCTCTCCGATCTTGAACGCTGTGGAGGGCATGGTGGGGGATATCAGCAGGCCGTAATCCTTGAGGGCTCTCTGGAAATCGTTCTGGACCAGTGTCCTCACCTTAAGGGCCTTTAGATAGTACTTGCCGTAGTAACCTGCGGATAGGGCGTAGCTTCCCACCATCACCCTTCTCTTGACCTCATCACCAAATCCTTCAGCCCTCACCCTGGAGAAATACCTGGACCAGGAGTCAAGCTTATCCAGCCCATGTCCGTATCTCACTCCATCATATCTGGCCAGATTGGAGGAGGCTTCGCTCATGGCTATGACATAATATGCGGCAAGACAGTATTTGAAGGACTGGAGGGAAACTTCTCCTACCTCATGCCCCATTGACCTGATGGTCTCTACTGCTTCGTTGAACTTGTCGGTCACTTCATCTGAGGCGGTCATCTCCTTAATGACCCCCACTTTCAGCTTTTTATCCTGTTCCTTGAACTGAAAGTCCTTGCCTGCATTGGTGGAATCCCTTTTATCTTTGGTGGCAATAACTTCCATGAGCAAGGAAAGATCGCTGACGTTGGAAGCGATAGGCCCTATCTGCTCCAGGGAGTTGGCGTAGGGGATCAAACCGTATCGAGATACCAGCCCGTAGGTGGGCTTCAACCCCACCGTCCCGCAGAAACTGGCCGGACATCTTATACTGCCACCGGTATCGCTCCCCAGGGCGAGAACCGCTTCCTCTCCACTGACTACGGCTGCACTACCTCCACTGCTGCCGCCTGCAACCCTTTGAGTGTCGTGAGGATTCTTTACAGGACCGAAGTAGGATGTTTCTGTGGTGGTCCCCATTCCGAACTCGTCCATGTTGGTCTTTCCCACTATGATCGCTCCCTCCTGCTTTAGCCTTTCCACCACGTGAGAGTCGAAGGGTGGGACGTAATTGTGCAGTATCCTTGAGGCGCAGGTGGTGGTGAGGCCTCTGGTGGTTATGTTATCCTTCACGGCTACCGGAACACCAGCCAGCTTCCCCTTCAAATTTCCTTTATCGTATTTTTCTGCCAGCTCCAGCGCGTTTTGTTCGTTCAAGGTTATGTATGAGTTCAGGTCGCTGCTCTTTACCTTATCCAGTAGATTTGATATCAGGTCCGAGGCTCTTTCCGTCTCCAGTTTTTCTCTCCACTGGGAGACGGAGATCATTCGATCACCCTGGGACCCTTGATGTAACCATCTTCAACGTGTTTGGCGTTCTTCAGGGCTTCTTCCTGAGTGAGGCATTCTCCTTCCTTATCTTCTCTGAATACATTAACCAGTGAGAGGATATGTGAAAAAGGCTCGATATCCTCTTCAACCTCATCCAGAATGTTAAAATAACCCAGAATATCCTCAAAATCCTTTCTGAACTTTTGAATATCCTCTTCTTCCAATTCGATCTTTGCCAGATTAGCGGTATGCAACACATCTTTTTCAGTTACCATTGAACCACCTGAATTGGTGATGGGAATACTGAATTGAATAAATTTTTTTGGTTTGTGTTTGTGTTCACTTTGCCATATTGGCAACAAGAACCATGGTTTGTGTTACAGTTGAGAAGGTTCCTCACTTTCTGGTCCATTACCTGCCGGATATCAAGAACATCAGGAACAGCAGTACAAAGAAAAGTGCCATCATGGCAAACGTGAAGTTTCTCTGCTTTTTTCGGCTCTTGATCATCTCCTGTTCACATTCGGTGCTGCAGTAAATCTCATCAGGACCTACTGCCTTTCCACAGACGACACAATGTTTATGCGGTACCACGTTGGGCTTTTGTTTGGTCATTTGCTTCACCACTGTATATATTATGGCTTCAATAATCCAAACAGTTTTTAAATTTTCTGAAAACCTGAAGAAAACTTGAAGAAGACTTATATATTTACCAACAATATCAACATTAATGGCTTCAAAAGTGGTTCTGGCGATTGACAGAGACGATGACCTCGGTAGAAAAACAAGTATAGCGTCACCTGTAATCGGCAGGGAAGACAACCTCAATGCTGCTATCGCCCTTGCATCCTCTGATCCTGAAGATTCCGATATAAACACTATTTTTGGGGCTATAAAAGTATACGACGAGCTGAAGGCGCAAGGCGAGGATGTTGAAGTAGTTACTATCTGTGGAAATGAGAGCGTGGGTGTTATTTCCGATACCAAAATATCCAGTCAACTGGACGAGATAAAGTGGAGAACAGGAGCGAAAAGCGTCATAGTGGTCTCGGATGGTTCTGAAGATGAGTTCGTGCTTCCGGTCATCTCCTCACGTTTTAGCATCGATGCGGTCAAGAGGATTGTGGTCAAGCAGAGCAAGACCATAGAGAGTACTTATTTCCTTATCAAGAGAATGCTTAACGACCCCAAGATCGCCAGAGTAACCTTAGCTCCTCTGGGAATAATCTGCCTGGTTTACGCCATATTCTTGCTGGCAAGATATCCGGAGTGGGGACTGGGAGCCATAATCCTGATCGCAGGATTCTACATGGTTCTGAAGGCATACGGGTTAGAGGCTGCCATAGAAGACTACTTTGCTACCCTCAAGAAATCTCTGCTGGAAGGCAGGCTCTCATTTATTACCTACGTTACTTCAGCCATGCTGTTCATTATTGGGGTCATCCAGGGATTCAATCATCTCTGGAAGCTTTATACCCAGCCTATCACCCAGGGAATCCTCATGTATATCCTCTCCTTCATCTACGGCTCTGTGTGGTGGGTGGTTGGTGGAGGTATTTCCGCAATGGTGGGCAAGATCCTGGACCTGGTGATAGAAAGAAGACCATTCAGACGTTATCTGGTTATTCCTTTTCTCCTCATCTCATCCGGTCTCATACTGTGGGGGACCAGCTTCTTTATCCTCTCCAGGAGCGAAGCCTTCAGATTCTCTCCTGACGTCGCATTTGAATACCTTCTGATGTCCATTGCCGGAGCCATCCTAATAGCCGTGGTGATAATACTACCCCTGACCAGACAGAGCTAGACAAGTTAAGCGAAGGTAAGCGAAGTTTAAGTTAAATCAAGCCCAGTTCCCTCCTAAGGGTGCATGCCTGACACATTTCGCTGGCTGTGGGCTCACCACATATCTCGCATGCGTTGAGCTTGATCTGATGATGAATCTCTTTTAGACAGGGTATGAGTTCTTCAAAACTTTTCATCACGGAGAACTTTCTCCCCGGATATTTGTTCTCAAAATCGTAGAGGTAGTCTCTTACCGCTGCCCTTACGGGGAACTGGCTGTAAGGGCATTCATCTACATCCAGAGGAAGACCGAAAAGAGAAGCATAAACCACAGTTTCTTTCTCGTATATCTTCCTGAGGGGTTTGACCCGCATTATCAGCCCTTCCTGCTTTCTCTGAGGTATCAGCCTTGCCAGTCGAGCGGTATCCGACTGCAAGAAATTAAGGAGGATGGTTTGTGTCTCATCGTCCAGGCTGTGCCCCGTCGCCAGCTTGGTAGCGCCGATCTCTCTGGCGGTCCTGTTGAGCAAGTATTTTCTGAAGACGCCGCAGTAACTGCAGGGTTTCTTATCCCCTTTTTTCACCATTTCGTCCAGAGTAGCGCCGATCTCCTCTTCAAAGGACACTATGTGGTGCTCTATTTGCAGTGAGTCCGCTAGATTTTTAGATATTTCTACTGTAGGAGGGCGATAGCCTTCAATACCTTCGTCTATGGTTATCAGGGCAAATTCCAGGTCTTTTCTCTTGCCGTAAAGCCTGTTGAGCATGTGAGTGAGAACAACACTATCCTTTCCTCCGCTCAAAGCTATGGCTATTTTGTCCCCGGTCTCTATCATCCTGTATTTGTACACAGAATTCTTTACCCTTCTCTCCACATCTCTGATGAAGTGTTTCCTGCACAGGTGCCTGCCTGAAGGTCTCTGGTAATATACAGCTTTATTGCCGCATTGACTACAAACCGCCACAGAGTAAGGATTGAAAAAGGGATATAAATTATCTTTTCACCGGGAATTTTCTATTTCGATTTTAGATTTTAGGTAAAAAAATTTAATTCATCAAGGAGTATGGGCGTATTGTGGCTGACTTTGTTTCTGTGTTCAAGAGCATGGACAGGAAGAGGTGGAAGATACTGGATGGTATATTCCATTTCATGTGGGATTATGAGTATGTTCCCTCTGAGTTCATCGCCCGACAATCCAAAATAAGTCCGGAAAGAGTGGAGCAACTGCTCAAGGATCTCAGTGACAAGAAATTGGTCCACAACAAGATGTTGAGCTACTACGGCTCTTCCTTCACTTTCACTGGCCTCTCTCTTTACTCTTTGTGGAGGCTGGTGGACCACAACGATGTGGAGATGCTGGGGAAGATCATGGGGGAGGGGAAGGAGAGCATCGTTTACAACTGCATCTCTAAGTATGGAGAGGCAGTAATCAAGTTCCATCGGATCGGCCACCCCTCTTTCAGAAAAGTAAGGGAGAAGAGGGATTACGGCACGTTCCACTACTCTGTTCTGGGTGTTAGATCAGCTAAAAATGAGATTGGTGCTCTCAAGAGGCTTTATGGTCTGGTCCATGTTCCCAGACCCATCGCGTGGGAGGGTAATGCAGTGGTAATGGACCTCATAGATGCCAAGGAGCTCTATAAGGTCAAGTTGGAGAACCCTCAAGAGGTGCTAGACATTATACTGGAAGAAGTGAAGGAGATGTACAGATTAGGGGTAGTTCATGGGGACTTAAGTCAGTACAATATTCTGGTGGAGGAAGAAGGCGTGTGGCTCATTGACTTCCCTCAATTTATTGAAGCGGATGCGGAGGGAGCTGAAGATTACCTTTTGAGGGACCTCACCAATCTTATCCAGTATTTTAGCCGGAGTTATGGTATAGAAAAAGATATTAAGAATGCCTTAGAATATATTACTGAGAGCTAACAAAACATAATAACTGGATTAGCG
>JBKHKH010000092.1:0-7792 GCA_046537735.1 Archaeoglobaceae archaeon | reverse complement strand
GAAAACCTTGTTGCCATCTACTTTAACTTCAAGGAACATTGTCGCGCTTGCATTATTGTACTCTGCCTCAGAAATATCTACAATGAATTCATCAAGCGGTGCATTTATCGTAACATCATAATTTTTGGTACTGGGAACTTTCTTTACCCTGGTAGCGTTCACTAGCCCGTCAAATTCTTCCAGCCACACCAGCCTCTCATACCTCACTACCTGGGTGGATGGGATGGGTTTGCCTACATCAAGCACCTTTCCCCCACTGCTGTTAAGGGAGTAAACCCGGTCATAAGGCTTGGAACTGAGTTTTTCCAGTGATATATGAAAATCATAATCGCTCAGTGGGGTCTTCAAACCCAGCATCTCCTCCACTCTGGTGTAGTTCTGGGAGCAGGCGCTCTTAAGAGCTCTGATCTTGGCGTAGTTCAGGCAATTGGTCTCACTGGCAAGTCCGGGTAAAAACCTGACATTGGGATCGCTCCAGTGATTCTCCCATCCTGTTCCATTAACTGTCCCGTTGCTCCAATCCCCTTCGTTCTCACTTAAGAGGACAGCGACCTTATATGCTTCATGACCCAGAGATACCTCCTCTCTGGGCCCAGCAAACACCGAGGGTAAAAATTGAGCTATAAAAATGAATGTGGTGAGGAATATGGATATGCCGATCAGCATATCCAGGCTTATCTTTCCCTGATCGTCCATAACTTATGTATGCACTACTACTAATAAACTTTATTATAATAATAATAATGCCACATTTTTATGCTATTTTATGTAAAATAGTGATCCCAGCGATAAGTCTGCTGGCAATTACTCTGACAATGAACAGGAGAACCTGGGAACATTTATCTGGTCATCATCAAAAATTAGAACAACTATATATATCCCCAGCAAAATAATTTACATTGTGTCCCCTAACTTAGCTACTGTAACGGCTGTGCTCGGATATCTGAGTAAACTGGTGCTAGCTTTCTTCATATGTTTTACGGGATTTATTGGAGTATCGATTGGCTATAATTTTCTGCACAAAGCTCTTAATGAGTCTTCAGAGATCCTAGTGATATTCCTGTTCTATTTGGCTATCTTATTAGTCATTGCTGCATCTTACAAGGTCATGATGTCAAATAAGCCTTTTTACAGCACTGATCTACCTTATAATTCGGACAAAGACCTACAACTTAATGAACGACTCAAATGATACCAGAGCGAACAACTCTGAATGGCTCATGGCCTGTGCACTGAGCAAAAGACCAGTAAGCCCAGGCAGAAGACCAGCAGGATCAACATAAGTCCAATAGAACTGGCAAGAGTTGTGATACCCCCACCTGTAGAACTGAAGAGATATGATAGATCGACAGAGCTCTCTACGGAGGTATCATCTGTTAGCTTATTTTCATTAAATTGAACAAGAGTTCCGGCTCCGGTTACTGTCGCTATTATTCCTACTATCAGTAGGCTAAATAGCAATAAGACCATCTTCATTTCCACACACCTCTCCTTCACTCTACAATCTTTTATTTGAATATATTATACCTTGTGGATATTATTGGTATTACTATGGTTATAATTTGACAGATGTTCACAGATGAAAGACAATTCGAACCGATTACAGCTAATCCTAACGGGATCGAAAACCAATTTTCTTAAACAAATTGAGCTAACGATGACTGATAACCTGATCCAAGGTGATGAAGCCACTTCTCTCTGGGCGTTCTCAGGTACTGTGCAGCACTTTCCAGTGCACTCTGGTAGGATTCAAAAACTTCTGGTGTGGTATTCATAGCCTTTCTCGCTCCCTCTTCGACCACCCAAACACCGAGGGGAGCATAATATTCCGGTCTTATTTCCCTCAGAACTGTGATAGACGCTTTTCTTCTCTTCTTCTTCATGTACTCCAGTACAGGAAGTCTAGCGGCATAGTATCCACCGGATAGGGTGGAGTAATCCTTTTTCTTCATTATGTCCTCTCTATCGTAACCCACGTATGTCGATTCCGGATTCCAGAAGCTCTCGCCCATCCATATCTCTGCCAGCTCGAAGGAGTAGTTTCCGGGGGTCAGGATAACTTCAAAGTGGTTGCCGAAGTGCTGGAACCTGAAGAGCATACAGCTGTCAATAGAGGGAAAGTCCTGCACTTCTTTCTTCAGCTCCTCACCCAGAATGTCGTGAACAGCAGTTATGCTCCATCTGGTGGGCACCAGCTTCCTTCTGGACTGCTCGCCCATCATCCCCACCGAGAAGATTCGCTGGAGATAGTAGGTATTGAAGCCGGAATCGAACAGCTGTTTAACCGAGCTGGTAGCATTCAGATCATCGTAGTAGATTTTCTCCACCTTGTGAGGGATCTTGGGGTCCTGCAGGAATTTGAAGCTGTCTATGTGGCCCGTCACGCCCATGGGCTGCATCACATCGTCGAAGACAGGTCTTTTGATCACTTTCTGAACTTCAGTCTCCAGATCCATGTGAGTAGTAGAGGCAGCCGCTTCCTGCAGATTGACCAGGTAATAATCGTTGCTCTGGTCGTTACTGTTCACTTCCACCCTCTTCACCCCTCGCAGGAGGGAAGAGCGGAGGCTTATTACGTCTTCAATGTTCTTTCCGGACCACATCCAGGGAGAGTCCATGTACTCCGGCTGCTCCAAATCTGAGAGGGTCATCAGAGGACCTATGTAGACTTTGGGGTATCCCATTCTACCCACAAAAACCGAGGGGGGCGTGGGTTTCTCCAGCTCGCCCGATATGTCCGAATAGGTGGACAAAAATTTGAACTTCTCCAGTAGAGGACACTTTATTCTTCCACACAGGAGATTCCCTTTACACCTGGCACACAGAGACACAACTAAATTCTGATCAATTAAAAGCTAAAAAATTGTTTTGGTTCCAGAAGTGCGTTCTGGAGCCGCGTGGTATCACTACGTGATACCACTACTATGTCAATAGGATCCAATCTGAGCTTTAATCCCTGTTTGTTGACCGTCAAACCTTCACAGAGGAGCATAAATACCAAGATGTTTTTGAATCTTGATCTGGGTTTCTAACAGAGATATATAAAATTTAAATAAAATGATTAAAAAGTAAAAAGTGTATAGACCTTTAGAAGGTCTCTAGCTCGCCCTTGATGACCAGGTCGGTCACTTTGGGCACGTTCTCCAGCCAGTACTCTGCTACATCATTGGCCTTTGCTTCCAGTTTAGAGATGTCGTAGCCCTTCTCGGGTATGACCTGTACGCTGCACACTCTGGGTTCGCTGACCGGCTTACCGATCTGGGATATCATCTTTACGTAGACTTCCTTTATCCCTTCTACTTCCTTATAGCAGCCCTGGGCGATCAAGTTGGACATCAGGTTGTAGAGCTTACCCACGTGGTTGACGGGGTTCTTTCCGCTGGTGGCTTCCATGCTCATAGGCCTGCTGGGAGTGATGATGCCGTTGCATCTGTTGCCTCTTCCCACGCTTCCATCATCTCCACTGTCCGCTGAAGTTCCCGTGACCGTAAGATAAACAGAGCCTCTATCGTAGTCGTCAGCAGTGTTGACATACACATCTACATCCTTATCGGTGTAGTCCTTAGCTGCATCCTTTATCTTCTCTACCAGCTCTTCTTTGGCTGAGACGTAGTCATCAAGATTGTGAACATGTTTGCTAACAAATGCGCATGCAATGGTGAGAGCGATCCTGTCATCTTCCCTCAATCCCATTACTTTAACATCTTCGCCTATAGCCTTGTTCTCGTTCCTGAAATTATTGTAAATCCTTTTCTCCATATTATAGACCAGACTCTCGGTCTCGGAGAAAGGAGCATATCCGATCCCGAATGAAGTGTCGTTGGCGAATGCCACGCCTCTCTCAAAAACATCAGTCAAGGATGTGCTCCCCTTACCCAGCTTGATGTCAAAGTTCATGTCGGTTTCGGGATTTAGACTATTCATACTTCTCTTAATGTAATCATTGGCGGCCTTAACTGCTATTTCATCAACAGAAACTTTATCCCCATCAAATTCATCTGTAGCCCTTCCCACAAGTAGAACGTACATGGGAATGTCAATCTTATCACTCCCGTAATCACAAACAGAACTTCCAGCAACGATTTGACATTCATCCGTGTTATGGTGTAAAACGTCATCAAACTTTTTCAAATACTCTTTACACAAATTCTTACTTACTGCTTCTGCCATCCCATCTGCAAGACTGTCCGGATGGCCGATTCCTTTCCTTTCCACAATCTCTATTCTTTGCTCTTCTACAGGGGTGCTAACAATTTCTTCAACAACGATGTTCTTCACATTTTTCTTGGTTTTCATGCCTTCCATTGAAATCCACCAACCAGAATAACCCGTTTAGCGATATATAAGTATTGTCATTCTTGTTCTAATCAAATAAACAGTTTGGCCTTAACTTCTCTAAACTCCTTGTAGAAATCTACAACATCTCTACCTTCTACGAATGGTATACCGTTAACTTCTCCATACTCTATAGCTTTTTCCTTGGGTAAAGCTTTACCAGTATTGACATCCAACATCTCACATATGGCTACAGCGGGACTGATACCCGCCATTTCAGCCAGCGCAACACTCAGCTCCGTCTGTCCCACTCTATCGTAAGTAAGACTTTCTGCAGCCCTTAACAGAGCCACATGCCCGGGACTCCGGAATTCACTACCAAAGTCAAATTCTTGACCCATCATAACCTGATCTGCTACTTCACCTACTCTTTTTATGGTCAAAGACCTGTCAAAATCGGTTATGCCCGTATAGGTATCCCTGTGGTTCACCCACAAAGAAAAAGATGAGCGAGCGTCATATTTAATATCGTTGGACATATGAACAGAATTCAACTCGTTCATCTTTTCACTGGCAGCTCTCAACACATCGTGCATGAAAGGAAGATTTAATCTTTGAGCGGCGACAGGGTGAAGCGCAACACAGATCAACCCCCCTCCGTCCATCCTCATCATGGCTATATCCTTGGGTGTGACGCTGACGGCAGGAATGGCTATATCGGTTTCACCTTCTCTATCATCAAAATCGTATATGAGGGCTGGATCACCTCTTCTGAAAGCTCTTAATGCTTCTTCTATCATATGGTCACCTCTACATTGACTGAATCCCCATCTTTTATTCCTAGAGCATCCCTTATGTGAACGGGAGCAATCACTTCCATCACATCCGAGGGATAGTGAGTCCTCTGGGGAAGGACCACTGCCCCTTCAATTTTGTCTATCCTGCATGGGAAGGCTTTAACCTCCCCAAAGGTCCTGTCATCGGTTGAGAACCCTTCTATATTTATTCCTTCTTCTTCGTCCAGCCTTCTTCTGAAGTAAAGCTGTTCTTTATTGACTTTGAGATTAAGGGTCCCGGGATAAGGATCAAAATTAAGCTTATCGCTAAACTGCTCTCTATAACCTTCCAGTGAAACGTAATATCTACCTTCACCCACTCCGCTCATCGCCTTACCAGTTATTATAATACTCTCACCCCTGTCAAAGATTTTCTTATAATCCAGATACTCACGATAGAGACGTTTCTTGCCACTTTCATTGATGACAATGAATTGACCGTCTTTATCCAGAACTCTTTCGATTAACTCCTTTTCTTCCAGTTCTTTGATCTTCCTTGCTGCAGTCTGCAGGCTCTGGTCTATCCTATCAGCTAGCTCTTTGGAGCTGATCTTAACGAAGTTCTTGGTGGCACCCATAAGGGCCAATTGCTTTAATATCTCTGTCATATGATCACTGGACTATCTCATTTTTGAGAAGCATCTCAATGCGCTATATAAATATTTTGAAACAGGTTAACTTTTTTAATCTCAATTGATTTGACACAAGTTTATGATAAAGGCAGGAATCATAGGTGCTAGTGGGTACACCGGATCTGAACTCTTGAGGATACTATACGATCATCCTGAAGTCGAGGTAGTTGCCGCTACTTCCAGAAAATGGGAAGGGAAGTCTGTTGTAGATGCTCACCCCTTCTTGAAGGGATTTTATGATATCGAATTTACAGCTCCGGAAATGAAGAATCTTGAAGGCTGTGATGTCGCCTTTACAGCCGTTCCACACGGAGACGCCATGAAATACGTTCCTTCACTGCTGGAAGCTGGTATAAAGGTAGTAGATATTTCCGCTGACTACAGACTGGACAAAGAAGTCTACGAGAGGGTTTACGGGGAGCATACTGCCTTTATGGAAGCAGTTTATGGATTGACCGAGCTCTATAAAGAGGACGTTAAGAATGCTGAACTGGTCGCCAACCCGGGTTGCTACCCCACGGGTGCAATACTGGCTGCTGCTCCCCTGACAGCTGAAGGGGTTGTTGACAGAGTGGTCTTTGACTCCAAAAGCGGAATCAGTGGTGCTGGAGCGAGTCCCAAGGAGCTGTCCCACTATCCCAACCTCCAGGAAGCGGTTATCCCCTATAAGGTCACCGGCCATAGACACTACTACGAAATGGTCCAGGAGCTGGAGAACCTGCAGAAAGGTGTAAGCATATCATTTACGCCTCAGGTGTTCCCCGGAGCCAGAGGGATACTCACTACCGCTCACATATTCGTAAGAGAGACCGTGGACGTGATAGAGGTCTACCAGAAGTTCTACAGTGATTGTTACTTTGTGAGGCTTCAGGATCAGGTGAGGTTGAACTGGGTAAGAGGAAGCAACTTCTGCGATATCGCCATCTATCCAGAAGAGGGTAGAGTTGTGATCACCTCTGCTATAGACAACCTGGTCAAAGGAGCCAGCGGACAGGCAATCCAGAACATGAACCTGATGTTCGGGCTGGACGAGAAAACGGGGTTGGACCACCCCCCAATGTTTCCCTAACCGATAAATTCAAATAGATTATAGGACTACTACCAATAAAACTTATTAATAATTAGTATTTAGCGAAAGATTTATTTAGTTTAAAGACAATATACTATTGTCGGGGTAGTGTTGTTTTAAAACCAACCCCCTCAACCTCCTAACCTCCCAATCATTAACCCACCCCCAATTAACTACCCCGACCAAATTTTTTTACAATCTTAATTGGTTTCATCTAGCTCTTTTTATCCCATGATATCCAACCCCTCCTCAGCAATCTCAGCACCAAAATATTCATAAACATCGGCAGGAAAACATGCATACTAATCACGCAGGCTCCGGTGGTG
The DNA here is from genome assembly GCA_046537735.1 of Archaeoglobaceae archaeon. GTDB lineage: Archaea > Halobacteriota > Archaeoglobi > Archaeoglobales > Archaeoglobaceae > JdFR-22. The sequence goes on along the minus strand of JBKHKH010000092.1, from coordinate 654 downwards.
TAGCCAGGCCAATCATGTGGGACTCTCGATCCCACGACCCGGGTTCAAATCCCGGCCGGAGCACTAACCAAACCTACCTATCCCCCCACAGCTTTCTACCCAGTTCTAAACTCGAGAATACGTTAAAGGCTCCTTCAACCTTTGATACTCTTTTCTGTCCTTATCCTGCCCCGATACAGCAATATCCATAAAGAAATCAATATCATGCCCCTCATTCTCTGCCCACCTCTTAAAATCCTCTTATAATTAAAAACCCTCACAGATGACCATTTACGAGGGTAAAACCGGTCATGACCAATAATAAGCCTACTACTCAACTTAACACAAGAAGGCACATAACGGCACACAGTTAACTTTATGGTTGATACCTTAGGTTATATGTATTCAGGGTTTAAGATTGCTTATAGGACTTAAAAAATATAACAAAGAAAGGACTCAAAGTGGTTGCTAGACTCGATGAGAAAGAATATAAGAAAATAGAATTCACAAAAGAAGACATGGAAAAAATAAACCTAAAAACCCACACACTACACCCCAAATGGAACTACACCATCACACCCAGAAACACCAAACTTTAATAGGTTATTCTCTGGCAAACCCTAAGTTCAACCATTTCATCTCCTGAAACCATTGAATCTGAGAAAAAAATTTGCT
>JBKHKH010000179.1:0-2623 GCA_046537735.1 Archaeoglobaceae archaeon | reverse complement strand
ATACCTTCTATACTTACCTCTCTCCCTTCCAGACCGCATGGGCGTGTCCCGGTTCCCGGGTGCGGCTGATGGCCGGTCATACCAGTGGTCCGGTTATCCAGCACCACCAGAACGAAGTTCGCCTGATTATAGACGGCGTCGATCAGCGCCGGAACTCCTGTATGAATGAATGTGGAGTCACCCACAGTGGCCACAACGGGATCGTCCACCACATAGCTCAACCCATTTGATACCCCAACGCTGGCTCCCATGCAGATACAGGTCTCCACAGCCTCCAGCGGCTTGCTGGCAGCCAGGGTATAGCATCCAATATCGCTGGGCAGTGCCGCATTCCCCTTCTCTTTGGCGACCTTTTTGATGGCATAGTAAGTGGCTGTGTGGGGACAGCCTGGACATAATACAGGTGGACGAGGAGGAGCTTTCTGGGCAATAACTCTGGACTTCTCCTCGATCTCAGCATAATCCACGCTGGTCTCCATATCCAGCACCCTGGCGATCCCCTGCTCTACAATACCGGTATTGTACTCGAAGTTGAGAGGGAAGTAGCCGTTTTTCTTGCCATAAACCTCTACATCGGTCATAGCTCGAACGTGCCACTCGATGAAGGGATCCAGCTCTTCGACTATAATAACCCCCTTCAATTCATCCAGGAACTCTTCGATGAGCTTTTCCGGTATGGGGTAAGTAGATGAAAGCTTTAGAACAGGTAGATCCAGGCCCAGGTTTTCCATAGCCTCTTTTACGTAGGTATAGCTCAATCCACTGGCTATCACACCAACTCCAGTATCACTACCGGGCTCGATCCAGTTGATGGCCGACTTTGAAAGGAATTCCTGGACCTTCGATAATTTCTCCTGGAGAACTATTTTCTGGACCCTGGCGTGAACAGGGAGGAGGACATCGGTCTTTATATTGCTCTCCCACTTCACTTTCTCCAACGCCTTTTGAGGGAGCTCTCCCAGAGTTACCACTCCCCTAGAATGGCTCAATCGGGTTACGGTTCTGAGGATCACCGGCAAACCGAACTTTTCAGATATCTTGAACGATAGCTCCGTGAACTCTTTAGCTTCCTGCGTGCTGCTGGGCTCGATGACCGGGACCATAGCCAATTTACCGAACCACCGGTTATCCTGCTCATTCTGGCTGGAATGCATTCCGGGGTCATCAGCGGAGACCAGAACTAGCCCACCTCTAGCACCAACTTGGGCGAAACTGATCAAGGCGTCAGCGGCGACATTGACCCCCACATGCTTCATTATAGCCATACCCCTCTTTCCTGCCAGGGAAGCACCCACGGCAACCTCAAAAGCCACCTTCTCGTTGGTGGAATACTCCATATAATAATCCATTCTCCCCCTTAAAGGTGAACAGGCTAACGCCAGAGTATCCGCAATCTCGGATGAAGGAGTGCCCGGATATGTAGCCACCACATCCACTCCCGCCTCTATGGCTCCCCGGGCTATAGCCTCATTACCCAGAAGGAAAACCTTCTTACCTTGAGCATCAAGTATAACCTTCTTGACCATAAACCCCCATATAAATCAGAATTTAAATAATTGTGGATACAAGATGGATACGGGATGGGATATTGGTAGTAACTTTTAAGTTACATCAGTCTTAAAAGGTGAAAAAGGTGAGAGGGGAGTGGTCATGAATGGATGGTAAAATAAAAGAAATGATCGAGGATGTTAATAATAACCTCCTTTTAATCCAGGAATTCTTAGAAGAGAACCCTGATGTCCAAAAAAGGCTCGCAGTTTTTATTCGGATGAAACAGCAGATCTAATGGTCCAGCTTTCTGAAGCTGGTTTTTTAATTATTCTTATTATAATTAACAATATTTTCCTGGTAATTAGAGAAAATTCTTTATAGATTCTTACAGCTTATATCTCTGGGGGATAAAATGGGGAGGCTTATTATTGTTAAGACCAGTCTTTTTGAAGGTGATCTGGAAGAGCTTAAGGAAAAGACGGGGAAGAGTACAAATAAAGACGCTATAGCCATGGCAATTGCTCATTATAATCGTTGCTCCAATGTAAAGGATAAAAGAGAACGGTGCATCGAGAAGAAAGAGAGAAATAGAGCTGGGAGGAAACCTTCTTACCTGGCCAAGCTCAAAACGGTTTAATAAATATTTGAATTCGAGATTCGAGATAGTTACATTATTTTTCGACTTATCCATTAGATTTTTGAGTATTCTAATCCACTCTGGTTTGCGGGTTCATTATTTTCTATGTAAAGCGCTATATTGAAATATAACATAAAAACTATATACAATGGATTGATATGTAATATATAAAATTGGAGGTCATTGGATTGAGATGCAGGTTAATCCTCGGCTTGATTATAGTTGTAGCTATTGTGGTCAGTGGCTGTATGACCGTTTCTATACACTCTAAAGTGAATAAAGATGGTGATATCGATAACTATAGAATGGTCATTAACACCAGTTCAATGGTCTACAGTATACTCTCAGAGCAAGCTAAAGAAGAGGGATACGCCTCGTTACGTGAGTCTTTTATGAGCAATGTCAGTGAGGAAATGGAGGGCAAAGTAACTTATGACGAAGAATGGAGTGGAGATTCTGTAAGTATTATTGTTGAGTCTGAGGGAGGACAGCCTA
>JBKHKH010000024.1:0-20641 GCA_046537735.1 Archaeoglobaceae archaeon | reverse complement strand
CTTCTCAAGCTTCTCTTCAACCATTTCTATCCTCTCTGGCCTTATTATTGCCTCGATTTTCTTCTTCATTTATAAACACCTCAAGCTCATGCGTAGGCATGCTCTCCATGTTGGGAAATATCCAGACCCACGTACTCCTCCTCATCACTCACTCTCAGACCCATCACTGCATCGATCACTTTTGCCAGAGCGAATGTCAGCACAAAAGCGTAGACTATAGCTGCTCCCACGCCGATCACCTGAGCTATGAACTGGTCGACATTTCCGTATAGTAGTCCGCTGGCACCACCAACTGATTCAACTGCGAATATCCCTGTGGCCAGAGCGCCCCATACTCCACCTACGCCGTGAATTGCCCAGGCATCAAGGCTCTCGTCCAATCCCTTCTGGACCCTGAACAACAATGCCCTGTAACAGATCACACCAGCAACTGCACCGATGGCGATGGATGAAAGGGGATCCACAAATCCTGCTGCCGGGGTTATGGCCACCAGACCGGCTATGGCGCCGCTTACCATACCCAGCGAGCTGGGTTTGCCGCTCCACCAGCTGGCGAACAGCCATGCCAGCGCACCAGCAGCTGCGGCAGTGTTGGTCACCACAAATGCATTCGCTGCCAGACCATCTGCTGCCAGGGCACTTCCTGCATTAAAGCCGAACCACCCGAACCACAGCAGTGCCGCACCAAGAAGGGTCATGGGCACGTTATGGGGCTCCATGCTCTCCTCACCAAACCCGATCCTCTTGCCTATCACTATCGCCAGAGCCAGAGCCGAAAATCCCGAGCTAATGTGGACTACAGTTCCTCCTGCAAAGTCCAGAGCTCCAATCTCTGCCAGCCATCCACCTCCCCATACCCAGTGAGCTAGAGGGTCGTAAACTATGGTGGTCCACAATAATCCCAGGACTATGAACGAGCTCAACTTGACTCTCTCTGCTACTGCGGAAGTGAGAATGGCCAGTGTTATGGCAGCAAAAACCAGCTGAAATACCATGAACAACAAATCCGGTATATTCAGGGTCTCACTACCCATTCCAACTCCTCTCAGCCCCCAGAAATCCAGATTCCCTATAAATCCACCTATATCGGATCCAAATGCTAAACTATAACCAAATAACACCCATTGAACACTGACCAGAGCGAATGCCACGAATGATAAACCTATCATCGATATTACATGCTTCTTCCTGACCATTCCTCCATAGAACAGCCCCACACCAGGGGTCATGAGCATGACCAGGGCTGTTGCAGCCAGTATCCAGGCTGTGTCTCCACTGTCTATTGCCATTTCTTATCACCTGAAAACGCACACTTGAACCAGGGTATTTAAATTTTTTCACTATTTAGGTAATTATAATCAAAATTTCTTAGAAAAATCAGTAATATCCGAAAGAATTTTTACTAAATAGGGTTACAAGCTTTAATAATTTTTAATTAATTATTGATTATATTAACTGAAATCTAAAATGGGAAAAAATAATTCTGAAGAGTTCAGGAAGAGGATAGATGATAGGATTGCTCCGCTACCTCAAAGTTGATCTGCTAATTCAAGTGCTAAGTATGACTCCAAATCCTAGACTGGTTACGTTATGCCTATAATGGGCCTAGCAAAAGGAATCCTAAACAGCAGGTAGAGGATTACGAACCCTATGATGAATACCGCCACGTTACCCACAATATTAACGCTGCCGCCAGCAGCAACAATCTTTCCACCTACATCAGAGTTGATATTGACATTTCCACCTGCAACAATAAATCCCTCTCAATAGGGGCATTAATTAATAAAAGGAAGTTAAGGTTATTATTCAAGAACTTCTATAATTTCTGCCTTTATATCTGTTTTCCCGCCTGTGGGCTCTGACAGCGTCCTGCCGCAGACCTGGCATTTCACCACGGTAGACGCGTAATCGAAAATTATCTGATTGTTTTCGCAATCCGGGCATTTTACCCTTACGAATTTGCTTCTTTTTTCAGCCATAATATCACTCCAGCTCGAATTTCTTTGCTCTCCATGTAGGCCTGTGCTCAGTTTTATTGCATTCAGTGCATTTATATCTTATATTAACTCTTTTGGTGGGCTTGTCTCCGCCGGGAACCTTGCTGAATTTACCCAGATTTCCAACTTTCCCTCTTCTGGCTTTCTGCCTGTCGATCCAGTTCATGGAGCTTGCCTTACCCTTCTTCACCCTCTCGATCTTGTGAACAGTATGTTTGTTACAGTATTTGCAGTGTGTTCTTACTTGTTTGGGATGCTTCATATTATATCACCTATTTATCCTTTCGCATTATGCGTTGAGTGTCAATTACCTCCACAGTTCCGCTATTTATCAGAACCTTAGCGTTAAGTGAAGGAAGCGTAATTACGTCCTCCTTTCCCAATTTATATGTTTTTCCATTGACACCTTCGAATTCATCAACATCTTCCTTTACCCTTACTACAACGTATTCGGGTTCGGATTCACCTTTGCTCTTTTTTTCTGGCAGTTCAGAGCTAAATGTCAACTTCTTGAAATTCTTAATGGAATTTACCAGTTCATTGAAAAGTTTCTCTTCGGCTCTGGTGAGGTTCTCAAAGCCTTCCATCCCCGTCTCAGTTCCGCACACGCTGGACCAAGCGGACCTGACAATTTTGCTGGTCCTGACCTCGAATATCTTTCTCTGTATCCTTTTCAAAGTCTTTAACTCATCGTCGATCCTGAAACTCTCTCTGTCATCCTCTACTTCCCGCTTTCTGTTTTCAAGTTCCTTTATCCTGCTGTTCAGCTTGGCGTAAAAGTCCTCTTCTATACTTTGTATTTTCTCTCCTTTGCTCTTCTCCAGAACCAGTAGCAACTTGTCAATGTCCATATAATGCCATCCCCCTGCAGAACATAAATACTGCAATATACTCGGGCACCTTTATTTTGTCTCCCTGCCCGGGATACCCTCCCAGCTCGTCGACTGCCCAGCTTAAATCATCTTTTCTTATTTTCCTTACCCTTACCTTGATCTTTTGCTCTCCAAATGGTGTGGAATCGGTAAAAGGATCAAAGTCATCCAGCTTATTATATTTTACTGGCATGGCCTTAAATCCTGTTTTTCCGTGAAGGGAATTGGGGAGTCTTATCAGTCTTTTTATATCTGCTGTTACTGGTGCATCAAAGTTGATCCCTACTCTGGAAACACATTTGTCAAACAAGGATCGGAACAGCTCCCTTTTTTCTTTACTCCTGGCCAGTCTCTCGAAATCACCGGTGGACAATATAAAAGTTATCTCATCCCTCTTTTTCTTTAATTTATACTTCTTCAGTAATTTCTCCAGTCTATCCTCTTCCAGCAGGTAATAGGAAAGTTCTCTCATACACTGTCTTATCCGCATTCCCTGACTTGATTTGGGGATCTTGAAATCGAAGTTGATATCGTTGAGCATCAGATAGTCAATGATCTCCCGTCTTTCGCTGGAACTCAGCTTCTTGAACCGGTAGTCATAAACATGTAGGTGGTACCCTCTGCTACCTGAGAATACGATTTTAATGTGCTTTTTATTTATTCCCAGATCGGAAATAATTACGTCTGCCAGTTTGATTATCTCCTTTTTGGCAGCCTGGAGAGAGGCTTGAAGGGAAGTATCCTTAATGGGCAGGTGATCTGCATCAATATCAAAGATCAGATCTGCTCCCTGCCACCCCTTATCCTCCATTTTCTCTGCCCGGGGATTCTCGTAATACGCAGAAGAGTAGTATATGTTGGCAGGAACGTTATCCACAATGTAAGACCTGAACTCCTGAGGAGCAAAGGATAAGTGTCTGTACATCATGAAGACAGGTAGACTCTCCAGAGGAACAAATGCCAGCTCCCGTTTCTCGAATTCGGGTGGAAAATCCAATTCTCCACTCTGGTAATACTCACCGAATTTGCGTTTCAGGAAGATCTTTGTCTGGTCTAAAATACTGGCCCCTTCCACATTCATCCTCCCATGGCAGGCTATATTATTTTACTTATCCTGATACTAGATAATCTTAAAAGCTTGGGTATTCACATGGCGACATGGTGAGAAAATCAAAAGCTGTAGCTGATGCCTTTCCTATCCTAATAGGTTATTTCTCTATCTCTGTAGCTTTTGGGATCCTGGCCAAGGAATATATTGGTTATAACGCCATCCTCATGTCTCTTATGGTGTTTGCAGGCGCATCCCAATTCATTGCTCTCCAATTGATAGCCAAAAACACTTCTGCTACTCTGATAGTGGCCACCACTTTTCTGGTGAACTTGAGACACATTCTGATGAGCAGTTATTTCTCCCCCTTTTACAGCAAAGTGAACAGGCTGAAGAAGGTTCTCGTTTCCTTTGGCATCACCGATGAGACCTTTGCCCTTGCTTCAAGGAGGTTTCAGGAGGGTAGCGGGGATACAAGTTATCATCTAGGACTTAACTTCTTGTGCTACTCTTCCTGGGTGGGTGGTACAGTAGTGGGTCTTTTCTTCGGGTCTATAGTACCTGCAAGTATTGCTGATGTCCTTCCCTTCACACTGGTGGCCTTATTTATCAGTATACTGGTATTGAATATCAATAACAGACTGGATATTGGAATCGCTGTGTTCTCGGGAGTTTTGGCTACTGCTTTAATATCTCTGCCCGAGGGGTGGAATATTCTGGTCGCCACTCTGGCGGCGTGTCTGGTTGGAGGTGTGGCCGAGCAATGGACCAAATAGTTCTGGTGATCATAGGTATGGCGCTGGTGACTTACATACCCCGACTGGCCCCCCTGTTGAGTCCCCTGAACTCTGAACTGAGGCTCTTGAAGTTCGTGCCGGTCTCACTTTTCGCCGCTCTGGTGTTCCCGGAACTGCTGCTGGATCAGAATCAAGTAGTGACCGTAGATGCAGAAACACTGGCGGGTTGTGTAGCTTTATTGGCAGCGTGGAGAACCAAGAACATAATATTTACCATGATAGCCGGATTATTCGTCCTCTATTTTATGAAAACCCTCGTCCTGTGATCCTGAACCATAAGATAAAAGTCAAATATTGTTGCAGGCACCTTGTTAATAGATGAAGAAAGAGCTGGCCATGAAACTGGAGACGCTGGAGGGGTTCACCGATCCGCAAATCGAACTCGAACAATACGTTACACCGCCCACTCTGGCAGCAGAGATAATGGTAAACGCTCATCTAATGGGCGATCTGGATACGATAGTTGATCTGGGTTGTGGAACAGGTATCCTGGCTATAGCGGCTTCTTTGCTCGGTGCCAACTCCATTGGATTTGATGCAGATGTGGATGCAGTGAGAATAGCTAGAAAGAACGCCAGAAAACTGGGTACCTATGTGGAATGGGTTATATGTAGAGTGGAGGATGTATGTTTGAAGAAAAAAGTGGTAACCATGATGAACCCTCCTTTTGGTATCCAGAGGAGACATGCCGATAGACCATTCCTGGCCAGAGCAATGGATATATCAAAGGTTATATACAGCGTCCACTCTGCAGGAAGTGAGAGCTTTATCTCCTCCCAGTGCGAATCCAGAGGGTTTGAAATCACTCATATATGGAGGTATCAGATCCCTCTCAGGAGGAGCTATAAGTTCCATGAAAAAGATTTTAAATACGTCCCGGTTGAAGTGTTTAGATTGAAAGAGTTAATGAACTATAAATGTAATAGGTGAGTCTGATGGATTTAGTACTACCAGGAGATAAAATAGGTTATGTTGAAGAATATGTTGCCGGTAAGGGCTCTTATGAAGAGAATGGAGAAATTTTTGCTTCTGTAACCGGTAAACTGGTCATTAAGGATAGGATTGTAGAGGTTAAGCCTTTTAAACGCCTTCCTGAGATAGAGAAAAATGATATAGTGCTGGGAAGAGTTGTGGACTTGAGAAGTTCTCTTGCTCTGGTTGAGCTTACCAGGAAGAAAGGCGTTGACAGAGAGATGATGCACACGGGTATAGCTGCACTTCACGTCTCGAACGTGCAGAATGAATATCTTAAAGAGCTGGATCAGGGCGTAGGGTATATGGATATAATCAAGGCCAAAGTGATCGATGTGGAAAACCTGAAGTTATCCACAAAAGAGCCTGAATTGGGTGTAATAAAAGCACTATGCAGTGTTTGCAGAAGCGAGATGGAGAGAGATAATAATCAGCTTGTCTGTCCAGAATGTGGAAATAGAGAGAAGAGAAAAATCTCCACAGATTATGGAAAAGGGAACTGGTAGTGGTGGTAAATGTGGAAGTCAAGATCTTGGAAATGGATAAGAATTATGTGAAGATTACGGTCACCGGAGAAGACGACTCCTTTCTGACTCTCTTACAGAGAAATCTGCTGGAAGACAACAGAGTAGAAGTAGCCAAATATACAATATCTCACCCTCTAGTAGGTGCTCCCATCCTCTACGTGCGAACAAAGAATAAAGACCCTCTAGAAGTATTAAAAGAAGCCAATGAGGACATAGCTAAGGATTGTAAAGACATTCTTTCCGCTCTATCTCAGTAAGGCTACGCAACAAAAAGAGATGAAAAAGTGGCGTTTTGCCGGATTTGATGACGGATTCAGTGGTTTTGAGGATCATAAAGCGTATATAGTTGCTTGTATTACTGCTGGAACCTACGTAGAGGGTTTCCTCTTTTCCAAAATTGATGTAGATGGTCTAGATGCAACCTCCACTATCATTGATCTCATCAATGGGTCTAGATTTAGACAGCAGCTGAAGTGCATATTCCTTTCCGGTATCACCTTCGCCGGATTCAATGTAGCGGATATAGATCACATTTATCACCAGACCAATATACCTGTAGCAGTGATAATGAATAACCCTCCTGATCTTGAAGCTATAGATAACGCTCTTCAAAATGTAAAGCAAAAAGAGAAGAGAAAAGAGATCTTGAGGAAAGCTGGAGACGTGTACAGTATTGATGGTCTTTTTGTCCAGTTAGCCGGATGCTCGCTGGAAGAGGTAAAGGAATTCATTCAAAGCTCCACAATTAAAGGTAAGCGGCCAGAACCTGTCAGGATCTCCCACCTCGTAGCTTCTTCTCTGGTGTACGGAGAGTCCAGGAAAGAGTAAGTCCAGGAAAGAGCAAAATGGAGAGTTTAGAGTTAGTGGTCAGTAGAGTTAGTGGTCAGTAGTGGTCAGAACACCTGAGAACTTACAGAATTCCAGTTCCTTCGATCTTTATTTCTCTTTTGGTCTCGTCTATGTCGATGATTGGGCCAAAGAACTCTTTGATTACGTAAGAATTGCTTTTCTGGTGCAAAGTAATTTCTGAAGTGGTGTAGGTTGTATTCCCGCTGGCCACTGCGGCGAAAGGCATCAACTGATCTGCCAGAAACCGGTCAAAACTGGAATCACTTTTCAACTCGCTCAACAAATTGTTTGCAGCTTCTTCCCCCACTTTCTCTGCCTTTTTACCCTTTTCCCCCAGGGCACTACCCCCCTTGTAACCGCACCACAGCGTTATACCAGTTCCGGTAGAAAAGTAGCTCTCTACTTGAGTGTCTATGTGAGCATCAAAACCCTTTGATTGCAATGTCTTTTGGGCCGCACTGGCCTGTCTCTGAGCTACATGAGGGGGTAGGTTGGAGGAGTGACTTATGCCCTGAATTGGGTACTCCTGCTGCTCAAAATTGAATCCCCTTAACTTTGAACTGGTGGTAGTTACTTTGATCTCCCCCCCGCCTTGGGGATAGTAGCCTCTGGTCACCAGCTTAGTAGATACACTGGCATTCATTTTCTTAAGTGCTTTAAGGGTCACGTTATCCATATAGTCCACTGGAGGACTCCATTTTACATCTGTCCCACCCTTGATCTTGAGGGAGATTTCTGTGGTCAATGCAGGAAGTAGGACGGTCTGTAGAATGAGAGTGACGCTACCAGCGGTCTGGATATCGATGGTATAGCTCCCACTTTTGACCTTATGGGGCTTAAATACCACTCTTGTAGAGCCCACCTGGAGCCCTTCCACCTCGGCACTGGTGATCATTTTGGCTGCTTCAATGCCTTTCAAATGCTGCATTGCCAGACCGGGTTTTGGCCTGTAGGCCCTGATCTTATTGATTTCTACGGGCTCACCAGTGATACAGGAGAGAGAAACAGCAGTTCTGAGGATCTGCCCCCCACCTTCTCCGTAACTGCCGTCGATCTTTATCATCGTACAATAGTTCTCCTCACTCTATTTATATAATGTTACACTGTTAACTGCCCTGTTGAGGCTGGTTTGCAATAAGCTATCATTTCTACAGTATTAATAGTGTTATTTTCGTTACAATATATATTTAATTCCAATTAAAAATAAATGAACTTTATCAAAGGTTTGTGGATATTTAATTTATTATTGTGGGTTTTTATTTTTAAAAAATAGGGGAGTGAATACCAAAAGTTTTTAAAGACAGTTATCTGGGGCATATAAAAGTTGAATAGGGTTATCCAATAAATGAAAGGTGATCTCTGTGGAAAAAGAAGAATACGAACCCCAAATTGTAGCATTCTTGTGTAACTGGTGCTCGTATATGGGTGCGAATATGGCGGGAACTAATAGATTGAAGTATCCTGCTAATGTTAAACCGGTTAGAGTTATGTGTTCAGGGAGAGTTGACCCTTTATTTATTCTTCATGCATTCCATAGCGGGGCTGACGGAGTTCTGGTGTCGGGTTGCCATCCCGGTGACTGTCATTATATCAAAGGTAATCTGTACATGAGAAGAAGAATGGCAATTCTCCGCAAATTGCTGGAATACGTGGGAATCGAGCCGGAAAGACTTCAGGTAAGCTGGATATCCGCTGCTGAACCCCAAAAATTTACAGAAGTGGTGACTAAGATCACAGAAGACGTCAAAAGATTGGGACCTCTCAAACAGTTGAGAGAATTGCCCCAGAAGGAGTTTAAGAAAGCAGAAGAGATCGAAGTCGAGGTTAAAGAATGATTGACCAGAAAGCTACCGAAAGCCTTCGCAAAACAGTAAAAGCCCTGATAGATGAAGGAAAAGTCAAATACGTCATTGGATGGGAGGTAAAGGATAAGAATAATTATCCTTCGCCATTATTTGTAGAATCAGAAGATGAACTGGATGACCTGGTGATCTCTGAAGTTTACACTCCTAATGTAGTGGTCTTTATTAACGACGAAATGTCAAGAATTCAACAGGCTGAAGAGCTGCACAAGCGAGGTAAAGGTGAAGAGCCGGATCGCAGGCCTGTAGGAATTGTGGTCAGAGGGTGTGATGGAAGGAGTCTAGCAAAGCTGATCCAGGAGAACATAGTACCTAGAGAGAGTGTATATATTATCGGAGTACCCTGTAGAGGAGTACTGGACCCCAAAAAAACCTCAGCGTCTGCTGGAAAGAAGGGCAAGATCATTTATGAGGAGAATAACGGTAAAGTAACTGTCTTTGTTGACGGTGAAGAAGCAGGAGAGCTTGACAGGAAAGACCTGCTTGCAGACAAGTGTCTGGAGTGCGAATACCCCAATCCCCCCATATATGACGAATTGGTCAGAGAAGAGAAGCAAAAAAGTCCTGTTGACGTATATGGGAGTGAAAAATACGGTAATGTAGAGAAAATTGAGCAGAAAAGCGTTGAAGAGAGAGAGGATTTCTGGGAAGAGCAGTTCTCCAGGTGCATTAGATGTTACGCATGCAGAGAAGTTTGCCCTCTGTGCTACTGTGAAGAATGTGCTGTCGATCCTACCAGCTTAGCTTTAACCCCATTCACACCGGCCAAAGAAAAGGCAGAGAAGCCCAAGTGGATAACTAGAGCAAACAAGACCTCTGAGAACGCATTCTATCATCTTACAAGAGCTATACACCTGGCAGGAAGGTGTACCGGGTGTGGCGAGTGTGAGAGAGTCTGTCCGGTTGATATACCTATCTTGTTGCTGATGAAAAAAGTTGAAAAAGATGTAGAAGAAATGTTCCACTACACTGCAGGGATCTCGGAAGAGTCATTATTGGGAACAGTGAGTGAGGAGGATCCAGATGATTTTATACTCTAGAGGTGGTAGACGTGTATTCCACTGATAAAGAAACTCTTCTAAAATGGCTGAAAGAGTGTGTGGGAGAAGGATATGAGCTTTGGGCTGTTAAAGACAATAAATTTGAATGCTCAGAGCCTGAAGAAGTCTCCTTTAACGCTGATTATGAGAACACTATTGTACCTCCTAAAGAAATTGTGTTCCCTCAGTGGGAAAGTTTGATGGAGTTTAATGGATCGGAGGTGGAGCCCACTGTTCCGGAAAAGAAGAAGAAACTGGTGTTCGGGATCAGACCCTGTGATGCCAGGGCAATAAAAATGCTGGATAAAGTATTCGAAGAAGGTTATAATGATCCTTACTACTCATCCCGTAAAGCCGACACTGTTCTGGTTGTCTTGGCCTGCAATGAATATTGTGAAGAAGGGTTCTGCAATGCCGTGGGAAGTAACCCCCATGATCCTTCGGGTGCTGACATTATGGTGTTTCAAGTTGATGAAGATAAATTTGTGGTGGATTTTGTTTCCGAAAAAGGTAAAGAGCTCTTATCAGATGATTTCTCAGTTGATGAGCAACAGCCGGAAAGACCTGGACCATCTTACGAGAAGGATCTGGAGAATGCGGACCAATGGCTCTCAGGCAAATTTACCAGCGAGAAATGGGAGAAATTTGCCAGACCGTGTATAAGTTGTGGGATATGCACTTTCCTCTGTCCCACCTGCCACTGTTTCGATATCGCAGATACAAAGCAGTGCAGGATAAGGACCTGGGATTCCTGTCAGTTCCCGGAGTTTACGGTACACACTTCCAGCCACAACCCTCGATCGGATAAGAAGCAACGGTTGAGGAATAGAGTTCTCCATAAGTTCCTGTATTTCAAACAGAGGAATAACGAGATCGCCTGTGTGGGATGTGGAAGGTGCGTAAGATTGTGTCCAGAGGGAATAGACATAAGAGAAATAGTTGAATCCATGGAGGAATAAAATGCAGGAGCCTGAAGTCAACAGCAAGATAGAGAACCCTTATTTGCCTCATCTGGCGAGAATTGTGGACATCAAGGAAGAGACTCAAGGTGAGAGGGCAATAAAGACTTTCACAGCGGAGTTTGTGGATAAAGAGGTTCAGGAGAACTTTACTTTTCGACCAGGACAAACGATTATGGTATCCATTTTTGGAAGGGGGGAGAGCATGTTTGCCATATCCACTTCTCCCACCAGAGAAAATATCCAGTTCAGCGTTATGAGGGTAGGAAAGGTAACTCTAGGTCTCCATCAGCTCCAAGTGGGGTCAGTAGTGGGTATTAGAGGTCCTTATGGTAACGGATTTCCAGTGGAAGAGTGGCACGGGAAGAACATAGTACTTGTAGGCGGTGGGATAGGTATAGCTCCCTTAAGATCCGTGCTGCACTACGTTCTGGATGAAAGAGATAAATTCAAGGATGTTAGCCTGTTCTACGGAGCCAGAACATCAAACGATCTTATCTATTCAGATGAAATGGAGGAGCTGCTCACTAGAGATGATATAGATGTCAGACTGTCTATCGATGTTGAGGAAGAAGGGTGGTTCAGCGTCAACTGGGATAACCCGGCACAGACCGAATTCCCTCCAGGAACAAGGCATTTTACCGGTTTCGTGCCCATGGTCATCATGGCGGTAAAGCCAAAACCGGACGATGCCATAGCGGTTACCTGTGGCCCCCCCATAATGATAAAATTCGTTGTACAGAATCTGGTCGAGCTGGGCTTCAATGAGGATCAGGTCTTCACCACACTGGAGAACAAGATGAAGTGCGGGATCGGCAAGTGTGGGAGATGCAACATCGGTTCAGTTTACGTGTGCTATGACGGGCCGGTATTTCGGTATGACCAGATAAGAAAGCTGCCACCCGATTTGTGATACTGTTTTTTCCCAATTTTATAATATATTATGATGGAATACATCATATTTTATTTATTACATGAGGTGCGGGTGAGCTGGTAGCATCTAGAGAAAAGCTTTTAGTTCTCTTACGATAGGCTTGGCAAGAAAATTTGTGTTTAATGGTTGAAGTGATACAGATGGTAACTGAAGTAACAGACATACCACAAGAACCCGTGATGTACATTGCAATTGGATTGTTCACCATTTTTCTATTAGTTTTAATTTTGCCCTTCAAATCCCGGAGAGTTGAGGAGAACCTTGAACCCTTCTTTCTGATAATGGGCATTCTTGCAGTGACTATCTCTGGTGTATGGAGCTTTGGTTTAATTGAAGAAGCGGTTATAGCTCCTGTAAGTATTGGTGGGCTACCCATAGGTATTTTTCAGGTAGTGCTTATTGCTGGGTTAGTGATCTACAAGTTCAACCAACAGATCTATTCCGGTCTCACCAAGGCAATGGATAAGTTAGGTGTTGCTAAATTCATTTTCATCATGATACTGGTTCTTGGTCTGACCTCAAGCCTGATCTCGGTCATTGTTGCTGCTGTAATTCTGGTAGAGATAATTGCTGCTTTACCTCTCAGCAGAGAGAAGAAGATCGATTTAACCGTAATCACTTGCTTTGCCGTGGGATTCGGCGCTGCTTTGACTCCGGTCGGAGAGCCTCTATCCACTATAGCGGTCGCCAAATTGAGCAAGCCACCATATAATGCTGATTTCCTGTTCCTGTTCAGGTTACTGGGCGAATACATTATACCGGCGGTTTTTGCTCTTGCTGTTTTTGGAGCCATCTATGCCGGAAGGCACTCGGGAGAAGCCCAGATGCCCGAGTACACTGAAAGCCTGCGCACCGTCATAAGGAGAGCTATACGGGTCTATATGTTCGTTGCCGCCCTCATGCTCCTCGGAGGGGGTTTAGCTCCACTGGTCGACTGGTATATCATTAAAATACCGGCTCAGGTGCTCTACTGGGTGAATATGATATCCGCTGTTCTGGATAACGCCACTCTTGCTGCAGCAGAAATCGATCCTCAATTGGAGATTTCTCAGATCAAAAGTGCTCTCATAGCCTTGATCATTTCTGGCGGTATGTTGATCCCGGGGAACATCCCCAACATCGTTGCAGCCGGCAGGATAGGAATAACCATGAATCAGTGGGCCAGAAGAGGGGTCCCTCTCGGCCTGGTGCTGATGGTGATCTATTTCGCCATTTTGTTGCTGGAAGGTGTTCACTAAAGTCCACTAAAGCAGTTTGATGAATTGGGCAGAAGAATTATTATAATATCGGACAGGTGACTTAAATTCATGGATGTAAATGGTGTGGAGGTTGAGGATACCTACTGCGAGGCTTTTAGTGGTATCTATTCCCGATTCATCATCACTGCCAAATACAGGTGGTTGCTGGAGAAAGCCGTGTTATCTGCAACAGCTCTACCATCCACTGTTTTCGGAGAGTCGGAAGGAGGGCTAGAGAAATGGCTGTCACCTGAAGAAACTCCTGACGGCAGGATTGGGGCGGTTGTGCACATATGGGTAGCAAAGTCCAAGAAGTATATGGACATCCTGAACAGAGAAATGGGGAAGAGGATAAGGCAGGGGATTCTGGTCGTTCCCACTACCAGAGTATTTAACGCCAGTCAGAGCGAGCAGCAAATGGATGCAGAGCTCAATGTGGGTAGATGTGGTGATGACTACGAGTGGGAAGAAGAAAGGTGGGGGAGGAAGGTTATTGTGGTCCCCATAATGTTCGGCGAGTTCGCTATCGAGCGTTTTATCGGTTTTGAAGAGGGTGTTGCCGGAGGCAATATATGGTACTTCTGCGAGAGTGAGTGTGCGGCTCTCGAGGCTGGTGAAGCTGCTGTAGAGAGCTTGAGGCAGGTTGATGGAGTTATAACCTCTTTTGATGTTTGTTCGGCTGGTTCAAAGGTGGAGACAAAGTATCCGGAGATAGGGCCCACCACCAACCACCCCTACTGCCCTACTCTGAAGGGGAAGCTTGATGAGTCAATGGTCCCTGAAGGAGTGAAATCCATACCGGAGATAGTGATTAATGGCATTGACTTCCAAAGTGTAAAAAAGGCAATGTATACCTGTATTGAAGTAGGCAGCAGGGTCGATGGAGTGGTTAAGATCTCCACAGGCAACTTTGGAGGGAAACTGGGTAAATACCACATATACCTTAAAGACCTTCTAAAAGAATTCGGTTAGATGGTGGTGGCAGTGAGCAAAGTGAAAGAGTTCGTGAGGAATGTTCTGGGTTGTGAATGTCCAGAGGAGGTCTTTGAACACATTGAGGTAGATACTGGAGTTAAAGTGGCGGATTATACTGTTGAGAGGAGGATAAATGTGGGCAACCGCCTTTTGGTCTATATTGTTGACGGAGATGAGCTTCAGGGAGAGGATTTGAAGAGCTTGGTCATTACGGGAAAGGAAGAAAGAGATGATAAGGGCTTTAACCGCTTTCGTTTTGTAGTGATGTCAAATGATAAGCCCAGTTTAGAGGGTTTGCAGGACCTCGTAAAGGGTTATGAGAAAGTACACCTTCACCTGATTAGTAGAGATGAAATCGATTTTTAGGAACGGGTGAACCCTCCGGAGATTATGACCTTAAGGGCGTCTTCAACTGCCATATCCAGGTATATAAGATCTTCTTCAGGTACCAGGAGAACGTAGCCCGACGTAGGGTTGGGGGAGGTGGGGACGAATACGTTAACAGTCCTTTTTTCAATCTTTTTGTCGATTCCGAAGACTTCTGCACCAGTGGTGAAACCCAGGGCGTAAATTCCTTTGCGGGGGAACTCAACCAGAACTACTCCCTTGATCTTCTCTGTTTCTGACACCAGAATAGCCTTGCTGGCCTCTTTGGTAGCGGTATATATGGTTCTCACGAAGGGGATCCTCTGCATCATGTTCTCTACGCTGGCGACTAACCTGTTTCCCAGAGTAAATTTGCCTATAACTCCCAAAACGAATATAAGAGCGATCAGGAGCAACCAGCTCAATCCCGGGAAGTAGAATCCCAGTGCCTTGACCACTAGAGGTTTTATCAGGTCATCTATATAATTGAATGTCCAGTATACGATTAGTATTGTAGCGGAGATGGGTATGAAGATCAACAGACCAGTAAGGAATATGCTTCTCAATGCCGACATCAAATTCTACTGGGTAATACTGCTATAAAAATTATTAACCAGTATTATTCGTATTTTTAACTTTTGCAGTCTCGATTTACTATCAGTTCTCTATAATAATCATAAACATTACTGCAATTATAATGAGTATTACGAGGAAATTATAAAATGGCAATATTTAAATACTTAATTTGAGATCGCCGTAATGAGGTGATATCATGGGAAAGAAGGACAAAGAAAAAGAAGCAGAAGAAGTCTTTAAGGAAGTTAAAATTATGGCATGCTGAATCGGTTTAAATTTGATTATTATTTTATATTTGAAGTTCTTTATAACCTAATAAAATTATCCGCAAAACCTGCTTCGATAATCTACCCGTACCCAATTGCGGCTCTTCTTGCTTTCTCAGTTTCTTCTGATCTAAATGTATTGAGTTTAATCAAAGCTGTAGTATTTTCGTCTACTTTCTATGCTGGAGTAAATCTTTGGAACCACGTTAACGATCTTGAAGAGGACATAAAAGGGGGCAAAAAAACTGTGATAACTGAAAACTCCGAATACCAATCAAATTTTGCTTATTTACCTGCGGGATTGTATTCAGCATCTATTTTACTTGCTTTTTTTTGGAGTGTCGAAATAATCGGATTTGTCGCATTCTTTGCGGCAGCTTCTGTTACTTGGATTTATTCTGATAGGATTTTATTTGGTAAAAAGATTAGAAGGTGGAAGGATCATTATCTTACGGAAACTCTTTCTTTTGTAGTGTTCTTTCCATGTTTTTTTATAATGTTATGGACAATCTATACTTCAATCTCTTTGAAGGGTATAGGTTTTTCATTGATGCTAACTTTCTTTATGCTCTCTGGTTCTGTACTCAAGGATATAAGGGATATCACGGGAGATAAACTTGCTGGCCTTAAAACCCTTGGTGTAGTATTTCTTCCTGAAAACCTCCTAAAAACATCATTTCTGTTGATCTCTATATATTATTTTTCTATATTATTATTAGCAATTCAAAATATATTACCTTCTCAAACTATTTTATCAACAATTTTTTTTGCTGGTATAGTTTACAATATTAAACACTTCGTAGCTAATAACTGGAATATAACACTTGAATCAAGAAAACCTTTAACTATAATGTACTATTCCAATCTTGGATCACTACTAGCCTTAATTATCTTAGGGTTAATTTAAAAAATACGAGTATATTGATTTTGGTATTATGGGTGTTAAAATTTCTAAGAACAATTTGTAGGCGGTGTAGATGGATAAAAAGAAGTCAGCTTATGATTTAGTTGTAATTGGCGCTGGTCCTGGCGGAAGTATTGCGGCAAGTACAGCTGCTGAAAAAGGGCTAAAAGTCCTCTTAGCGGAAAAAAGACAAGAAATTGGTGCACCAGTTAGATGCGGAGAAATGGTAAGTAAGGATGCATTGTCTAAATTTATTCGAATTGATAGGAAATGGGTGTCGGCAGAAGTAAAATGGGCTAAGATATATCTTCCTAGTGGTAAGGAGATAGTACAGAAAGGAGATGACGATGGACATGGTTTGGTTCTAGACAGAAAATTATTTGATAGACATCTTGTAAGACTGGCAGCGGCAAAAGGAGTAGAAGTGTCTGTAAAAACCCTCGCAACTGGATTAAAAAGAGAACCTGGAGGATTAGTTAGTATCAATTTAAAGAGGGGAGGAGAACAAGATAATGTCAAATCAAAAATTGTTATCGGAGCAGATGGAATTGAAAGCAGAGTTGGTAAGTGGGTAGGGATTGATACAACTCTTGAGTTAGATGAAATTGGTTCAGGCATCCAGTACCTCGTCACTGACGTGAACTTTGACCCCGAGGGTTCTTACTTTTGGTATGGCAAAGAAATTGCTCCGGGCGGTTATGCGTGGCTTTTTCCAAAAGGAGATAAAGAAGCGAATGTTGGCGTCGGAGTAATTCCCAAATATGCAAAAAAAAGCTCTAGAGAATATCTTGATGACTTTATCAGAAATAAATTTGGAAAAGTAAAGATAATAGAGCTTGTGGCAGGAGGGATACCGATGAAAGGCCCAATTGAAACAGCAGTAGCAGACAATGTGATGCTTGTTGGAGACGCAGCAAGACATACAGACCCATTTACTGGTAGTGGAATTATTCACGCCATGAAAGGAGGATTTTATAGCGGCAAAGTTGCTTCTAAAGCAATCGAGAGAGGAGACTTCTCAAAAGAATTTCTCAAAAAATACGATGAATGTTGGAAAAATGATTTTGGCGAATTATTACAAAAAAACAGAGCCAATTTGGAAAAAATAATAAATTTAGTATAATTACTCTATTAATTTAATGTTTATTTAAACTCAAGAATCGTAGTAGTTCCTGTAAAATTGATATGTATACCCTCATCTATTTCACTCATGTATGCTTTTTTAGTATTTGGTAGAAATGCTGAAGGTGGCATGGAGAAAACTCCAAAAAATGATTTACTTTCGCTTTTTATAAGGTTTATAAGATTGTGAACATCTCCACCAAAACTCATAATAGTGTCGAAATCGATTATAAAAAAATCAAAACTATTGTACTTTTTAAACTTGAAAGCACTCCCAAAAACTTTGATCCCCCCCCTAAATACCTCTCCAACAAAAAAAGCCCTATTGGAGTAGTTCTCGAAATTGAATGCGGAGGGGTATATGGATAATGGAGAATTAATTAAACCAAGAAATGTAACACCGTTTGTAATTTTACTAATAAAGGCTAAAATATTTGGAGTGGCCATTAGTTGCTTGCCTTCTTCAACTTTTTTTATAAAGTCATCCTGAGAAACATCTTCTAGTATAGTTTTCTTTGTTTTTAAGAAGTCTAGCGGTTTTTGATTATTTACCTCTCCAATAGCTGTACCTCTTTTAGTAACACTCACTTCTTCTGTTCCCGGAAAATAATCTTTAATTATCTGAACTGTTTCTTCCTGATTATTGCCTCTCTCAGGAAAAATATCGTGGAAAATAGCATTTATATTCCCCTTAAAACACATAGTGGCAATTCCATTTTCTATATTCTCGTAGTTCACTAAAACTAGAGGGGTATTGAATTCTGCTTCAAGTGGTAATAGGTTCATTCCAATTATGGGAGTATTGCTACCTATTTTTTTAGAAATTACTTTAAGCACTTCATTAGTAGGATAACACATTTTTTTATTATCTAAGTATTTGGAATACGCCTCCAAAGCTTCAACCCCTCTACTATTATCTTTATTCTTAACAAATGAGTGATAATATCTCTTATCGTTAAAGAAGAACTTTATGAACTCAAGCTTACCCGGAAAATAGAATGCAGGAAACATCAATAGAATAGAGTCCCAACCTTCACCAATCTCATCCCCTAATCTCTCTACGGTCTCAGTAGCTGACCCCTCGTTAGCCCAGTAAACTTCTACTTCACCATCGAACTCTGCCAATAGGATAGACACTCCTCTGGTCCATATCTCGTCTTCCGCAATATAACCCTCTACAATGCATCCCAGCATCTTGGCGTCAGGGTAGTAGCTTTCCAGCAATTTGTTGAAGTCTTCATAGGCTTTCCAGGTCCCTGCGGTCAAGAACAAAAAGAGAAAGCTGGGTTTAATATCTAGTTTCTCTAATTTTTCACTGATTTGGTGGAGAGCTTCCTGGGCCTCGTTTGATGTAGAGTATACCACTTCAGTTCTCATACCACTATTTCTCTTAGCTGCTTACAAACAGTCTTTACATCTATATCCAGTTTATAGGTCGATGCCTCTTCGTTGGCCATTACCCCCAGGACAAGGGTTCTGGAAACGGGATACATTCGGATGTTCTTATTCCCCAGCTTAAAACTGGCTTCATCCAGATTTCTGTTGAATATCTGGTGTAGCATTTCCTTTATCTGGTTCTCCAGCCAGTAGAGGAAGGACGCCATATCCATTATGGGAGCGCTAACTTTGAGGGATATAGGGACACCATCGATTCTATATAGGACCACCATGCTCACACCAGGATCGGCCGATAGGGTGGCCATTATCTTAGATATATCGCTTATCATAATGCTCCCGTTTCTTGATCTTCTTTATGATCTCGGAGATCGCTGTTTTGACTCCCTCTGTATCGTTCTCGGCTAATCTCTCCATTCTGTCCAGCAGATCTCTCTCAATATCACTTCTCCTCATACCGTGTTCGGCTAGAATGGCGTCAATATCAACTTTATTTTTAGAAGCGTAAGTGTCTTCGGTACCCTCGATCACAATCCCGAATTCTTTGAGGATCTTGTAGGGGAATACTCCTTCTGCGTGCCACGAACCCCTATGCTTCAGTATCCTGATAGTTCTGTTGAAAGCTTCTCCGTATCCCAGGCACTTGAGGTTGATGACACTGCTGGCCAAGAACATGGGAATAATTATAGAAGGATTATCCAGGTTGCCGTCCGGGGGCTCTTCCAGAGTTAGAACAGTGGTACCGATCTTTCTCAAGTTGGAGAAGAACCAGTTTACGTCATTTCTGTCATTATAACTGATCGATGAAACTAGGGGCGTGAAGGAGTCGATGGCAATGCGGGTGTTTCCGTCTGATGCGGTTTCGATAAAATTGAACAGGTCATCGTTAAGATAAGTTATGTTCTCTACATAAAACTTGTTTATAATTAGCTGATTGTTTTGTATGTACTCTCCAACGTTTTTCCATCCCAGTCCGGAGACCGCGTCCACTATGTCCAGTTCATCCATGTCGAAAGAGATGAATATAGCTTTGTCACCTTTTTCTATTCCTTCTAAAAGGTATTGGAGAGCCAATATTGTCTTACCGGTGCCCGTTGATCCCAAGACAACATTTACGGTATTTTGGCGGTAACCTCCCCCTAATAGGTCATCGAGACCTAATATCCCTGTTTGTATTCTCACGATAATCACCAGTATCAGATTATTAAATTATAAATAGATAAAGTATTATAAATTTTTTCTGCTGTGAATATTTAATCTCTGAGTAAAGCTTATAAAAAAATTGTTTAAAATAGATTTATTGCTGTAAGACAAAATATAGTTAAAAATCTCCCAAAAATATTTGTCAAGTATACTTCTCCAGGATAACGCAGTAGGTAAGATTAAAGTTCATCAGCCTGAAAATGATAAAAAGTGGTATCACGAAGTGATACGCAGATCCAAAACGTATTCCTGGCTAAGGAAGAATCATTTATCTACTATTCCTCCTTCCGTAACTTTAAACACGGCTTCACTCTCTGGGAGATGGGGCGAATCTATAAGCCTCGCAACCCTCAACTCTCCTTTACTTTTGCGCAAATATACCCGGAAAGTTGCGGTATGAGCCACTATATGGCCTCCTACAGGTCTAGTTGGGTCGCCGAAGAAAGTATCTGGTTTTGTTTGCACCTGATTGGTAACTACTAGAGCGGCATTGAAGAGGTCACCGAACTTCAAGAGGTCGTGAAGATGCCTGTTCAGCTTTTGCTGTCTATCCGCTAAGGTGCCTCTCCCCACGAACTCTGACCTGAAGTGGGCCATAAGGGAATCAACGATCAGCAATCTAACTTTGGTACCTTCCTTTTTCAGTTTATTGGCAAGCTCTTTGGCATTATCCACCAGAAGCATCTGGTGATTGGAGTTATACGCTTGCGCCACGTAAATATTCTTCAAAACATCGTTG
>JBKHKH010000023.1:0-20657 GCA_046537735.1 Archaeoglobaceae archaeon | reverse complement strand
CTAGGTTAGAACACTCTCTCGGCACTCTTTATATCGGCAGTCAAATATACGATGTTCTGGCCGGTAAACATGGAAAATATCTTGGAAGGATCCTCCCAATCTCTAGGGAAAATGACATTGAAAGATTTAAAAACACCCTTAGATTTGCATTGTTATTACATGATGTTGGACACGCACCTTTTTCTCATTCGTCAGAAGATCTGTCCCCAAAAGGAATCTCCCACGAAGAGATGGGTGCCAGAGTTATCAAGGCAAAACTTGAAGACTTATTTAAACAAACAAACATTTCAAGAGCTGGTATCAAAATTGACGACGTTGTTTATCTTATTTATCCTGAGATGGCAACAGAAACACCAGAAGAGGCTCAAATTTTTAATTTGCTTAGTAGTATAATTTCTGGGGAAATTGACGCCGACAGGATTGATTATTTGACAAGAGATTCTCATCATACTGGTGTGATATATGGCAAATTTGACTACATGAGGTTAATTGATACTATAACCTTCATACCATACATAGGTGAGACTTTGGACGGTCATGAGAACTTTGATCTCGTTCCTGAAATACCTGAACCTAGAATTGGTTTAGAATATGGGGGGATACACACTGTCGAAGGACTACTTCTAGCCAGATACTATATGTTCACTCAGGTTTATTTTCACCATATACGAAGAATTTATGATCTCATACTAACTGATTTCCTGAAATGCTCTTTGCCAGAAGGACGTTACCCTTTGGATGTTGACGAATACCTAAAATACGATGATGCAGCTATTCAAACAATGATACGGGAGTGCTCTGAAAGAGGAAGTAAAGATGAAAAATTTTTTGCACAGAAATTGTTGTATAGAGAACATCCGAGAAGGGTTTTTGAGGAGCGCGAACAACTATTGAACTTCGAAAAATTCAAAAAGGAAGTTAAGGAAGCACTCCTATCAAAATTCAAAGATCTTAATCCCTCGGATATCTATGTGGATTCTGCTAGTAAATCAGCTTATAAACCAACCAGTGACGATTTCAGTATAATTAAGGAGGAGATATCAGAAAATCTTGATAGATACTGGGATGTTAAGAAAGCTTGGCAGCTGAAAGAGAAGTCAAATAAAAAAATTTTTAACGTTACAGAATGCTCAGAGTTACTCAATCTGTTACGTAGAGTTGGAGTGGAGATACTGAGAGTTTATGCTAAGGTTAGTAAAAAAGATGTTTTAAGAGCCGAAGAAGTATGTAAAGAGGTTTATGACAGGCTTAGAGAAGAAGAGGAAAGAGGTGGTTTGAATGGATAGATATGCTTTTTTATTATCAATTATAAGTAAGCTTAGAGAAGTTGATAGTTGGGCGGGTAATACCCATATTCAGAAGACTGGCGAGATGGTCCAGTCAGCTACTGGTATTAGGATGTATAAGTATGTAATGCATCATTATGGCCCCTATTCTTTTGATTTAAAAGATGATTTGGACCTTCTTGTAAGCAGAGGATTTGTAGGGAGGGAGCCTGATGAAGCAGCAGGTTACCACTACTCATTGACAAGTAAAGGACGAGGTTTTCTTGAACAAGCAGAGTTAGATAAATCTGAAGAAGATGTTAGAGTGATAGAAACAATAGAGAAAATAGGTAATCTCTTTGGCAAGTCCCCGACTGTGGTCCTTGAGCTGATCTCAACTGTAGACTATTATCTAAATAAATTTGGTACCGGAGAAGAAGAAAAAGTAGTGGAAACAGTAAGACGGATAAAGCCCCATTTTAGCGAAGAAGTCATAAGAAAAGCTTTAAAGATATGGAAGGAAAAAGTGACATGATGTATGACTTATTTGTTTTATTTACTTTTCTCTCTATGGTTGGTTTAACGGAATATACCGGGCCCGCCGGGAATTGAACCCGGGTCGAGGGGTCCGAAGCCCCTCAGGATATCCACTACCCTACGAGCCCATAATTTTTCTGTTGTTAGTTGTTATCCCCTAAATCTTACTTATTTAATAAACTTTAGTTTAGCGTTTAGGTTCAGTAACACCACCGTTGAAAATGGTAATACTCATGATAATAACATGATGAGGAACCCCTTTGTTTCCTGTGGAGATTATTAAGTATAAAGCAAATCCCCCCTATTATATAACATAGACCACCTCACTTATGCTCGAACTGGAGACTTGTAGCGGTCAGCTTAAACCTGTTTTTGAGCTCTTTTACCAGTTTCTGTCTTATCTCGTTTACTTCACTCAGTTTCATGTCTCCCACAACGATGTGAGCATCGATTGCTCTAACGTTAGAGCACAGGGCGTAGGCATTAACTGAGTGAACGTTCTCAATTTCTGGAAATGAAAGCAAAAAATCTCTGACCTCATTAACATCCACATCTGGAGGCACTCCATGGAGAAGAAGGATGGAGCTCTCCCTGATCAGCTTGATAGCATTATAACCGATGAAGATGCCTATGAACATACTGATAAGCGAATCTACGAGGGTTTGGCCGGTCAATATAATGATTACCCCACCCAGTATAACAGCAACACTGGCAAGTGTATCTGAAAAAGCATGTAGGTAAACTCCCTTTACATTTATGTCGTGTTTGTGCTCTGCATGCAGCAATTTCACCACATAGAGATTCCCGATGAGCCCAATCACTGCAGCAGGCAAAAGATAGTAGGCGTCTATCACCGCTCCCTCCATTATCCTTCTAAATGCTTCGAAGAAAATAATTCCCACAGCCGCCATAAGGAGTAATCCGTTGGCGAAGGAAGCCATGACCTCAAATCTATGATAGCCCAGAGTAAACCTATCATCGCAACCCTTTCTGGAGATCCTCACAGCTAATAAGGCTATGAGGGCAGAAAATATATCGGTGAACACGTGGAGGGCATCGGTGAGGAGAGCAAGAGAATTGGAGATCACCCCAAAAATTATCTCCAAAATGAGGATGAATACACTTAAGAACAGGACTTTTCTTATCAGTTTCTCCTTACCTAAGCTCTCCTCAGTATAGTCATGCAGCTCCATCCGCAGTGTACCTCCATCTCTCCATCCCAGCCGATCTTGGGATATCCGTTATACACTTCTATGTGATCTCCTATATCAGCTTCTCTATAGGCGGATACATTTTCGTCCCATAATACCAATTTTACTCTACCCGAGTCATCAGAAATATAGGTTTCTGCCAGCTCTCTGTCCTTGTGTTGCTTTATCTTGCCCAGACCACTGACTCTACCCTTTAAGTTGGTCACCTTAAGAGAAGTTAAGCTGGCAACAGGAGTGAACTCTACATCAATGTCTTTTCCTTCTTCTGAAACTTCTAGCTCATCAGCCTCAAAATTTTTCCCTCGCCTCCCGCCCCTGATCTTCACCGTAGAGCTCCCCTCAATTTGCTTTAAGCTCTCAGCAGCCGTTCTGTGGCAAACAAAAATCTTTATTCCGTCATCAAATGATACTGCACATTTAGCAATGTCATCCTCTAACCTTTTGGCCAGCAGCACCCCATGGAACTCCTCAATATTCCTCTCCACTATCTCCACATCAGATTCCTGGTTCACAGATATCTCTACATCTTCTCCCTTTTGTTTGGCAAAACCCCTCAGGGTTACCGAGTCGCCTTCTGAAACATTTTTCAGTTTCTCTGCAGCGTCATTCCAGAACACAGCTCTTATTTCCTTATCACCTTCACTGTTGACCTTCACTTTTGCGTTTCCCACTAATCCACTCCTCTTCTCGTTGGAGAACTCTTTTACACCGTATAACTTCTGAATTGAACCACTAACAGTTACCTTTCCTCTGATATTGGGCAGGTCATCTATATCGTGCTCTAAAGTTCCTAGACTGTATTCTGCGAGCATCCTGAGAGTCTCTTCACTTAAAAGACTGCCAAAATGTTCTCGCAGTTCCTCTATCTTCTTTTCCAACTTATCACTTTCCTCCTGCATCTAATCACCAAGAGCCAAATACAATATGAGAGTCGAAATAAATCCCGTTAGAAGCAAAAGGATACCATAACGCTCCATGGGATTGAATTGACACCATTACTATTTTTTAATTTTGTTTTCACTCCATTTTTAAACAACTATTCCTTTAGATGGTCAGGATGATGTGGAGGACAGTTTACCCCCAGAATCTTCTGGTTCGGATGTAGTTTTTCTCTGCGTTCAATAACTCCTTAAAGAACGAATCCTGGTCAGGATAGTATTTGGATAAAATTCTGGCCGCACTATCAGCTCCCACACCGTGGGTGTTCATGGCGTAAACAGTTTTTTTACCGTAAGCCATTACCAGGTTGGCTATTCTGAAGAGCTCCTGTTTGGAAAACTCTTCCAGTTTTCTCCTTCCGTTAATGCACGCAACCAGCTTGGACTTGCATCTGGGACAGGAAGGCTCTTCAATGAGATTCACAGTAGACCTTATAGTAGCACCACAGTTTATACAGTGCATTATGCACATCTCGCTCTCCAACCTCTTCTTGAACACGTTCAATATGGCAGAAGTGGGTCTGGCGGGCATTATGAGGTCAAAGGCATGCTCTCTGGAAGCCAGGGATATGGGGGAGATTTGGGAGTAAGTGGTAACACAGAACTCATCAAAAGAAGAGAATATGTCTGTGGTGGTATCCACGTCCATTTTCTCTATAAACAGTTCCCTTACCGCTTCCCTCCATATGGGGGTATCTTTGAATTTCATCACGAATTTTTTGAGGTTCAATTTGCTCAGGTCGTAATCTTTCCTCAAATATCCGAATTTACGGGCGGCTTTTATCACCTTCCACTGCAGCAATTTGGTGTCTATCAATGACCGCTCTGCCAGTGACTCAATGGAATCGTGTCTTATGGAATGAAGGACCTCCTCAACTTCACTGGCGTTGGTGGGAGTGAGTTTGATCCTGTAGGGGTTGACCTCTACTGAAACGTTGCTTGCTTTTCTGGCAGACAGGAGCAGAGCGACTATTCTCCCTATGGTCTCGTTAACCCTATGGCCAAAGCAGGCGTTGATTATGGCCACGTTGCGCGAAGACTCTATAGTTATGTCCTTGTTAGAGGGAATTACAAACCCATTTTTTAGCTGCTTCTCCATCACCTCTACCACTTCTCTGCAGGCCTCTTCGTTGGTTCGGAAATCCTCTGCCAGCGACTCAATAGTTTGTTCTTTACTTGAGGCTTTTAACTGCTCACCGATCCGTTCTCTGAGCTCGCCCACTTTCTGGGCAACCTCGAAGGGAACAGGAATCTCTTCACCTACCCAGGAAGGGATCTCTCCCTCCCCCGTTACCGGTTCAACTTTAACTGAGTCCTCTACGGAAACAACTCTCCACAACTCCCCCCTGATGGCGAAAACATCACCCACGAAAGTGGAAAGAAAACTCTCGTCCACGGTTCCTATTCTCTTCCCCGTGGTGATGTCATAAACCTGGTAGTTCTTCTCGTCAGGGATCATGGATATATTGTCGTAGAAATAGGTGCGGGTCTTTCTTCTGGTGGCGATCCTCTCCCCATCAAAGTAAATAATGTTCATATTGGAGAGAAAGTCACATATTTCCGCAAACTCCTCATAATCCAGGGTGCGGAAAAGATAACCCCTCTGTATCATTCTGTATGCTCTCTCCACTTCAATCTCACCGTTCTCCATGGCTATAGCTGCAATTTGATTTGCCAGTGTGTCCAGACTGAGGAAATGAAATTCTACATCCTCTATCAACCCTTTCTCTGCCATATCAGTGATGATCCATGACTCCAGTATGTCATCGAAGCTTCCGGTGATTATGTACCCTCTGGAAATCCTACCGGCTTTATGACCACTTCTCCCCACTCTCTGTATCAGTCTTGCCACCTGCCGGGGACTGTTGAACTGGATTACAGCGTCCACGTGCCCTATATCCATCCCCAGCTCCATAGAAGAGGTACATATTAAAGCTTTGAGCTCTCCCGAAGCGAATTTATCTTCACTGTCAATTCTGGCTTCTTTGGAAAGAGATCCATGGTGAACCTCCACATCGATAAGCTTCTTGAGCTTGATACCCAGTGCTTCTGCTGTGGTTCTGGTATTGACGAAGATGAGGGTCGATTTGTGCTTCTCCACAATTTCTTTTATGGTCCTTATTTGTGCTGCAACATCCGGATCGATAAATAGCTCTTCAGAAAGCTTCTCATCTTCCTGCTCGATTTTGGGTTTTGTGACCGAATAGGAGTACAATTTTTCCTCCTGGCTGGAGATGACCTCTGCATTGTCACTCAGAAAGGCGGCAACCCTATGAGGATTCTTTACTGTTGCCGATAAGCCTATTGTCTGGAATCTGGTTAGCTCCATCAGTCTCTGAAGGGCTAGACTTAACTGGGCTCCCCTTTCGCTATCTGCCATTTCATGTATCTCGTCGACAACCACAAACCTGACTCTCTTCAAAGCCTCTTTCAATCTCTTGCCCAGGAATAGGATTTGAAGTGTTTCAGGTGTGGTCACCAGAATCTGAGGTGGTTTTAAGGCCTGTTTTCTTCTCTCCGAGTTGGGCGTGTCTCCATGCCTGACGGCTATGCTTAAACCCAATTTTCCTGCTATGGTCTTCAAGCGCCTCAGCATATCTCTGTTGAGGGCCCTGAGAGGAGTAATATACAGGAGAACGATACCCTTATCTGGTGTGGAAATCTGGTTAAATAAAGGGATCATGGCCGCTTCAGTCT
Organism: Archaeoglobaceae archaeon; assembly: GCA_046537735.1. Lineage (GTDB taxonomy): Archaea > Halobacteriota > Archaeoglobi > Archaeoglobales > Archaeoglobaceae > JdFR-22. Next base: position 14,009 of record JBKHKH010000023.1, on the reverse strand, counting down.
TACCCGAACCGGTAGGAGCAATTATCAGCACGTCTTTGTTCTCCCCGATCCTCTGGCTAGCTTCTTCCTGAAGCACAGTCAATTCTTCGATTCCTGCTTCTTTCAGTATTTGAGATAAAGTTTCGGAGATCATGCCTGCAACCCTTTATGTTGAACATCTTGGTTTATAATATCTGTGGTAGAAAATGGTTTTCCCTTTGAGGACGCATTTCTGTTTTTTATTCTAAAATGGGGAGAGTGACTCAGAAATCTCCATTTTTGGGCATAAATAGAAAATTTTATAAACTTCATTCATTACAAACCCTCAAAGGTGGGCTGAAAGAATGTCTAGAGTCTTTATCCATATCATGCTTACCATATTAGGAGTCATCTATAGGGAGTCAGGGCCACATCTGGAAGGGAGGTTTTGATAATGAAAAAGAATGCTTTCTACCTAGTATTATTTGTCATGGTTGTTTCTGCATCCATTGCTGCTACGCAGGCGCTGGATATTGGTCCTTATCGTATTGATACCGGTTTCTTGGATAGGATACTGGGAATAACCCAGCCGACGGCTGAAGAGCAGAACATAGACAGAGATGTGACTTATCAGGGAAATGAGTACTGTCAGGAGTGCCATCAGGATAAATACGACCAGTGGAGTAACTCAAGACATAACCTGAGAAGCGGACAAGTGGACTGTGAGACCTGTCACGGACCGGATAGAACTGAGAGCGTTGATAGGTCAAGAGAATTATGTGAAAGCTGCCATGGAGATATAGAGTACAGGCCAGATGCTCTGGTGAAAGTGGATGTGGATAGCCACTATCCGGGCATAGATTGTTATAGGTGTCACAACCCGCATAGTCCGTGGCCGCCGAAAGCAGTCCTGGGGGGAGGATAGCATGCTGGATGAAGTTGACAGAAGACAGTTCATGAAGATGGGCATCAAGGCCATAGTGATAGTGGGCGGCTTCACCACGGTGGCGTCCTCTCAGTATAGCAGAAGCGCCTATTTTGGTTTCGTGGTCGATTTGACCAAGTGTATAGGCTGTGGAAAGTGTGTAGAGGCTTGCAGAGCCGAAAATAATGTACCTGAGGGAGAATACAGGACATGGGTAGAAAGGTATCAGGTCAAGAATGACAACAGTGTGGTGGTCGACTCTCCTCAGATGGGAGAAGAAGGCTATACTAAGTACCCCCCTGAACTGGACCCAGGAGAGGTTAAAGCAGGTCTTTTCGTACCCAAGTTGTGCAACCAGTGCGAAGAACCACCATGCGTTGAAGTTTGTCCTGTTGATGCTACATATAAGACTTCAGATGGTGTGGTCGTTGTGGATTGGAATGAATGTATCGGTTGCGGACAATGCGTGCAGGCTTGCCCATATGGAGCAAGATATCTTTATCCCAACGATTATCCCGTGGAAGAGTTGAGGGGCCTGGCAGACAAATGTAACTGGTGCTACCACAGGATTCAGCGTGACCTGGAACCGGCATGTGTTCATGTTTGTCCTACAGGGGCAAGAGTGTTTGGCGATCTCAGGGACTCCAACAGTGTCATCAACCAGTATCTGAACAGAGTTGAATGGGAGGTACTCAGGCCTGAGGAGAATACCGAACCCAAGGTGTTCTATTATTTCGGCAATATTCTTTAAATTGTTTTTTTATTTCTGTAATATAGATTAAGCAATAAAAAAGAACAAAGTGGTATCGTAAGATGCTACGCGGCTCCAGAACGCATTTCTGGTTCTCCACATTCTTATCATACCGGGACAGCTTATGGGGGACAGCTTATTAGGGCCATCTAACTTTCTTGGGATTGCTTATTGGTTAAAGAGTTACAAAATAAAAAAACCGAAAGACTAATATATATATCGGCTTACTCCTTTTTAATCGGAGGGAGATCAATGAAAACCAAGATGCTTATATTATTAATGGCTGTAGTTTTAGCAGGCTGGTTTGCAGGATGCGCTGACACAGAAGGTCCGTCAGATGGGACCCCGACACCAACACCAGCAGTAACTGACACTCCATGTCCAACACCAACCCCGGACTCAAGTCTGTGTCCTGAAGGTTGGACTCCGGCTGGAGAAGTTGATTGCAGTGCGTGCCACGACAATTCAGAACAATACCAACCCCACATAAATGGCGGTGATCATTGTTTTGACTGCCACGGAAGTGATCCTCATGCTATACACACCGGTAGCGGGACTATACAGCTAGATTGTGGAGTATGCCACGGTGGCGGAACACAGTTCAAGACAGGGACGCAATTCCAGGAGGAAGCAGGAGACGATACCACATGTGTATTGTGCCACAGTCCTCAGGACCCTGCTCAGCCAACGGATCCCAGAGGGAACTTGGTAGATATACACCTGGAGAGGGACCAGACATGCTCAACGTGCCACACCGGGGATTTGAGTGAAATACATGCCAGCGCAAATCCATCAGGTGAGTAGTTAAAGGTTAAAGGTTGAGTGAAAGTCCGCGAATTACTATGAAACTAAAATCCTATCTGGTTCTTGCTTTTATTTTATTTTGTACACTCTCATTTTCTTTATGCGTTCAGGAAGCTAAAGAAGATGGGTACAAAGTTCCAACTCCGTCGAGAGAGACACCAACTACCACGCCGACCCCTACACCTACACCTGTACAGATGAATATAATCGGTGGCGATTGCCTTAATTGCCATTACAACCAGAATAGGACTTATGTGGCTCAAGCAGATAAAATAGCGGGTCATCTGGACGCATCTGATCAGTGTATTTATTGTCACATAGAAAACGCTGCCAGTATATCTGAAGATGAAGTAATCTCGAGAATACATTCACTTCATAGTGAGATATACGATGACTGCTTCACCTGTCACAAGCAAGACCTGTCCATTGAACCGGATTGCGGGGATTGTCATGTAGGCGAGGACATGCTACAACCGAGTGATGGAAACGTGTTTGCTATTCACAGTCCTGTAGATGTGGGATGCGGAGACTGCCACGGTGATTTCATGAGTATTCACCGGGAGAATAAGCTGTTCCCTGAAAAATTCTACTTCCCATAATAATTAATTTAATTATTTTTTTATTTTTGTTGTAAAATTAAATTGAATTAAAACCCGCTAAATATGGTTGTGAAGATTATTTGGCACCACTGGCTATTTTGATTACGTCGTTATGCTCTAGCTGGTGGTCATCTGCTATCCTCATCTTTTTCCTGGCATCAACTGCATGTATGAAGTGTTTGCCTATATCAGTATGTATTTGATAGGCAAGACCCTTTGCGGTGGCCCCTTTCTTGACCAGAAAAGCGTCGGGGAGGACGTTCCCCTTGGTGTCTGTATACTTGTTCTCGTCTTCTACAGGGTAGACCACTATATAATCCAGCAGGCCGAAAACAACAGAATTTATTGCCTTTTGCACCCCCGTACCTCTGAATTTGCTTATGTATTTTCTGGCGGTTTCCAGACCTTTTTTCTGCTTCTCATTCAGCTCTTTCAGGACCTCAAAATCCTCGTCTCCAGGAAGGTATTTTATGAAGCTGTTTTGAGCGGCTATCTGAAGTGAAATCTCCAGTGCTGCTGAGGTAGGGATTATCTTGTCGTCGAGTTGAAGTAATTTCTCCATTACGTCTTCGGGGGCTTTATCGGCTTTATTGGCCACTACGAGGGTTTTCATTCTCCTTTTTCTCAGCTCCACGGCGAAGTTCTTAACATCCTCTTCAGAGAAATCCTGCAGGTCCTTACCAGTAGCTCTCATGGACTCTTTAACCTGCCTCTCTTCAAAACCCAGACCGGCGAGCTGTTCGGTTAGGTATCTTACCGGATCTCTCTTCTCCATATTAATCCGTCGTATTATCTTGTTCCAGTTCCTGTTCAGAACACCCAAGAGCCACATATCCAGCTCTGTATACAGGAAATCAATATCATCTGCCGGATCGTGTTTGCCCACTCCCACTTCGTTTCCTTCAGCATCGGTCGAACCAGAGCCGTCCACCACATGTATAATTGCTTCGCTCTGCCTTAGATTATCCAGGAACTCGTTGCCCAACCCCCTCCCTTCATGTGCCCCTGGAACCAGTCCGGCCACATCGATCAGCTTTACGGGTATGAACCTCCAGCCATCAACGCAGTTGGAGCACTCTATTCCCAGCTGCTTACAAGCGCACTCCACCCTAACGTAGCCGATACCCACGTTGGGTTTGATGGTAGTGAAGGGATAATCGGCTATCTCCACCTCGGCAAGGGTGGCAGCCCTGAAGAATGTAGATTTTCCAGAATTCGGTTTTCCGGCGAGTCCTATCTCTATCAATAAAATCTCCTCCAGGGGGATATTAACTTGATCTATCGATGGGTCAGGTTGCTTAATTCAATATTAAGGCAAATATTATTGAGCGTCTTGAACTTTTTCTCCTACCTCGTCCCCTTTCTCTTCGCTCTCTTCCTCTTCTACCTCAATTTGTGCTTCTTTTACGATCTCGTCTTTGGAGATCTCCACTACGGGCTTGATCCACACACCTTCTTTTCCTATAAGAGCTCCTTCAACATTGCATTTTTCTTCCATGTATACTTTATCTGCTCTAACCTGCCCAAAGATTTCACTGTTATTGACCACATAAACACAGGTACCTTCAACGGCTCCATGTATCTTGGCACCGTCAACAAGTATTTTCTTTCCTCGAACACTTCCAAAAATTTCACTTCCCTCAATACAGATGTTTTCACCTCTGAAATTCCCCAGAACTCTGCTGGCAGCTACTTCTACGTCTTTACCAACTTTAATGGTCTCAAGATTTACAATGGAGTCGTCAGGAATGGAAAGAGGCGTTTCAAACTCTTCAACTTCTTGGAGTAGCTCTTCAGCCTCCTCAAGTTTTCCCAGTCTTAACATCTCCATAAGATAAACAAAGACGAAGATGAGTATAGGTAGTGGACTTTGTATGGTTATCAGCCCTTTAGCCTCAAATCCCTCTTTTATCCGTACGTTTCTTCCGATCTCCAGGTCACCGTAAACAGTGAGCTTTCCGTCTATGGTTGTGAAGTCTGACAGGAAAGCATCTCCTTTGCTGACCACATTGCCCTTGATCTCACACCAGGCATCCATTCTGATGTCGTCACCAATGACGTCTCCCTGAACAGAACTCTTTTCTCCTAAGACTATTTTTCTTCCGATGATTCCGTAATCTATACTGCAACCATTTCCAATTAGGGCGTCCTTTTCCAGAACTATGCTCCCCTCTTCAAATTTGGTATTTTCCGGGATAACCAGTTTCCCCAGCATTCCTATCACTTATAATATTTTAAGACCTTATTATTGGTTGTGAATCTTCTTTTTAAGTTTTTCTGCAAATGTGGCGGCTAATTCGATTCATGCCCCAAATTTTTGGGACTTATCTATCAAATCCATAGATATATTTACCAAATCGCGCCCCCTTATCCTGCACAAACCACCTTTATACGCCTCGAACTCTGAGAAGGCACTCACGTCATCAACCCTGACACCCTCATGGCTTATTATAACCGGTACGGGGTCTGCAGTATGCTCCTTGACCATTATGGGTGTAGAATGGTCGGCGGTCAAGATAAGTAAAACCTCCTGAGGGTCAAGCTCCATTAGTGGCTTGATATTGTGGTCAACACTCTCCACAAAAGCTTTCTTCCCCTCGAAATCTCCGTCATGCCCGTATTCGTCCGTAGCCTTGATGTGAAGGAGGACGAAATCGTGAGTCTCTAAAGCCTCAATACATCCCTCGATTTTGACAGAGAGGTCGGTATCTTTACCTCCGGTGACTCCCGGTGGGGTAATGACATCACCCTTCAGGAATTTCCCCACTCCTTTAATCAAGGTGGTGCCTGCCACCACACCCAATTTCATACCAAATCTCTCCTCGAACGAAGGCACCTGGGGGGTAAGACCGACTCCTCTCAGAAGCAGGACATTGCCCTTCATCAAACCCTCTTTCTCTCTCTCCTTGTTATAGGGGTGCTGATCCAGTATCCTGTGAGCCTGTTCCATGAATGAGTTTACGATTTGAGCTGTTTTTTCACCTTTGTCTCTTGTGGCTTTGCACTTCTTTACTTTCTTGCCGATTGATTTGGGATCAGTAGCAGTGATCTCATCTGAAAGCCCTTCTCCTCTAATTACCAGGGCGCCTCTGTGTCCGGTCCCTCTTTTGAATATAAAATCGACATCCAGCTCGACATTTTCATTTATGGCCTTGACCAGCTCATCCGTTTCTGATATCCTACCTGCTCGTCTGTCCGTTACCGTTTTATCAAAAACACTTCCCTCTCCTTCTACGGTGCCAAAATTGACCCTAAAACACACATCACCGGACAGAATATCTATACCGGCTCCTGTAGCCTCTATCGGTCCCCTACCGGAGTAGCACTGGTAAGGATCAAATCCCAGAAGAGTGAGGTGAGCAGTATCACTGCCCGGCCTGATACCGGGCGATATAGTATCCATTATACCGTTTATCCCATTAGACGCCAATTTATCCATATTGGGGGTTTTCGCTGAACTCAGCGGCGTCTTCCCGTCAATCGGCCTATCAGCTAACCCATCTATAATAACCATCAGAATTTTTTTATCCATGCTAAAAATCCGGATTTCAACCTTTAAAACTTATTGATTTTCACTCTACACCCCCCCGTAGAAAAAGACTTAATCCATGGACTGTTCCTGTTTTCATGTTATTCTTTATTGGGCTGGGTCTGTGGGACGAGAAAGATATCTCATTCAAAGGATACGAGTTGGCTAGAAAGTGTGATGAGGTCTTTATCGAATTCTATACTTCACAACTTGGAGGTACAACCCTGCATAAAATTGAGAGTTTACTGGAAAAAGATGTAGGTGTTCTGGAAAGGAGTGATCTTGAAGAGAACAGCAACAAAATAATTGAAAAAGCTGTCAGTAAGGATATAGTTATTTTGGTGCCCGGAGATCCCATGATAGCCACCACTCACTCGGCAATTAGACTGGAAGCCAAGAAGAAGGACGTGGAAGTTAGGGTCATATATAATGCCAGTATTATTTCTGCAGTGTGCGGATTGACAGGTCTACACAATTACCGATTTGGAAAATCGACTTCCATTAGCTATCCACACTCACACGGAATTTCTTCCAGTATTCTGGATGTGATCGAATCCAACTGGATTATTAATGCCCACACTCTCCTCTTTTTGGATCTCCATCCCTCCCCCATGAAAATAAACAAAGGGATAGAGATCTTAAAGGACTCAGATAAGGAGGATGCGTTAAGGGACTGTTATGCAGTGGGTATAGCCAGAGCCGGTAGTGAAAATCCTTTTGTAAAGTGTGATAAGCTGGAAAAACTGAAAAAAGTGGAATTTGGTGAGCCATTACATGTTTTGGTAATACTCTCTCCCAGTATTCACTTTATGGAATACGAGTCCCTTGCAGAATTTGCCAGCGCTCCGAGAGATCTTGAAAACAGAGTTTTCTGAGCTGTCAACTTCGAAAGTCAATCAGAGTTAGCACACCGATTAATGATCTATATTAAAATAAGATATTATTATAGTACGGAGGAACGAAAGTCGATCTTACTTTCAAGGACAAACTGGCCTATCTGATGGTAAAAACAGTTATAGATAGGTTCTCCGACCGCATGAACATTCCTCACGAAATTGTCAGGGGGAATTTGAGGGAAAGTTTATGGCGGAAAGGTTTGGCTGCTACTCTTGAAGGACTGGCCTGGAGAGGCCCGACAAAACCATTCGTTAGTTATGCACCCTTCTTGGTGGTATGGAACTTTACCAACGCCTGCAACTTGAGGTGTAAGCACTGTTATCAGAGGGCTGATAGGTCCACACCGGATGAGCTCACCACGCAAGAGGCAATGGATGCTGTGGACGAGATGGCAGATGCAGGAGTGGCTTATATAGCATTCTCAGGTGGAGAACCCCTGGTGAGGAAGGACTTCTTTCAGATAGTGGAAAGAGCAAAAGAAAGAGAGATGGGAGTAGCGATAGCCACTAATGGAACACATCTAACTGAGGATAAGGTGAAAAAGCTGGAAGACCTCGACTGCCAGTATATTCAAGTTTCGCTGGATGGTTTGAAGAAGACCCACAATAAGATGAGAGGGTCTAATGCCTTCGAGAGAACAATTGAAGGCATTGAAAATGCGGTAAACTCAGATATAACCACAGGGATCGCAATGACTGTCACCAAGGACAATCTTCATGAAGTAGATGACGTGATAGACCTCGCAGAGGAGATGGGTGTGGATATATTCATGCACTACAACTTTATTCCCACGGGGAGGGGAAGGGATTTGGTCGAACTTGACATCTCTCCGCGTGAAAGGGAAGAGCTTTTGACCATGTTGGCTTCAGAATCTCAGAAAAGGGAGTTAAATATACTGTCTACTGCTCCTCAATACGGTAGAGTAGCTGCTAAGGGAGGAATGGTCTCTGCAACCCACTTCGATACTGTGGGTCAGGACGAAGAAATGCAGGAAGGTGTCAAGTTCCTTGCAGACTTTATTGGTGGTTGCGGCTGTGGTAGACTTTACTGGGCCCTTCAGCCTAATGGGGACTTAACTCCTTGTGTGTTCTTCCCTGTGACTCTGGGAAATATCCGCCAAGATTCCTTCATGGACGTGTGGTTGAACTCATCTGTGCTGGAAAAAGCAAGGAAAAGAGAGGAATATGCCGAGAAGTGCAGTAGCTGCAGCTCCAGGAGCATCTGTGGTGGATGTAGAGCAAGAGCCTACGCTTATTATGGCGATGTGGCAGAAACGGATCCCGGCTGTATCCTAAATAAGAAGAAGTGGGAGGAACTTAGGGAAAAAATTGTGGCTCATGTCCATACCAAACAGATTTAGTTTTAACATGATCTCCACCATCCTCTTTAAACATATACAATAATACATGTAGAGAGGAATAAGATCATGGCCCAGTGGAAACATTTTAATCTCATTTCGTCATTGTTATCAAAGGATGAAAGGAACAGTAGGTAGAATCTATGGTGAAGCAAGCTCAACAAATTTCAGTTTTGTAGTATTTGATCCCAGAGAAATAGGGAGAACGGATTATGTTAAAGTATGGAATGATGCTGAAGGATGGATTATCGCTCAGGTCTTTGCTATTAAAGCTACAGCCGACCTCAATGAAAGTGATGCCCTCCAGGGGAGAGATGCTGAAAAAGAAGTTTATCTGGCCAAGGCTACAGTAATCGGAAAGAGGGATGAGAACGGCCTCTTAAAAGTACCTAAAACTCCATTTGTCCCCGGGGAGAACGTATTCAAAGCTGATAGTGAATTAGTTGCTGAAGCTCTGGGACTGGAAAATGAAGGAGCTTACATAGGTCATCTAAAGGATAGTGATATCAGGGTGAACATAGACGTGAACTCGCTTATCCAGAAGCACTGCTGTATACTGGCCAAAACAGGTAGCGGGAAGAGCTACACGGCAGGAGTTCTGGTGGAGGAACTGCTGGAAAGAAATGTCCCCATGTTCATTATCGACCCGCATGGCGAATACTCCAAAATGGTGGAGTCAAACGATGACCCGGATGAAAAGGAGAAAATGAAGAGGTTCGGCATCAAGCCCCAGGGATACGGCAATAAAATAAAGCTCTATGTCCCCCCTAACTCACCTTTCACGGATAAATCAGACGGCATTCTCAAGCTGGATGGCCTGAACTTGACTGCGGAGGAGATCATCGAGCTCACAGGTATAACCAATCCATCTTCTCAGGGTTTACTCCATCAGGCCATAAAAGATCTGAAGGGAAAGAACTACACCATCGATGATATAATCACTGAGGTAGAGGAAATGAAGCACAATTCCAAGTGGACTGTGATGGGGTCTCTGGAGAAGATCAAGGATCCCGGATTGTTCGGAAAGGATGCAACACCCATTCAAGTCCTATTGCAAAATGGAAAAGCTATTGTGCTGGACATGAGAGGCATTCCCCCTGAGCATCAGGACCTCATAGTCTCCAGGGTCACTTCTCAACTGTTCGAACTGAGAAAGAGGGACGAAGTCCCTGCGGGTATGATAGTGCTGGAAGAAGCCCATAACTTTATACCTGAAAGAGGGTTCGGGAAAGCAGTGTCCACTCAGGTGTTAAGGACCATAGCCAGCGAGGGAAGAAAATTCGGTTTGGGATTGATGGTCATCAGCCAGAGGCCGGCAAGAGTGGATAAAAATGTTATCAGTCAGTGCAACACCCAGATAATCCTGAAAGTGACCAACCCCAACGACATTAACGCCATAAAAAGAGGAGTTGAGGGATTGACTTCGGACACCGTAGAAGAAATAAAAAGGATCCCACCCGGGACGGCAATGGTCATCAGCCCTGAGCTGGAAAGACCGATCATCGCCAGCATCAGGGTGAAGAGAAGCAAGCACGGCGGTGCTTCAGTGAATATTGTCAAGCAAAAACAAAAGCAGAAAAAACCGAAGGACAAGAAACCTGAAAAGGAAGAAAAAATACAAGTAGAGCAGCAGGAGAAGGAGAAAGGTGGTCTTCTCAAAAAGATGTTCGGTGGCTAAACGATGAATTACAAAGTAACTCTTAACGGGGCATGGATAGTTAAAAGTGCCAGGAGCCCGGAGGATGCCATGAACATAGCTGTCTCCGAGGCGGGAAAGAAGCTGGACCTCGATTTTGTGGAAGTCAATGTGGGAGATGTTGAATGCCCCAAATGCAAGGAATCCCTTAAAAGCGTGTTTCTGGTGGCAAACACGGCTATAGTGGGACTTTTCTTTGAAATAAAGGTCTTTAATGCGGATAGCGAAGAACATGCGTCCAGGATCGCCAGATATGAGATAGGGAAGAGGCTCAAGAACATCCCCCTAGAAGTAGTGGAAGTAAAGGAAATAGGGGAATAGAAAGTAGTAATTTTTTGTAAAAACAAATCGAAAGACATTTGAAATAATAGCTATATGTAAACTCAATGTTTGCCAGAGTGAGCGATATCACCAGCTATCTCTACTGCCCCCGGCTGTGCTATTACAGGAACAGGTTCGAAGAAGATTACGTGAGCGAGATGCACGCTGCCCGGGACATCTATATCACCCTCAGAATGGATATGGATAGGGACTGGGCGTGTAAAAAGTTCATCTCCTATTATGGTGAGAAATATAAGTCGTTGTTCAATCAGGCTGCTCAAAAATTCGTTTACTCCTCCATCCTTCAAGAGGTTGAAGGTGTGGACTGGGACGCATTACTCCAGTCAGAAAATTACAGGTTAAAGGGTAAAGTAGATGAGTTGGTAAGAACCAGCAAAGATAAAGCTCCTCTAGTCCTCTCCCTAACTTCCCCTGAAAAGGATGTGTGGTTCAGGGATAGGATAAGGCTTACAGCCTTCTGCATGATGCTGGGTTCTTCCACAGGGTATGTGTACCACTGTTATGACGGTAAATTGAAACAGATAGACGTGGAAAGAAAGGACAAGCGCAATGTGTTAAAGTTAGTGGAGAGAGTGCTGAACATCAAGAAAGGCTTCATCCCGGAGAAAAGAGACGATAAAAAATGTAGCAAATGCTTATTCCAGCAGAGATGCGAAAATAAACACTCTACTTTTGCTCAACGGTTCTTTGGCTAGGTCGTGCAATCAATAAATCAATAATCGCTTCCCAGCTTATTTCAGCTCATCCCATCTTCTGCGTCTGATGTATTTCCTGGTCCCTATACCGGCACCGCCCAGTATGACCGCAAGCCCGATAGCAATTGCGACCCACTTAAAATCAATGCTGGGCATGGTGAAAGCGGTCGCTTCTTCATTCTCCTCTGTAGTAGCAGTGGGAGTGGCAGTGGATTGTGCGGAGGCTATTGTATCTTCTTCTATATGTATAACACTTTTCAGGTCTTCCAGCAAGGAGTTGGCTTCCTGCTCAACACTTTCAGAGCCGTTCAAAACGTTCTCGGCTTTAGCCTTCGCGTTCCCGTAATTCTGGTTATTTATATAGCCCTCTGCTGATGCCAGCTCCTCTTTAAGGGTTGTTGCAGTTTGCTGCATTCCCTTGAACTCACTCTTGTAATCCAGCAGTGTGGAAGTGTTCAGCTTGTCTCTCATCTCAACTTCTTCCAGATAAAGCTCGATCTTATCCAGAGTTGAACCAATAGAATCCAGCTTTCTGTCGGCCTGCTGGTATGCATACTCTGCTTCAACTTCCTCTACCGCATCAACTGCTTTGCTCAGCCACTCCTCTACGTTATTAAGCTTCTCATCCGCCCTCTGGTAATCGCCTTCCGTGTAATAGCTCTCTCCAACGGAAAGGTTCTGGTGAGCGCGGTCAAGGCACGTATCCAGCTCTCCGGTATCTGTTTTACCCGAATACTCATCAAGGATGGAAGTCAAGTTGTTGTATTCTTTTTCCATTGAGTTTATGTCTGACTGGAATTTATTATAATCCACCACCATCAACACCAGTGGGGGCAAGCAGTCATCTTCTGCGACCTGCACATCAAAGTAGATGGCCCGTATCTCCTGCAGTCTGGCAGAAGGCTGAGGCGCCTCTCCCTGTATGGTGCAGTTTATCTCACTTAGTCCTTCATCCCAATCGCTTACTTTTACATCCAGATAATTTTTGCCAGGTGTGCTCTCAAATCCCTGACCACCACCTTTTCTGTAATATAGTGATGCCTCTATTATCCCATTTCTCAAGTCGGTCTTGACCGTGTATGTCCTATCAACAGCATTTTTTGCCGAGTCCTCATCTATAGGCTTTACAGGGTAGTTTATTTTTACAGAATCCCCTCCCTCCAGCACTTTATCCAGCAAAAAGCGATTATCCTTAAAGTAGGGCTTCTCATCCACTCCGTCTATGGACAGGGTGATATCGGGGTCTTTAAAATCGGTGGCGTTAAGCCTCTCCAGACCCAGTACAGGATGAACGGCCAATAGCATGGTCAGTAGAAACAGGGTTGCTATTACCAGTACTCTCTTCATCACGTCACCTCATAAATCATATCAGTGGTTCGATATCCTCATCAAATAGGGAAAAGGTTTTCTCCATCTTCATGCGTTCCAGGTTTTCTACACCTTCTTTGGCATCTGCAGCCAGTCTCTGCAATTCTTTCACCCTCGGTATCTCTGTGAGGTTGGATAGGATAACCAGGGCGGCAACATATTTAGTTCTTCTGGTGGGATAGTCTCCAGCTCTCACTTCGACGCCTGATATCTGGTCTTCTAACCATAATTTAGCTTTCTCCAGCCCCTTCCTGTCCAGGTGCTCAGGAGGACCGGCAACCAGTATGAGAGCCCTTTCCGTGCTTTTTACACTGCAGGGAACGGTTAATCTACCCAGTGTTGCTCTCCTCACTAAGGAAGAGATCTTCATTGATTTATCGCTGTCCATAACAGGTTTTTCCTCTTGCTTCCTTGCTTTTTTGAAGGAGGAGAAGAATTTATCCATGGGCTTCTTTTCTGCTTCCGCCAGGGTGGTAGCATACCCAATGGCGCTAATACCGCCTCCTTTGAGAGTGTTTATGACTTCAGAGCTGTCAACGATCATCTCTCCTACGGTTTCTCCTTCTCCAGGTTCACCAGCTTTGGTCAAGACGCTGAGCCTTTTGACCACTTCTTCATTTATCTTGTGGAAGGATTCATGCAGGCTGAACCCCTCGAATTTCCAGGTACCGTTGTCCAAAAGGATGAGATTGTCTACATACTTCGTTAGGGAAACGATACTTCTTGCGGCGTTGAATGAGTATAATTTACCCTCTTCAGAAGCAGGAAGGATCCCCAGGGTATATACCGGCTCAGAGTACATCTCTGACAGGTATTTGGCAAGGACAGGTGATCCTCCACTGCCTGTACCGCCTCCTAATCCAGCGATTATGAGGAAAGCATCAATTTCATGAGTACCTTTATTGTCAATAATATTGAGGATGGTCTCAATTTCTTCCTGGGTCACTTTAGTTCCCATTTTGTTGTCAGTCCCCACTCCGTGGCCTTTGACATGCGTCTGTCCAATGAGAATGCGGTTATCCATAGGAACATGTTTCAAGCCCATAAGGTCTGTTCGAGCTGTGTTGATGGCTAATGATTTTAATCCT
>JBKHKH010000178.1:0-2712 GCA_046537735.1 Archaeoglobaceae archaeon | reverse complement strand
CTTCTGCAAGATTGGGTGGAGTCTTCACCAATGTCAAGCTAACCTTCAGAGGTACTCTGGCTAAAAGGAAGACGGAGTATATCACCAGATCGCTTCTAGCCGGATTGTTCAGCCAGATAGTCACGGACATAAATCTGGTATCCTCAATGCAGATCGCTAAAGAGAGAGGAGTTTCCATTGAAGAGAGCAAGTCGGAGAAGAGCGGTGTTTACGATAGTTTGCTGGAGATTACTGTAGGCAACGAGGAACAGAGCACGTATATTTCAGGTGTCTGCTTTACCAAAGAAGACTACAGGATCCTCAAAATAGATAAATACGAAGTAGATTTTGTCCCTGAAGGAGAATATGTAATATCCCTGCATGAGGACAGGCCTGGAGTCATAGGCAGGGTTGGAAAATTGTTCGGGGAGTATAAAGTGAATATAGCCCAGATGATCGTGGGAAGACATGGAGGAAAAGGCGGAATACAGCTGATGCTGCTGATGGTAGATGACACACCCTCAGAAGAGCTTCTCAGAGAAATGATAAAGCTGGAAAACATAATCAACGCCGTGTACGTTTCCCTATAAAAATCCAATATTTCTACTTTATATTTTTAACTCGGATAGCATACTGATTACTTCTTCATCCGAGAGGTCGCTAAAATCTTCATAGTAGCTGGCAACGGCAAAACTTCCCCATCTCTGCTCGCTGATGACCACTACCTTATAAGCATACTCTTCGAGCAGCTTAACGGTATCCGAGGGCGAACAGGGAGCTGCAGCGTAAACTGTGGCGCCCTTCTTTTTGAGCAATTCTATGGCTGCTATGGCGGTGTATCCGGATGCAAAACCGTCATCTACCAGAAGTACAGTCTTTTTTGAGAGATCGGGAAGTGGTTCTTCTCTGTAGGTTTTCACTCTTCTCTCTACTTCCCTGCGGACTTCTTCAGCCAGTTCTTCGACCTCCTCAACAGAAAGGCCCAGATTGTCGAAGATCCGCTCATTGATAAAAGTAGAGCCGTCTTCAGCAACAGCTCCGAATCCGGCTTCTGGGCTCCAGGGAATAGGTATCTTTCGAACGCCTATGACCAGAAGATGCTTGTTCCTGATTCTGGCGATTTCAACTCCTACTGCAATCCCTCCCCTGGGTATAGCAGCTACATAATCGAATTCCAGGTCTTTAACGAGATCAGCAAGCTTCCTTCCGCCATCTCGCCTGTCGCGAAAGCGTGCCATGAGTTAAAATAAAAAAAAGGAGATTGGGTTATACCTTCTCGAATCTGTCTTCCAGTTTCTCAAAGACCTTGGGCAATGTGGTATATTCCATTTCCTCACCTGGAAGTCTGTGAGGCTCGAACGGACCATGTCTTCTCATGTAATCGGTGATTTCCATGGCCTTATTCCGGGTGTATTCATATGCGGGATCGTCGAACATATCCGCGGGACCTACCAGAGTTCCGTTGGCCAGCTGGAAGCCTGCTCCAATAACTCTTGGCGGACCATCAAAGCGGGTGCATTGAGAGTATTTGAATGGGACGGGCATCAGAGGACCGTTGTGGCTTCCTCTCATCCATCCGCTCACCAGATGGGGGAAACCAAAGGGCTCCAGTACCTCTCCCACTGCGGGCAATCCGCTCTGGGCTCTTACCACAGCAACCGGGTCATCTTTACCCACGTACTCACCAGCTATCTTGAACAGCTTCTCTGTGCTAACTACTGCTACCGGCTCGTCAGCAGGTAGCTTGCCGCCCTCTTTGGGGAAGACCCTTTTGATGACGAACTGGCTCTTTCCACCTATAAGGGCAAGCAGGTCGTACATCTCTTCAGGACAGTTGAGGAAAACTCGCTTATTCTCCATTATCTGCCATACCTCGAAGACGAATCCACCATGGAGCGATGGGTCGATTATCAGTCCTGCTGTGTTGAATGGGTCGGCGAACATTCTGAACACGGGGAGGTTGAAGGCTCCCGGCTCCGTCTTATCTGCCATGAATGCCAGTACCGGCTCAGCCTTTCTTTCGGTTATCTCCATTTCTGCTACTCCCGGACCCATCCCTCTTACATTTCCGGAAAACGCATCCGAGAGCAAGTCCTGGCCTGCACCATACAATTTCATCTCTTTTGCTTTTTCTGTGGCCTTTTCAAATACATCCCATGCAATTCCATGGATGTTGTCACTATCGACCCCTTCTCTGTGGGTCATGATGAGTTCCAGGTCGTCACCAGCGTTGTAAACTCTAAAATCGATTATGTCCTTGCTGTTCTTCTTCTGCTGAAGGATATCGGATGCCAACTCCTTTAGCTCCTCTGGAACTCTTGAATGCCCTGGTAAACCACCAACATCGGCCTTTATTAAACTAAACGTAGTTTTCTCGGTCATGTTGTTGAATACACAGCATACAATTTAAAACTTTAGGTCTACCACAAAGAATCGTCAGACAACTATAACTTCTAAAGGGATTCAGGATCAAGATTGATTTAGGGCATATCAGCCTGCACGCTCTCGACTCCTGTTATATACATAATAATGGCTACTGCCGTCACTACAGCCACCATAAAAGCCAATGCTCCCAGATTACTTATTGCAATATTGTTCATACTTAGACTAGAGCTAATTTGAACATAAGGCTTTGGAAAAACACATAATAATAATTTGAAGATTCAAGAGAAATAAATAACTCTAGAGAGCTAATCACATAATCTCCAATGAGATTATTCACAAACATCAACC
>JBKHKH010000091.1:0-8054 GCA_046537735.1 Archaeoglobaceae archaeon | reverse complement strand
CCCATATACATGAGAACTCCTGAGGCTATCGCTGCACTGGCTGAAGAGGTTCCCGACGAAAAAGAGAGGAAGAAGAAGCTTAAGGAGCTTGAAGCTGAGGCCTGGGAAGACTTCCTGGATATGACTATTTCGCAGGCAGTTTTGTGGGCTGCTGAGAATATTGAGCCTGAGAAGGTGCCTTCGGAGATCATGCCTAGTGAGCCGGTTTTCATTGCTTCGCACTCCGGATCAGCCGGACTGTGGGTGTGCGGACCAGCTGACCTGATGCCTGATGAGTATAAGGATAGTTTCCCCGCTCATTACAACAGGATGACCACCATCATGGGGTTGTTCACTGCTGGTGATGGGGCTGGCGCAAGCAGTCACAAGTTCTCCAGTGGATCATTCACTGAGGGCAGGATCGCTGCCAAAGCAGCGTGCAGATTCGTTAATGAGCAGTGTAAGGACTACAAGCCAGAGATCAGTGAAGACGCTATGTTGAAGTATAGGGACGAGGTCTTCAAGCCCTTCAAGGTCTTTGAGGAGAACAAGGCTCAGACTACTGATCCCCACATAAACCCCAATTACATTAGACCGCACATGTTCATGTTCAGGTTGCAGAAGATCATGGATGAGTATGCTGGCGGCTGGGCAAGCAGTTACACCACAAATAACCCCATGTTGGAGACTGGCTTGAATAAGTTGTTGATGCTCAAAGAGGATGCAGAGAAGTTGGCTGCTGAGGATCTACACGAACTGCAGAGAGCCTGGGAGAATGTCCACAGACTATGGTTCGCTGAAGCCCACGCAAGAGCCCTACTGGATAAGAAGGAAACCAGATACCCAGGATACTACTACAAAGCAGACTTCCCAGACCTGGGTGAAGAGAAGTTCACCAACCTGAAGTTCGATCCCAAGTCCGGAGAATGGGAAACCATCGAGAGGCCACTAATTAAGCTGGTGGAATAGGCCGATCGAATGAATAATCCCAATTTTTTTTATTTAATTTTTATTTTCCCCCATAGGTATTTGAATTATCTTGGTTTTACCTCTGACAACTTTGGAGGAGGAGTTATATGAGTGAAGAAAAACATAGTAGTGTACTTGTTATTGGAGGAGGCATTTCTGGTATAACCGCTGCAATAGAGACAGCTGAAGCAGGGTACGATGTTTATCTCGTAGAGAAGAACCCTTATCTGGGTGGAAGGGTTTCTCAGTTGTTCAAGTATTTCCCTAAAATATGTCCACCTTATTGTGGTCTTGAAATATTCTTTAAGAGGATTAGATCCAATCCCAGATTTAGGTACTTTACCAATGCTGAAATACAGAACGTGTCTGGAGAACCCGGAAATTTTGATGTAAACATCAAGTTAAACCCTCGATATGTTAATGAAAATTGTACAGCTTGTGATAAGTGTGTAGAAGCTTGCCCTGTGGAGAGAACAAATGACTTTAATTATGGGATGGATAATACCAAAGCGATATACCTTCCCCACCCTATGGCATTCCCCATGAGGTATGTTATAGACCCTTATACCTGTAAGAAAAGCGATGGATGCAGAGAATGTGTAGAAGCTTGCCCTTACGATGCCATAGAGCTGGATATGGAGCCACAGGAGCTCAATCTTAAAGTAGGCTCAGTTATTGTGGCTACCGGGTGGAAGCCCTATGATGCTAGCAAAATAGACAACCTCGGTTATGGAAAATATGAAAATGTGGTCACTAACGTTATGTTTGAAAGGCTGGCTGCGCCAGGCGGTCCTACAAAGGGTGAAATAGTGAGACCAGATGGAAAGCCAGTGAAAGATGTGGTGTTCGTCCAGTGTGCTGGAAGCAGAGACGATAATCATCTACCTTACTGCTCTGCAGTTTGCTGTTTAGCCTCAATGAAGCAAGCCATCATCCTTAGAGAGCAGAACCCTGAAGCCAATGTGTATATATTTTACATCGATATAAGGGCCCCCGGAAGATATGAGGACGTATACAATCAGGCAAATCAGGACGAGAACATTCACTTTATAAAAGGTAAAGTAGCCAAAATCGAGGAAGACGCAACCGGTAACCTTGAAGTGACAGCAGAAGACACATCGTTGGGTAAGAAAATAACTCAGAAAGCAGATATGGTCGTTCTTGCCACTGGAATGCAGCCAAATACGTCTGAACTCAAGATACCTGGCTTGAACATAGATTATGACCAGTACGGTTTTGTGATCGATAAAGACGGAGTCTATGGTGTAGGTGTGGCAGCTAGCCCCAACGATGTCTCTACATGCAACGAGGATGCCACAGGAACCGCTCTTAAAGCGATCCAGGTGTTGAGGAGGTGAAGTATATGGCAGAAGAGGCACAACAAGAAGAAAAACCACAAGAAGAAAAACAGGAAGAAAAGAAAGAAGAGAAGAAAAAAGAGGCTGTAGTAGGTTTGTACATTTGCACTGGTTGTGACATAGATTCTCTTGATATTGATAAGCTAAAAGAAGTTGGTGAAGAGGAAAAAGTTCCAGTAGTAAGAACTCACCCTAATCTGTGCGGTAAAGAAGGTGTCGAACTCATAAATAAAGATATTAAAGAACAAGGAGTTAACGCGATTACCATAGCTGCTTGCTCCTCTAGAGTGAAGTGGGACATATTTGATTTTCCCGAATGTACCGTAGATAGGACTAACCTTAGAGAAGGAGTGGTTTGGAGTCACGAGCTGGATGAACATGCTCAGGAACTTGCAGAAGATTATGTGAGAATGGGAGTTTCCAGAGCCAAGAGAATGAAATTACCAACGCCTTGGATAGAAGAAGAAATTGATAGAAGTGTTCTGGTCGCTGGTGGGGGCATATCTGGGCTTACTGCCGCACTGGAAGCAGCAAAAGCAGGGAGCAAGGTACATCTTGTGGAAAAGACAGAATCCCTCGGCGGTTGGGCAGCCAAATACTCTAAGGTAACCCCTCAGAAGCATCCGTATCAGCAAATTGAGGATTTCGATATAGGAGAGATGATAAACGAAGTTAATGAAAACTCCAACATCGATGTGTACACGTCCACAAAAATAGAGAGTATTACTGGACAACCCGGTCAGTTCGATGTGAAGCTAAACCATGGTGGAAGCGAAGTTGAATTTAAGACTGGAGCAATTGTGCTGGCTACAGGATGGAAGCCCTATGATGCAACCAAATTAGAACACCTGGGTTACGGAAAAGATCCCAATGTTATAACCAACGTAGAAATGGAAGAGCAAATGTCCAATGGTGGAGTTAGTGCAGATAGCGTTGCATTTATTCAGTGTGCTGGTCAGAGAGATGAGAATCACTTGCCCTACTGTTCATCTGTTTGCTGTGCAGTATCACTTAAACAGGCGAAATACATTAGAGAAAGTAATCCTGATTCAAAGGTCTATATAATCTATAGGGATATGAGAACTCCCGGTCTGTACGAGGATTTCTACAGAACTGCTCAGGACGATGAAGGGATATTCTTTACTAAAGGAGAAGTCACGGGGGTAAATCCAGAGAATGGAAGTTTAGCTGTTGAAGCCAAAGACACTCTGTTGGGTGAGAACGTCAAATTAAAGGTAGATAAAGTTGTTCTGGCTACAGGAATGGTTTCATCTATGGCGGATGTACCTGAAACCAGAGAGGAGAGAGCCAAGCTCGAAAAGGAAGGTGTAGAGTACGAGAACATCCTTCATCTGGGATACAGACAGGGACCTGACCTTCCCACTCTTAAGTATGGATTCCCGGATTCCAATTTCGTCTGTTTCCCGTATGAGACTAGAAGATCGGGAATATATACTGCGGGGTGTGTACGACAGCCTATGAACATTAGAGAAACAATGGATGATGCAGCAGGAGCAGCATTAAAAGCGATTCAAAGCATAGAATTGGTGTCTCAAGGAGCAAGTACTTTTCCCAGATCAGGAGACATAGATTACCCTCAGGTATTCCTGCAGAGATGTACCCAGTGTAAGAGATGTACTGAGGAATGTCCATTTGGTGCTATCAATGAAACTGAGGATGGGACACCTATCTACCACTACAACAGATGCAGGAGGTGTGGAACTTGCTTTGGAGCCTGTCCAGAGAGAATCATATCCTTCAACGCATATTCGGTAGACATGGTTGCGGGACAGCTCAAAGCAGTTAGCGTCCCTGATCCGGATGAAGAAAAGCCCAGAATGATTGCTTTTGTCTGTGAGAACGATGCTCTTCCTGCCCTGGATATGGCGGCAATGAATAAGCTCAAATACAACTCTTACATTAGAGTGATGCCGGTAAGATGTCTGGGATCTGTTAACACGGTATTTATTGCTGACACTCTTTCCAAGGGAATAGACGGGATACTGATGCTGGGATGTAAATACGGAGAGAATTATCAGTGCCACTTTATAAGGGGCAGTGAGCTGGCCAATGAGAGAATGGAAAAGGTTCAGGAAACTCTAGATAGACTGATGCTTGAATCTGAGAGAGTGCAGGTACATCAAGTGGAGATAACTGACTACAACAAGATCCCCCAGATAATGAATCAGTTCTACGAAGACATAATGGAACTTGAACCCAATCCTTATAAAGGATTCTGAGGAGGTATGGATATGGCTGAAGCTGAAAATGTCGGAGCTGAAACCAAGAGTATGTCTGATGCCGAATACATCGAAGCAGACCTCGATTTTGTTAGACAGATAATGAGGGCAGGTGGAGGTACAATAAAGAAGTGCTTCCAGTGTGCAACGTGCTCCGTGATCTGTCCACTCTCGCCAGAAGAAAACCCATTTCCCAGAAAAGAAATGCTCTGGTCTCAATGGGGATTGAAGGATAAACTTCTGAACGATAGAGATGCGTGGCTGTGCTATCAATGCAATGATTGCTCATCGTACTGTCCTAGGGGAGCAAAGCCTGGAGAGATTATGGGTGCATTAAGAAACCTGCAGATCGCCAAATATTCATTCCCCAGCTTTATAGCTAAGGCGTTTAGCACCCCAAGATACATCTGGGCAGTATTTGCTGTACCCATATTGCTGATCGCACTTTACTTCTCCATTTTTGGGTTCCACATACCTGAAGGAGAGGTACACTTTTCGGAATTTATTCACCACACTCACGTGGAGTACGCTGGTTTCGCCGTGGGAGCCTTCGTAGCAATAACCATTCTAATAGGCTTGTACCGTTTTTGGATGGCTTTAGAAGAACAGGAGTCAAAACTTGAAGCCCCTGTAGGCAGTGGACAGGTACAAAGAGCTCAGGTGGATTTGGGGACGCAAACCAGAAATGCATTCATACCATCTCTGGTCTCTTCTGTTATCGAAATTCTGTTGCATAACCGTTTCGGAGATTGTGAGGAGAGCAAGAACAGGTTCTTTGCGCATCTTGGTATTTTCTACGGTTTTATCATTGTAGGCATTTCCACTGGGATCGCCTTTATCTACCTGTTGATGGGTAGGGAGCTGGGATTACCGCTAACGGACCCGGTGAAGATCATCGGTAACTTTGGTTTTATCCTGCTCTTTGTAGGAACAACATGGGCTATTGTGGAGAGAGCCACCAAAAAGGACAACGTAGGGATTGGAGGTTATTTTGACTGGTTCTTCCTGGGAACACTATGGATAGTGACCTTTACTGGAATTATACTGGAAGCGATGAGATTCGTGAACATGACCTCGGCGTACTGGATGTATCTGGTGCACCTGGTGTTCGTGTTCGCTCTGCTGACCTATGCACCATACTCAAAGTTCGCTCATTTGGCATACAGAACTATCGCTTTGACCCACGCCAAATTCACTGGCAAAGATACTTACGGAGAAGAAACGGGGTATACTTTTAGATAATATATCTTTTCTTAATTTTTTTGTTTTTTGTTTTTTACCCGCAAAACTCCTATAATTTTTATCAAGAAATTCTTTATGATTTTTTATCAAAATTAAGATAGTATTTCATAAAATTTCATAAAACTTATATATGTAATGTCTGGCATTGTTTTTAAATAATTGGGAGGGAGAACTGTGGTTTACTTAAAACCTTATTTAAGAAATATTGGAAAGTACGTAGTTATACCTATGCTG
The DNA here is from genome assembly GCA_046537735.1 of Archaeoglobaceae archaeon. GTDB lineage: Archaea > Halobacteriota > Archaeoglobi > Archaeoglobales > Archaeoglobaceae > JdFR-22. Next base: position 2,032 of record JBKHKH010000091.1, on the reverse strand, counting down.
TTGCTATTGATGCTCAGTGGTACGGTTGCGGCTCAGGGTATACTAGCGGAATCTCCAGAGGTTTTCTTCGGTGTTATTCTGGCTGTATGTATCGTTATAGGTATTATTGCTGTGCTTGGCGGTGTTGGTGGGGGTGTTGTTTTCACTCCGTTGTTCATGGGTTTCACTACTATTGATCCCTATATAATTAGGGCTACAGGGCTTTTTGTGGCTATGGCTGGAGCACTGGTAGCTGCTCGACCGTTTCTGCGGAGAGGTCTGGCGAACGTTAGGATACTGTTCTTTGCAGCGGTTCCCTATGCAGTATTTGCTATCGTTGGTGCTTTGCTGGCGAGTTATGTGGCGAAGACTATGGGCGAGTTTGGGGATTATCTGGTGAAGTTCTTGTTGGGTATACTGGTCATCCTCATTGGTCTGATTATACTGCTGGCTGGTTCACGAGTGGAGTATCCTGAGGTAAAGAAAGTGGACAGTCTTTCGCAAAAAATGGCACTTGGTATGGGTTACTGGGAAGAGTCTTTAGGTAAGGTAGTTAAATATGATGTTACTAGAGCGCCTGTAGGTCTTTTATTGTTCTGTGCTGTTGGTTTGGTCTCAGGGATGTTCGGTTTAGGTGCTGGCTGGGCCATGGTTCCAGTGTTCAATCTGGTTATGCTTGCTCCTCTTAAGGTGGCTGCTGCCTGCAGTAAGGTGTTGATCGGTATCGGTGATACGGCTGCTGTATGGCCGTATATCATGGGAGGAGGTATCTTTCCGTTGTTTGCGGTGCCGTCCATGATCGGTCTTATTATAGGGACATTGATTGGAGCGAAGATAATGGTGAGAGTCAAAGCAGGGTTTGTCAGATATATCATTATCGCCGTGATGTTCCTTGCAGGTGTAAGACTGTTGCAGACTGGGATCACTGGTTTCATGGCAATGGGAGTTATATAAGGTGATATTATGAAGGAAGAAAAAAGACCCAAACCCCCGATGGCAGGCGTCATTTACGGGGAAATTGCCTACTGGATCATTCTTGTTGGAACAGTCATAGCAATAATCGGATTAGCGATCTACCTGGTTGCACCATCAGAAGAAGTGGCCGTCGAAAAGGGATGCTTCCTGGAGAACCTGTGGGCTGGCTGTGAGAGTGAAGGAGGCAGGGCTGTTGGATGTGATGCCGACACTATATGGGAAAGATGTTCAAGTATGGACAGACCCCACGGACACTGGTACATAGGTTATCTTGGTTACGGTGACGGCTTGGCCATGGCAGGAATAGCCATAGGCTGCATGGCAGCAGTAGTAGGCATGTGGGGAGCATCCATTGGAATGATCCGCCGCAAAGAAATAGTATACATCATACTATCCCTACTGGTGGCCATAATCCTCACCCTAAGCGCTGCAGGACTGCTATCGTTAGGACACTAATCCTCAATTTTTTTATTTAACACTTTTTTGATACCGTAGTACTATTGTAATGTAAATTTGGAAAGAAAGTTTTAAATATGGACCATTAGCAATGATTTAATTGAATGTGCCAGGAAATATCCGGTAAACAAAACCTCGGATTTAGTTATCGATTCTGGTTTTTTAGCTTTAGCTGGCACTATTTCTGTTAAATAGGCCGTTTAGAAGTTTTTGAGAGTGTTTGTGGTTGCTATCTCTCTGTCATATCTTCACGGCCTGTTTATATTTAAATAAAAAAATAAAAAAGGTGTATGTATATGGTCGGAAAAAAGAGGAGGATGAATAGGATACTGAAAAACGGGAGGACTTTGATAGCTCCTATGGACCACGGGATAACCAATCCAGCCAAGGGGTTAGAGGATATGGACCGCATAATGCGTATGGTCGACTGCGGTGCCGATGCAGTGGTGGTTCACAAAGGAATAGCCAAAAACTCTGAATACCTGAAAGAGACCAACATGGGACTCATAATCCATTTGAGTGCCTCTACGTCTCTGGTGGATACCAACGACAAGCGATTGATCACCAGCGTGGAGAAAGCAGTCCAACTGGGTGCCGATGCAGTTAGTGTCCATGTGAATAT
>JBKHKH010000022.1:0-20718 GCA_046537735.1 Archaeoglobaceae archaeon | reverse complement strand
CGAGCAGCACTCAATTAACCTCTAAAAATATTTTCTGCTTTTTAACTGTATTAGGCTACAAATCAAGTCCCTGAAAAAGGGTTGTGATCATGCCTCTCAGTCCTGAAATCCTTTGCCGATAAAATAGATTTCTGCACTCCTCTTTCTTGATGCTTGCGGAGAATGCAATTTGCTGAACTTGAAATTTCTCTTGAACCGGTTGAAGGTGTATTGGGTCTCTTCACCCTGGAACATCTTGACCACAAAATTCCCTCCCGGCTTTAAAACCTCTTTCGCTACGTTAAAAGCGGATCTGGCGATCTCCACAGACCTGAAGTGATCTAAACTCCAGTTACCGGAAATATTGGGTGATGCATCACAAATTACCGTGTCATAATGGTCTTTCACTTCCTTGATCCTGTCCAGGGTCTCCTCCTGGTTTATATCTCCTCTGATGAAAGTGACTCCCTCCATCTCTTTTATGGGATTGATGTCCACTGCCACCACATCCGCTCCCAGAGAAACTGCTACCTGGCTCCATCCACCCGGAGCGGCTCCCAGATCAAGGATGGAGCTGTTCTTCTTGATCAACCTGAATTTCTTATTCATCTGGATCAGCTTAAAGGCCGCTCTGCTCCTGTAGCCCTTCTTTTTGGCCTGATAGTAGTAGTAATCCTTCTGCCCTTTTTGTCCCTTCTTGGTGCTCATAATGTTGTTCAAACTATTTTAACTCCCACTTTCCTGCTTCTGGGTCCATCAAGCTCCACAAAAAGGATGCTCTGCCACGTGCCCAGGTCCAAACTCCCATTAACAATAGGGACGGTGACACTATTCCCCATAAACATCGCTCTCAGGTGAGAGTCTGCATTGTTGTCTATCCTGTCATGCCGGTATCCCCCGCCCTGGGGAATGACTTTCTCCAATATATCCACTATATCCTCTTTAAGCCCTGATTCTCCTTCGTTGATTGTTATGGCGGTGGTAGTGTGTTTGGTGTAGACCACAGCGATACCATCATCCACCCCACTTCTGTTGACCTCATCTCTAACTCTGGAAGTGATATCAATGACCTCCACCCTGTTACTGGTTTTAACCTCTATCATATGTGTTCAGGTTGACCCCTCACCAATAAAATCTTTTAGGAATGTTCGCTGCACCTTCCGTTCCATCCTCCAGTTTCAGCATTCCCAGCTCTATACGGGTTATTTTCTCTTTTACGGGAGCTCGGACGGTTATGGTCCTTTTCATTATATCCACTTCTTCTACCACACCCATTCCAAGATACTTCCCACCGTATAGACCTGCCAGAACACCTTTGAATTGATGAGGGTTGATGATACTTACGTCTTCCACATTGTATATCTCTTTCAGAGCTTTGATCAGCTCGAAACCAACATCAACATCTTTATTCAAATATATGTTCAGGAAATCGTACCCTTTTTCTGCGAAGAGGAACTCTTCCTCCAGCAACTCATTTAAGAAATGTCTATCGGCTTCTTCGCCCTTGAATAAGGCCGCATTATTTATTAAAGAGCAATCAAATTCTTTTATATGGGAGCCCTCCAGCCACTGGAGATAGGTACTCTCTCTTATGGATTTCCTGACTTCTCTGCTTCTCTTTTTCATTACAAAGGGCTCGACAGGGACCACGTTATAATCGGCGAGGTAATAGGGTACCTGCTCAAAACAAATTATCACATCCGGATTCAAGATCTCCAGTTTGGTCAGTTTATAATCTCTGGCCCTCTTGCCGCTTGTCCACCCTGTAGTATCTATTACTGCCCCCTCACCAGCAGTAAGAGAGTTCAGCCTCTTTACGCCCCGCAAGCACTTCATCTCGTTTCCTGTAGGTGATGTAGAACCTGTGAAATATCCGTCATGCATTTTGGCCTGAGATAAAGAAATTATCTTTTCCTCTACTCTGGAAACGCCCATGGCGCAGGGATGGGCTACGCTGGACTGGCCAATGTCCAGATCGATAGCCCATTCAATATCTTCTCTTTTATTCAAGAGATAAGTGGCGAGACTGCTCTTCCCTTTGTCAGAACTTCCAAAGAGAAAGATCTTTTTGTAAGCTTCTCTGGCCAATTCTTTCCAGCTGTCTGGTATTGTAGATCCTTTTACGGGAATAGAGTTACCTCTTAGTTTTATTATAGAATCCTCCTCAAAGTAAAAGGGGGTCACTTTTCCCTTGACGATGTGGGCTTTGGTCACAGGGCAACCAAACACTTCCGCCTCTCCGGATATTAACTGAAGATCAGCGTCACCCTCTATGAGAAGAGTGGTATCTGCATCAACTTTTTTTTCTGACCTCTCACCTGCAACCATCACCTTCACTTAAATATTGTATGATAAGAATTTTTCTCACAGTTCATTTTTTGCTCTGCAGTTCTTCACCAAAAGTTTTATCTTTTCTTTTCTTGCAGTATGAGGATATGGCCAAGAGAATGGAGAAAAAGTCAGCACGATTGCTTGCAATATTACTGGCTCTCATAATGATCGGTAGCGTCTTTGCTATGATGCCTGGAGGTAACAGCAACAATAAACGAGATGTCAAATATACGTGTAGTGGTCTTCATGAATGGATGGATATGTTGCCTTCGGGCACCAGTCAGATTATATACACCAGTCCTGTTGATACAGAGGATGAGAGGCTGTTGGATTACACCCATAATATCATAAATAACAACTATTACCCAGAGGTGTTCTCCAAGATGGGAGAGTTCCAGGAATTGAATGGTTTCCTTGTAGCTGGCTATAACGACGGTCTACTCTATCTTATTGACGTGAACCGGACCAAATTATACTATAGTGGCCAGGAAGGGAATTACAGCGGTTTCAAGGTGAAGACCAGCAACGACATAATGATGACTCCTGAGACATCGCCTTTCATTATTGGAACTCAAAAGCATGTGAGCTCGTCCATTGATCTGGTCTCTGCCAGTAGCCGATCTGAATACAGCGATTATGTTTCCAGAGTCCCGGGAGAATTCAATGTGGTTTTTATGTTCCTGGGAGAGAGTGCTCAGGGGTTGATGAGCGGTAATTTTACCGACTACACCGATTTCTATATGGAAGGTATCAGGACCAACGACGGTGTGTACGAAAAGATAGTGGCCATGCATTTCAAGAGTAGCCAGGGAGGATTTATCGACTCCAACGTGACCGAATATTATAACCATACCAACTACGAGGACAACTTCGGTACGGTCACCATGCGGGATTCGAACTTTACCAAATTACTGCAGGCTCAGCCCAAAATGAAGCCAGTGATGACCTTAGAGCAAGTAGAAGATGAAGGCGAAATGGGAAATGAATCGCTTACAATAAATCCAGAATAGAGTTAAATGGCTCCGCCTTTAAGGATCGATCAAAGACTCTGTAATGGCTGCGGGCTTTGTGTGGACGTATGCCCACTGGGCTCCATTGAACTGGATGGTCTTGCGGAGGTCGATCAAGATACTTGCACAGATTGTGGAGTTTGTGTTGATGTTTGTCCCAATGAGGCGATATTGCTGGATTGAAAGCATAAATTTTAATTATCATGTGCGGACAGTAACCACAGAGGGGAATTAAATGGGAATGGCACTCAGAATAAGAAGAAAATTTGGTTTCATTTTCAAATGGTTCTTCAAGAAGGACAAGATGAGAATTGGGATTTATGGACCCCCTAATGCCGGTAAAACCACTCTTGCCAACCGTATTTTGAGAGACTGGACTGGAGACATAATGGGCTCTGCAAGTGACGTTCCTCACGAGACCAGAAGGTCAAGGCTCAGAGAAGAAGTCAAAATAGAAGTGGATGGTAAGTCACTCAACCTTGATGTCATCGATACTCCTGGCCTGGCAACCAAAATCGATTTTCATGAGTTCTTAAAACATGGAATGAGCGAAGCAGAAGCGAAAAGAAGGGCTAAAGAAGCTACCGAAGGTGTTATTGAGGCAATTAAATGGCTCGACGATCTTGATGGTGTTTTGCTGATCATGGATTCAGCTGACGATCCATTTACTCAGATCAACGTGACAGTAGTGGGGAATATAGAAGCAAGAGATCTCCCGTTATTGATCGTGGCCAATAAAATTGACTTGCCCACTGCATCACCTGCCAGAATAAAATCTGCTTTTCCTCAGCACCCGGTTGTCCCTATTTCAGCTTTGAAGGGTCTAAATATAGATAGCCTGTATAAATCGCTGGCAGAGAGGTTCGGGTGATAGATATGGAAGGTGTACAACTGAACATGGTATCCAAAGACAGACTGGATAAGATGGCCTCTATGGAAAAACTGAAAATGATCATTGAGGAAGTTAAGAAAGGGAGGATAGTTGTTCTTGAATCGGGATTGACCCCCGAAGAGGAAGCAAGATTAATCGAAATGACCATGATAGAGATAGATCACGATGAATTCCTGGGAATTGAAGTGGAAACATACAGGCAGAAGACAGCGAACTTTTTTGGAAAGCTTTTTGGGAAAGCCAAAGGCCGTTTAACAGTTATTGGACCAGCGAACAGGTTGAAAACGCTTAAAAGGCAAAATGACTTGATAGAAACCATGGTCAGTTTTGAAGGATAATCGAGGTCTGAGGTCTAGATATGCCCCACAGATGTACCGAGTGCGGAAAAGAGTTCGTGGATGGGGACATGCAAATTCTAAAAGGTTGTGAGTGCGGCAACAATAAGTTCCTCTATGTACCCAAGAAGAGAGAAGAGGAAGAGAAAGAAGAAGCAGTGGATGTAGAAGAAAAGGCGGAAGAAGTAAAGAACCAGATCGCAGAAGAAATGGGAATGGAGACAGTAAGAATAGTGGCACCCGGTCAATACGAAATAAATCTGGACAAAGTGTTATCCCGGGAAGAGATAATCATATCCCTGCAGCAGGACGGAAAGTACCTGATCCATTTACCCTCCCTTTTAAGAGATAAAAGATTATCCAAGAAATCAAAAAAGAAGAGAGAGTAGAAAGAGCAATAAAGTAAAGTTTAATAAAATTTTTAAAGTTAATAAAAATTTAATTTTGAAATATATTTAAATTAATTAAAGAATATATAAAAAAGCTCTAGGGTTCAGCGCTCTCTTTGGGGGCAGCGTTCCTGATCTCTTCGAGCAACTCATCGTCAGTCTTTCCTTCGATATCTTCGATACCCATATCTCTGGCCATCTTCTCCAGTTTCTCTCTTCTCTCCTTTGGCTTGTGTTTTCCTTCTTTCACTTCTTTCTCAAATTCCTGTAGCTCGATTTCGGCTTCTCTTTGAGCTTTTTTGAACTCACCCATGCTCTTACCCATGCTCCTGGCGAGCTGAGGTAATTTACTGGCCCCAAATAGCAGGAAAATAACTACAAAGATCAATATTAGTTCTTGCGGTCCAGGCATCATCATTTTTATTTCCTCCTCAATTCAGGGAAAACCTAAATAAACATAGTTATTTTTCTTCTTTATTTCTCTTCTCTTCACTTTTACTTTCTCCAGCACTCTCACCTGCATCATCTCTGTTTTGGGATGAAGCAGACGATGTGGAAACTTTATTGGCGCTCTCATTTTCGTCTAACTTATTATTATAGCTTTCAGTATTTAAATAATTTTTCGTTGTATCTGTAATGTTAGATGATATGTCCTTTTTCAATGAATTAAACTTTTTCTGGGACATCCTCTCTAGAAAGTCTTTCTGCGGAATGTCCTTGCGGATATCCTTGCTAATGTCTTGGCCCTGGAAAACTTCCATCTCAAATCTTTTCTTTGCATTATTGTACTCAGCGTATATTTTACCCATTTTCCTGGCTGCCTCAGGAAGCTTATCTGGTCCCAGCAGTACTATCGCCAGCACTATGATTATCCCTATTTCTCCCCAGCCGAACATTAATTATATGTCTATCAATTAAGTATTTAACGTTTGGCTAAGGATAATGGTCACTTTCCTCTAATCCCACCTCCAAACTTTTTAATACTCAAATAGCCAATTTTATCCAATGACAAAGCTAAAAGTATCTGATTACATGACCCGTGAAGTGATAACCCTCTCACCTGAAAATACTGTAGATGAGGGCATCTCACTCATTCGCAGCACCGGACACGACGGTTTTCCTATACTTGATTATTATAGAAGGGTTATTGGTTATGTTTCTGCACGCGATCTTTTAAGACAGGACCCGGAAACAAAGATAAGGAATTTAATGATCCGAGAGCTATACGTTGCCAGGGAATATATGGATTTGAGGGATGCAGCCAGAGTCATGTTCCGGTCCGGCCACTCAAAGCTCCCTGTAGTGGATGATAAGGAGAGAATCAAGGGAATTATATCCAATTCCGATGTGATCAGAAGTCAGATCGAGAGAGCGGACCCCGATAAAGTGGAGAAGCTCAAGAGAACCATTGAAAAGGTGCACAATATTGAGGCCAGCATTGAGCATGGCTTTGTGGATGTTAAGAGATTGATACCCACCCAGACCAAAGTTTATGCTGATGAGCTCAAGGGAAGAGTTTATGAGCTGAGGAGGGGTTTAGCTGAGCCCATCGTGACCATCAAAAAGGGCAGCTGGTATTTTGTGGTTGACGGACATCACAGGGTGGTCGCTGCAAGAAGAATTGGATTCAGAAAGCTGGACTCTTATATCATTATAGTACCGACTGAGATAGAGTTGGGTATTGAAAGACTGGCCAAGAAAAAAGGGTTAAAATCCTTAAGGGATGTAGAGGTTATCGAAGATGTTCCCCACCCCCTGGTAGAGATAACCTTTAAGAACGTGAAATAGTTAGCTAAAGTTCACGGTTTGATTAATCAATAGAGGAGATATTATGCCCAAAAAAGAAAATGAAATGGTTATATGGACCGCAAATATTGACAGGAAGAAGACCAGAGGAGAAGGCAGAAAAATCCCCCGGAAAATGGCTGTGCCCAATGTAAAGCTCAATGAGATGGTTGAGGCATGCAAAAAAATGGGTATAAGATGTACTCCTGAAACTAATCGATATCCTCGCAGCTGGTGGGAAGAAGGTGGGAGAGTCAGGGTGCCCAAGGATGGGATCAAATCCCAGCTAATGGATAAGATATCCCGGGAAATATCACAGATAAGGAATGTTCAAGAGGAAGAGGCGAAGAGCAAAGGCAAGGGCAAGAGTAAAGGAAAGAGCAAAGGCAAGAAAAAATGATTTCTGAGTCGGCTGATTTGATAGATGAAGTACATCTTTTTTCTTTCAGGCGAAAATATTGAGCTGGCTCAAGAGGAGATCATCCATCTTTTCCAGAAATCATCTATTTTAGATACTGAGGGACAAATTGCTATTGTTGAAGTTGAGACCAGCAGAGGATCTGAAGGAAAGTTTGATCGGCTGGCTTTGACCCACGAGGTGTGGAGATTCATTGGAAGCTGTGATGTGGAGGAACTGGAATACATCTTTGAGGGGCTAGAGATCCCCTCTGGAAAGGTGTGCGTCAGAGTATTGAGAGCAGTTTGCACGAAAGCGGATTCAGCTTCAATGGAGAGGAGGCTGGGTGAGATCCTGTGGGAGAGAGGTGCCAGGATAAGTGTCTCCAGTCCGGAAGTTGTGATAAAGGTTTACATCGCCAGCAAAGCACATGTGGGCATCCTTGTGCACTCCAGAAACAAGAAGCAGTTCCTGGAGAGACAGCCCGATTTGAAACCGTATTTCAGACCGGGCGTGATCGTCCCCAAGTTCGCCAGAGCTCTGGTGAACATCTCCGAGGTAGAGAGGGATGAGATATTACTCGACCCCATGTGTGGAGCAGGCACGATCTTAACTGAGGCGGGTCTGATGGGCATCGACTTCGTGGGAGTAGAAGCTTATGCCGATATCGTTGAGGGCTGTGCCCTGAATCTGAAGCATTATGGACTTCCAGCAAATGTGTTGAGGGGAGATGTGAGAAATCTGCCTTTCAAGGACGAGACTTTTCACACTATAATCACCGACTTCCCCTACCTGAAGTCATCCCGGAGCTTTGGAGCCATCGATAGCCTGTATAAGCAGTCTCTAGAAGAGTTCAGAAGAGTTCTGATCTCGGGGAGGAAGGCGGTCATAATATCTAACATGGACGTGGATGACCAGCTACTGGAACACTTCAACATAGAAAAGAGGTTCTATCAAAGAGTTCACGGGTCCCTGACCCGAAGAGTTTACCTTCTCCATTAGAGTGCTTAACTATGCGATAAGGGCTTAACTGTGCAATACACTCAATCCCTACAAATTAGCTCTGCTGTTCCATGAGATACATGTAGAAGTTGGGTCTCAGCTCGTATTCGTCTACCACTTCGTAGCCTTTATCTTCCACAAAGGATTTCTGCTTTTGTGAGGTGACAATATAATCTATTCCTTCCACCCAGTTGGAGCTATAGAAGCCCACGCTTACTTCTCTGAGGTACCAGGGGAGGGGCCAGTAATCGTTTGTGGGCTCGTAAATAGCGATCTCCTCTCCTGAATTATATTTCTTCTCAATAATGTTGGCCAGCTCTACGGTAGATGGTTGGGCTTGAATATAGATCAAAGGCTCTTCGGCATTGTTGTAATCTGCATAAGTGATATTCAATGCTATAAAGAGGGTTGTTACCGCAAGGAATACAAAGGCGAGCCTGTAGGCCCTTCTGTCCCAAGAGAATATGGAACCAGAATAAATAGCTCCAAAAAAGGCCAGAGGGGCGACCAGGTGGACTGCCAGCCAGGGGACCTTGTGGGCCAGAACGTGGTATCCCAGGAGGGACATCAGCAGCCAGTAGGCAGCGAAAAACTCGATCTTTGTGGCCTCTCCTCTCCGCCATCTGCGGTAAAATATGGGAGCAGAGACAATGGATAGGGCTACTGGCAAGAACTCGTACTGGAGCAGGATATTTCCGTAATACCATAACTCTTTGGCGTGGTCCTCTTCAGCGTGCATGGTGAACCAGTGAGAAAAAGCTCCTATAGTTGCTTTTTCCAGTCCTTCATAGTCCTCGAAACCAGCAGTGTATAGTGACACGAATATGGAGCCGATAATGATGGAGGGGATAGCCACCATACGAATTTTTTTCCAGTTCCATGAGGTGAGGATCGATAAGTAGTTCAGTCTTTTGTGATACAATCCATACAAAATTATGAACGAGACCAGGATGAACATGTAGATATAGGCGTTCTCTTTGGCGGTCAACATCACCCCTACAAAAACAGCGGCGATGTAAGCCAGATACTCTTTTTCACTGCTCAAGTACCTGAAGTAGCAGTAAACCGCCACCAGGAAAGACCCCAACAGGATCATGTCATTTCGCATGTATCTGGAGTAATAAAGGATGGTGGGAGAGAATAACATGAGAAAAGCGAACACGTAAGTGCCTTTCCCGAACCACCGGTGGAACAGGCAGGCGGCGAAAACACCTATGACGCTAAATATGACAGGGGTGAGACGGGCTGTGAACTCGGAATCCCCTAGAACACCAAATATCCCGGCTGAGGCAAAATAAAGAAAAGGTCCGTGAAATGCAGGGTTGTAACTATACTGGTTGTATTCAAGAAGCTTGTAACTGAGGTAAGCATGTACACTCTCGTCATGGTCCATAGGGCGGACATCAAGAAAAGCTATCCTAGTCGCTACAGCAATTACAAGTATTATCACCAGTACCTTTCGATTCACCTTTGACACTTCAATCTCCAATAAAAAAGAGTTGCGGTATAGTCATGGATAAGGGTATAGTCAGGACAAATAGGGATATATAGCATGGACCATTGAGGTAAAAATGATGGAGAAGATGCTTCAAGAACTTAAAGGATATTACATTGTAGGTAATCACTCGGCAGTGAAGACATGCTTGTGGCTCAAGAGATCAGTGAGAGATGAGGGTGTGTGCTACAAGCAGAAGTTCTATGGCATTCAAAGTCATCGCTGTCTGCAGATGACCCCTGCCCTGGTATGCAACATGAACTGTATTCACTGCTGGCGCCCACTCAAACTTCTACCCCAACTCAAAGAGTGGGATGATCCGGAGTTCATAGCTCAGGAGAGCATAAAGGCTCAGCAAAAGCTCTTATCGGGTTTTTATGGGACCGATACGGTCAACAGAAAAAAGCTGGATGAAGCCCATGAGCCCAACCAGGTGGCCATAAGTCTTATTGGAGAGCCCGTCCTTTATCCCCGGCTGGACGAGTTGGTCGATTCCTACAGATCCAGGGGAATGACTACCTTTGTAGTGACCAACGGAAGCAGACCAGATGTTGTGGAAAAAATTGAACCCTACCAGCTGTATATTAGTCTTACAGCTTTCGATGAGGAAAGCCATATGGAGTTGAACAGGCCTGGGAAAAGTCTATGGGATAAAATCAACCAATCCCTTGAGGTCATGGCCAGTAAGGATTCCAGAACCGTTTTGAGGCTGACCTTGATTAAAGGGGTAAATATGGAACCTCAAAAGTTTGCACCGCTCATCGAGAAAGCATCTCCCACTTTTGTAGAAGTTAAAGCCTATATGCATCTGGGCTACTCTAGAGAGAGGCTGGACAGGAGCAGCATGCCGGAACATACTGATGTAAAGCAGTTCGCGGAAGAACTCTCCACTATTACTGATTATAAAGTTCAAGATGAATCTGAGATAAGCAGAGTTGTTATGTTGAGGCGTTAATATGTTTGAAGAACTATCAGATTTTTATGATGAACTTGAAGAAAAGGAGAGCGCTAGAGAGAAACTCATTAAATTGACCAGAGATTTGAAACTAAATTCGACCAAGGCAATAGCTGCTACACACTCGGAAGATATACAGAAGGCCCAGGAGCATTTACAGCAGGCAGAGGAAGTTATTGGCCTCATTGTCAAATACAAAAAATTCCCTGAGTTCTACTACGTCATAACACATGATTCCATACAGGAATATGTAGAAGCTTATCTTTTTCTTAAACTTGTGACAGGTGAACGCTCCTTTGATTTAAAGTCCTTGAAGGCTGAGGTCCCGTCTATTCTTACAGGACTGGGTGATCTGATAGGGGAGTTAAGGAGGTTCGTACTCGACCTTCTCAGAAAAGGAGAATTCGAAAGGGCTGAAGAGCTAATGAATGTGATGGAGGAGCTATATTCTCAGCTATCCACATTTTATTTCCCTGAGAAGATGTTGCCCGGTCTTCGCAATAAAGTGGACACTGCAAGGATTCTGATAGAAAGAACTAAATCTGATTACATAGTAGCCAGGATGGCAATCAAAATTAACAACCAGGAGGATTAGCTTATGGAAGAGGAGATAATAGAAATTGATTGCGCTAAATGCGAGAATAAAAGGATAAAACATGAGGCAGTAGTCCTTGACAGAATCAAAAAGACGAATAAGGAAATAATAGAATTCCGGTGTAAGGATTGTGGTTCCACCGGACTTTTGACCAAATATAAGACGTCACAGATAGAAGTATTGGATTATTTTCCAGAATAGGATAATATTTGATAATCGGTGATCGATAGATCGATAGACAACTTTTTAATTCTGACTGCATGGTGATAATTAATGACCCAGCAAACTGAACAGGTAGCAGTACAGGAAAGGGAAGTGGTTATCGGGCTGGAGGTGCATGTTCAGCTCAACAGATTGAACACCAAATTGTTTTGCTCCTGCCCCACCGGTTACCAGGACAGTGAGCCCAATACGCATGTATGTCCGGTCTGCTTGGGAATGCCGGGAGCCATGCCTGTAATTAATGAAAGAGCAATTAGATCTGCTGTAAAGGTTGCACTTGCCCTTAACTCTGAAGTTCAGCCCTTAACAGTATTCGATAGAAAGAATTATTTTTACCCCGACCTTCCCAAAGATTTCCAGATCAGCCAGTATGACCGCCCCCTCGCCTGGGGCGGGGAGATATCCATCGAGACCGAGGAGGGAGAAAAGAGAGTGGTACTGAAGAGGATACACATGGAGGAAGATCCAGGAAAATTGAGCTATAATGGAAGCATAACTACCGCGAGATACTCTTTGATAAACTACAACCGCTCCGGCATGCCCCTCCTGGAGATCGTAACTGAACCTGTTTTGAGCTCCCCCAAGGAAGCCAGGCAATTTCTGAACAAGCTAAGGATAATCCTGGAGTACCTGGATATTTTTGACGGCTCACTGGAAGGTGCCATGAGAGTAGATGGCAATATATCCCTCAGAGGAGGAGGGAGAGTGGAAATAAAGAACATGTCATCCTTTAAAGGTGTAGAGAAAGCATTGACCTACGAGATAACCAGGCATAGGAACCTGGTGCGAAGAGGGAAAAAGGTGGAGAGGGAGACTAGACATTTTGATGAGGCCAACAACATAACCGTAACCCTGAGGTTAAAGGAGGAGGAACAGGACTACCGCTACTTCCCCGAACCGGATCTGGTGCCTGTGGACACAAATGAAGTGGTGGAAGAGGTCAAACACACCATCCCAGAGCTCCCCGAGCAGAAGAGGACCAGGTTCATTGAGCAATACGGGATAGGGGATAATTTTGCCAAGGTACTGGTCCTGGACTTCAGGATGGCCGATTACTTTGAGGAAGTGGCCGGTGAGATCAAACCTGGTGTTGCCGCCAGCTGGATATCCGATGTTCTGAGAGGTGAGCTCAACTACAGGGGAGAAGATTTCCAGTACGCTTATGCTAACCTTGAGCCTTCTGAAATGGTCAAGATACTGAATTATCTCCAGGATGATAGGATCACCGAAAAAGGTGCTGTGGAGACTATCAGGGCCAAGCTGGATGAAGGTGGCTCTGTTGACCAGATAATAGAGTCCAGGGGACTTTCTGCCCTCGAAAAGGATAAGATCGAAATTCTTGCCAGAGAAGCAATTGATAACAATCCCAAGGCTGTCGAAGACTATTACGCAGGTAAGAATAAAGCACTGAACTTTCTGGTGGGCCAGGTGATGAAGGAAACCCGTGGGAAGGCAGATCCAGGAGAAACGGCTCAGATAATAGAGAGAATTCTGAGCCAATAATTATATATATTTTATGTTTTTTTTGGTAGGCTAAATGGCCTGGTTAATAATCACTGAGAAGAACAATACTGCAAAAAGGATTGCATCAATTTTATTCGATAATGTGGAGGAGAGCAAGAAATACGGGGTCCCATTCTACCAGTCCAACGGCACCTATGTGGTGGGCCTTAAGGGGCACATAGTGGCTCTCGATTTCCCTCAAAAGTACAATAACTGGAAAAACGTCCCATTTAAATCCTTATTGAAGGCGGAGATAGTCAAAGAGACCACTTCCAAGAATATCGCCAGGTTGCTGGAGAGTGTGGGCAAGGAAGTCGATGAGGTGACGGTGGCTACTGACTATGACAGGGAGGGAGAGCTCATAGGCATGGAAAGCCTGGAATTCATCAAAAAGGTCAACCCGGGCGTCAAGGTGAACAGAGCTAGATACAGTGCCATAACTCCTCAGG
Organism: Archaeoglobaceae archaeon; assembly: GCA_046537735.1. Taxonomy (GTDB): domain Archaea; phylum Halobacteriota; class Archaeoglobi; order Archaeoglobales; family Archaeoglobaceae; genus JdFR-22. The sequence continues at coordinate 7,379 of JBKHKH010000022.1, read as the reverse complement.
ACATTAAACAGGCTTTCTCCAATTTGACGGAGGTTGACGAGAATCTGGCCAAAGCAGCGGAGACCAGACAGAAGATCGACCTCATCTGGGGCTCTGTCCTGACCAGATTGATATCTATAGCTTCAGGAAGGCTGGGAAGCGCTTTTCTCAGCGTGGGTAGAGTACAGTCACCTACACTCCGTATAATCACCGAAAGGGAGAAGGAAATAGAGAACTTTGTTCCCAGATCATTCTGGGAGATCACGGCTATTTTCTCCAGGAACGGGGAAGAATTCGATGCCAAACACGTAGAGAGATTCTGGGAGAAGGAGAAGGCATGGAAAGCCTTCAGCCGTATAGGAAGAGAGGGGAAGGTCACTAAATTCGATAAAAAGGAGAGGACTGAAAACAAGCCCATTCCGTTCAACACCACCGAGTTCTTGAGAGAGGCATCCAAATTCATGAGCCCCTACAGGGCGATGAGCGTAGCTGAAGGCCTCTACATGAACGGATTGATCTCCTACCCTCGAACGGATAACACAGTCTATCCTCAGAGCCTTAACGTTAAATCTATAGCTTCTCAGTTCAAGAACAGCTCCTTCAGTAAGGAGGCAGAGATCGTTCTCTCCCAGAAGAGGATATCCCCATCCAGAGGTAAGAAGGAGACCAAGGACCATCCACCAATATACCCCACCGCCGTAGTTTCTCCGGACAAGTTGAGTGGAGATGACTGGAAGATATACGAGCTGGTGGTAAGGCGTTTTCTGGCAACGCTCGCCCCCAACGCAGTGTGGGAAGTAAAGAACACCAAAATAGATGTCAATGGAGAACAGTTCTGGGCTATGGGCAAAAAATTGATCCAGGCGGGATGGAGAAGTGTATATACTTATGTGAAAACAGAAGAGTTCTATCTTCCAGACCTCGAAGTGGGAGAGATTCTGGCCATTGTAAATAAAGAATTGCTGGAGAAGGAGACCAAACCCCCGGGCAGGCACTCTACCAGCAATCTGATCAAGATCATGGAGTCCCAGGGTCTGGGAACCAAATCTACCAGACATGAAACCATAAAGAAGCTCTATGGTAGAAAGTACGTTTTCGGGAACCCTCCTCGCCCCACTCAAACGGCACACGCAGTCATCGAGGCGTTAAAAAACAATGCCGAGACCATCACCCTCCCGGAGATGACCTCCAGGCTGGAACAGGATATGGATAAAATTGCTGAGGGTAAGGAACAGGAGGAAAAAGTGGTCAAGAAGTCCACTCAGTTCCTGGACGAAATTTTAAGCAACATTGATAAAGAAAAACTCTCCAAGAGCCTGAAAGAGGAAGTAAGGAAAGATAAGATAATCGGCAAGTGCCCTGAGTGTGGGAATGACTTGGTGATAAGAAGGACGAGGGGCAAAAACCCCAAGAGATTTATCGGATGTTCTGGTTATCCCAATTGCAATTTCACTCTCCCCTTACCTCAAAAGGGAACCATATACCCTACCCAGGATGAATGCGATAAGCACAAAATCAAAAAGATCAAGATCAAGACCAAAAAAGGATACTGGGAAGTGGGGTGTGTTTACTGCAATTATCTGAAATGGAAGAGTGAAAATAACAAAAAAGGAGACGATAAATCTTAGATGAAGGATATAGTATACAGGCCAATTGGTGTAATTCATTCTCCATTCAAAACTTCTGACCAGGCTCCCAGACAGGGAGTTTTTGGTGAAAAAGAAGGTATTATAGAGGTATTTCCTGAATATAAAGAAGGTCTGGAGGATATAGAAGGGTTTTCACGGCACGCCCTTGCTGGACATAAAACCCTACATCCCTGACCTGAATCCTTCGGAGGTGAGGACTGGCTGGATGGGTGATAAGTTCTCCCGACTGATAAAAGATCAAAATAAAAATAAAAGTAGTCAGGATAGTAAATAAAACTAATAATTCTTTAGTCAAATTATAGGTAATTATGATTGTAATATCATTTTAATGGAATATTTTAAAAGAACATTACTCCGCATTATGGTTAATGGACAAAAAAGTGAAAAGAGCGATTGTACCTATAGCACTTTCGTTGGTCATATTTATGTGCCTGGTGTGTGCTTTAGAACTTATACCCAATCACCAATCCAGCAACAATTTGGTATATACTCCTCCAGCAAGCAGCGGAACTCCCTCACCGTCTACTGGGAACATGAGTTATACCCAAAATGGCAGCATGGGCGACAATTCAACTCCACAACCCGAAACATCTCCAACTGCTACTCCAACTCCTGAAGCGACACCTAATGCTACTTTCAATCTTGATCTTCTCAAGTTTACATACTTTATAAACAGAGGTTCCAGCAACCCATCTGAAGGGTCTTCTTCTGAGAGTAATGAAAAAGAAGATCCCGTCCCTACTACTGAGCCAACTGAGCCAACGACTAGCCCTAGTTCCGAACCCACTACTACCACTTCAGCAACATCAACAGGTACACAGGAGGATACTGGAATTGATCCGCCAGAAACAGAAGGTGATGAGGTAACAGAGGTTCCGGAGTTCCCCACGATGATCATACCTGTATTGATAATTGCTGCTGCTGTTTTCCTCAAGACCAGAGAGCGGTAAAAAGGTAGGGAAAACTAGAGAAAATCGTTAATGCAGAGGAGGTGTCCCATCTTCTCCTTTTTCACTTTGAGGTAAGTATAATTTTCTTCTGAGGGTTCCACTTCAATGGCTTCTCTTCTGACGTTCATCCCGTATCTCTTGAGCTCCTCGATTTTTAGGGGGTTGTTGGTCAGCAGTTTAACGTTCTTCACTCCCAGATCAAGGAGGATTTGGGCAGCTATACCGTAACTCCTCATGTCAGGAGGGAATCCCAGCTCAATGTTGGCTTCTACAGTGTCCTTACCCTCTTCTTGCAATTTGTAGGCCATTAGCTTGTGAAGAAGACCGATCCCTCTTCCTTCATGACCTCGCATGTAGATGGCCACGCCCTTGTCGGCATTATCTATGATCTTGAGAGCTTTCTCCAGTTGATCACCGCAATCACATCGTAAAGAGTGGAATACATCTCCCGTGAGGCACTCGGAGTGGATCCTGACGTAGACCTCTCCTTCGGTCACGTCTCCTCTCACCAGAGTTATTATTTCTCCAATAGGTGTTTTATATCCCAGAGCCCTGAAAACTCCGTAGAATTTGGTGGGTAGAGTAGCCTCTACTTCTTTCTCTACCAGTTTTTCCGTCTTCAGCCTGTGGAGGATCAATTCCTTAATGCTGATAATGGGAAGACCCCTTTCCTCAGCAAATTGTTTGGCGTAATCCAGGTCAGCAAACTCACCACTGGCATTTATAATGGTGGAGTACACTCCTGAGGGTTTAAAACCTGCCATCCTGGCAATCTCCAGACATGCCTCTCCAAATGCGGGTTTCTCCAGAACCCCTCCTTCTTTGCCTTCCTCCACGAAGATCCTGCCCGGATAATATATCTGTTCGGGACTTACTTTCCTGTTGACCAGATCACGGATGAATACCGCCCTCTCCTCGGCGGAGGAGCCGTTGGCCTTGAGATCTATAGGGATTACGTTACCGCCGTAATAAGGAAATCTATTCAGGCCCATCTCGGTTATCTTTTTCCAGGGCATGACCAGCTTGATCTCGTCACAGTTCTTCATCATAGTGGCTATAATCTCTTTAAGAACAGTATCAGCGGGAATGCATAAAACAGCTTTATTCTCATCCAATATAACTACAGGTTTGCCACTTTTAACATCAGCAATTATATTATCCATAACAGGCCCAATGGATGGGGTTATATATAATTTTTGAGATGTACCTCAATATTGTAAATCACTTTTTTTTACCTGTGCTCTTCAGTGTCATGTTGACGAGTCTTTTCCTTGCCGTGCTCTTTTGATAGCTCTTCAGACTCCAGCATCTCCTTATATTCTCCTTCGGTCATTTCGATGGCCATACCCACGTAACCGCAATCTTTGCAGTAATATTTACCCGTCACCCCTGCTGAATCCATCACCACATTACTGGATCTACATGCGGGGCAAACCAGAACCTTACCCATACTGTTTTTACAGCAATACGCTTATTTTAACCTTTGGTCCACCTAAGATAATGGGGAAAAGAAAATACTTTTGTAATCCACTTTCTCAAGTCTAAATTCAAGTCTAAGCCAATACAGAGGTGTGATAAATGGCCAAGTTGCAGGATATAAAGATAACCAAGGAGGATTTCGACAGGTGGATGAGGGAGAGAGGATATAATTATCTCATGTATGAAGATTTCTACGATACCTATCTGGACGTGGGTCTGGCAGGACTGTTCTTTATGAACAGCCCCATACTGTTCAACTTCATCTTCACTCAGGCAGGAATGCAGTCTGAGAGAGTTTCCCTGAGAGTGAGAACCGAGCTGGGGCGGAGAGTTCATGAAGTGAATGCCAGCAAGGATTATCTGGAGATCAAGTTCTACGAGCCGCAGGGGCCACAACAGCCGGAAGGGTCACAGGAATGACAAACAAAGACAAAGGTCATAAATAGGTCAGGCTTGTGATTCTACTCTTTCTACGTATCTGCCCCGCTCTTCTATCTGGTGGACTCTGGCGAGGACTTCTTCTGATTTATCGTATTCCATGTAACCCTCTATGAACGCTTTTCTGAGGTCTTGCCAGTTATCGAAGGTGGCGATGAGGGATTCGAAGTATACGTGGATGTCCACTCCCTTGGGCTCTACTCTATCTTCTACGAAGGAAAGGCCGAAGTCGATGAAATATACCTGACTTTTATGCCAAATGAGGTTCATGGGCGTGATATCCCCGTGGATGATACCCTTGGCGTGGAGTCGAGCCACCATCCGCCCCACTTCTCTGCTGATCTCCGGGGTCATGCAGTTCTTTAACGGTTTTCCCTTTATGTTCTCCATGACTATGGTGTCGTTCTCTACGTTGCGGATGAGGGGTGTGGGCACTCCGTTACGTCTTGCAAGGGAGATGAGTTTGGCTTCTGTTCTGGTTCTTGAGCGTCTGAGGATGCGGTCCAGCTCTTCGATGCGGTACCTCTTGGGTCTCCGTATCTTCTCTACTATGCCATTGTGGATCCTTACTTCCGCTTCGCCGCCCAGATAGATTCTGACCATGTTATCAACTTGATAACAATCTTTTGTCTAAAAAGTTAACCTGTCTAAAACCAGATCATAAAGGAAAACTTATATTATTTTTTATCTCTTTATTTTTGTGAACGAGAAAAGGATTGCCAGATACATCGATAAACTCCAGCACATAGGAGAAAGAACGGGAGATATTGAGAACTGGATAGATGACGCAAAAAAAGATAAGAGATCAAGACTGGCAATATATAAAGCTACCCAGGAGGCTATTGAAGCTTCATGTGATGTTATATCCATGTACCTTAAAGATAAGGGGTACACTCCAAAGGATGACTATACCAACATCGATAAATGGGGAGAGCTGGAGAATAATGAAGTGTCGGAGTGCCTCAAAGTTGCCAACGGTTTGAGAAATAGGTTAGTACATCATTACAATGGGTTAGATGACAATATTGCCCTGGAATCTATTAGAGACATAATCCCATGTCTTATTGAACTTACACAGGTGATGGAGAAATGGCTGGAAAAGAACAAGTAGCCAGAGATTTTCAATTCCTCAAGGACAAAGTTCTGGCAGTCCTGATATTCGGCTCCAGCACTGAAGGAGAAGGTAGAGATACGGATATTTGCATTGTGGCTCCTCATGGTTTTGACCTAAAGGAAGTATTCAAGAGGGTTGATGTAACTGGCAAGAAATACGATGTGTGGACCTTCGAAGAGCTCCCCCTGTACATGAAGATGGAAGTGATGGAGAACCACATTATCATCATTTGTGAAGATGTCCCGGAGCTTTTTGAGTACTTTTACCAGTTCAGAAAACTGTGGAAGGACCAGGAGCACAGAAACAAGTTGACAAAAGAAGAGATTAATTCCATTCTGGAGGCACGGAAACTTGAAAGGAATCGTTAAAAACCAACTGACCAGCTTATAACGATCTAATCCCACTTCAGCTCCACGTCATCTATTCTGAAGTCCGGTCTGACACCGGATCCCTCTATTTTAGTCTCATAACCATGTTGATGCATCAGCAACCCTGTATAAGCTATCATGGCTCCGTTATCCCCCATCAGCTCATTGGGTGGGGAGTAGAACTTTGCATCTCTGTCCTTGCACATAATTCTCAGTATTTCCTGCAGCCTGCTGTTGGCTCCCACACCACCCACCAGCAGGACCTCTTCAAGATTCAGGTAGGCCAGAGCCCTCTCGGTGACCTCTGCCAGCATGGCGAAGGCAGTCTCCTGAAAGCTGAAGGCCACCTCCTCTGGACTAACCCCATTATCATAAAGCTTCTGGGCAGCAGTAACCATCCCGCTGAAGGATAAATCCATTCCCTTGACCACGTAGGGCAGCTCATGATACTCTTTTCCTCTAGCGGCAAGCTTCTCTATTCTGGGCCCTCCGGGATGCTTCAAGCCCATGTGTCTGGCAAGTTTATCCACAGCGTTCCCGATCCCGATGTCCAGGGTCTCCCCAAAGACCCTGTACCTGTCTCCTCTGCGGGCTATGAGCTGGGTATTTCCCCCGCTAACGTACAATACCACGGGATTGACAGCGTCAGTTGCCCATTTACCCACTTCAACGTGAGCCAGACAGTGATTGACCCCCACTAACGGTTTTCCGAGCTTGAGGGAAATCAGTCTGGCGGCGGTAGCCACCACCCGCAGGCAGGGACCCATACCCGGACCTTGAGAAAAGGCGATAACCTCAATTTCTTCCTTATCTACCTTATCAAAAACGGCCGACAGCAGATCGGCTATATTCTCAGAATGGTGCTGAGACGCTTCTCTGGGATGTATTCCCCCTTCTTTGGGGATATAGGGCTTATTTTCAATTAAAATAACATTATCTTCATCGACTACACCTGCGCTGAGGCTCCATGCGGTGCCCTCGATACCCAGAGCCTTCATTTGCCTTTTACTTACATGCTACTTGAATTCGGTGTAGCCGCACTTGCCACACGTCCTCCTGTCCTCATGCTCAGCGAGGAAGACTCCCTCACCACAGCGAACACAGAACTTCCTCTTTCTGGTGACCTTCTCACCCTTCACTTCATAGAATTTGGATACCGTCTCTGTTTTTTCGGCCATATAAAACACCTCTTAACTCTTAATTCAGTCCAGTTTTGATTTGATTATAATCTGCTCAACCAATTACTTATTATTATAATTAATTGTGTTATTCACCTTCACCTTCTGCTGCCGCAGGAGTATTCCTTTTGATTATGTGTTTTAACTCGAACCTGTTCAGGTCGTCCGCATTATCGTAGATCTTGGCATAGCAATTCGCTTCACTCATACCGAACTCCGACTTG
>JBKHKH010000177.1:0-2742 GCA_046537735.1 Archaeoglobaceae archaeon | reverse complement strand
GGATGAGAAAGAAGTCAGCGATCAAGAGAAATTCAGTGTCTTTATGGTGGACTGAACTGATAGCAAACTCCGTATGCAATATCCTTGGGTTCGCCTTACATCTGCAATGATTTCTTCTTCAGTAACATCCAGTGGAAAATATTCTGCCTCACCGCCGTTAGCAATTAAGTCTTCAGCTACCTCATACCCCAAATCTTCACTCCTTCCAGTGATAATGGAAACTGCACCTTCTTCGGAAAGCACTTTAGCAACGGCCTTACCAATACCGTAAGTGGACCCAGTGACTATCGCCACTTACCTTCAACTCTCCCTTTACTAACCATCCTCACCCCCTCTTTAGTTAATATCAAGATGTCTTTGATGTATTAAGCTTTAGTGAAACAGTTAATGAGATCATGGAAAACATTTAGGCGATTTCAATAAGGCTAGGATTTTCAAGATTTTAACTTACTGTCCCTTTATTCATAAACTGGTCAACTGTCAACTGGTTAAAATCCCCACTAATAAACTCGGCTAAAGATGCTTCTGAACAGCAATAATACAGGGAAAATCTCCAGTCTGCCTAACAGCATGATAAAAATCAATACTATTTTTCCCAGAGCGGGTATGTTGTAAACGGGAACTGTGGAGAGACCGACTGTTCCCAGAGCTGACATGGATAGGAATATGGAGTCCAGAAGATCGTAACCCAGGTATACCAGAACGAATGATCCGGCAAAAAGGGTGATAACGCTCAAAATGATAAAGATTTGAACCAAAAGCAGATCTTTTTCCTCTATAATCCTCCCTTCATATTTTAGGCTGATAACCTGGCTGGGGGGCTGTGCAATCCTCCTTAAAGCCCATAAGATGGATTTGAGCATTAAAATGATTCTTACCTGTTTGACTCCTCCCGCAGTGCTGGCAGTGCATCCACCCATAAACATGGCCACAAAGAGGAGGAAGAATATGACCGGATGGTGTTCAATGGTCTGGAGGGCAAAACCAGTGGTGGTAACTGCGGAAAACAGATGAAAGAGGGAGATAAAGAAGTTCTGGGAGAACAGATAACCCATGGAAAATAAGGCTAAGATTATGGCGAAGAAAAACAGTATTTCACTGTTTCTGGAGACTGATCTTTCCCACAGTAACATGGCGTACATATTGAAAGGGAGAGAGCCCAAAAGCATCATCAAAGATATGCTAATTAGTTGTATGCCTTTATAGTCGAAGGAATCCGAGAGAACAAAACCACCCGTGGACAAGGAGGTGAAGGTGATCCCTAAGGAGTCAAATAGTTCCATTCCAGAGAGAGCCATTATCAAAATTCCAAAGAGGGTCATTCCAGTATATAGAATTAAAATACGTTTTGTAGCCGAAGAGATGGATGTCCCCATACCTCTAGGATATCCTGAAGCTGCGTACAGGCTTTTGCCCGCAGAGACCCTTTGCTGTTCGGCGTAAATACTGTGGACGGGAAAATGATAGAATATGAACAGGAATATGGCGATAATCCCCAGCCCTCCCATCCACTGGATAAGGGCACGCCACATTATGACACTTTTATTGACGCCTACTAGAGAAGGGTAAACGGAGAGACCGGTGGTGGTAAAACCGGAGACGGACTCGAATACCGCATCCACATAACCCAAGTCGGGAAGGAAGCTAATAGACCCTATCAAGGGTATAATTATGAAGGAGATGGCAGCAATCAATAAAGCATCTTCTGGTCCCACCAAGAGCTGCTCTCTACCTCTGGCAACAAGAATAAAGAAAATGCCTGCCAGCGCAGACACCAGAAAGGTAAATATGAACATGGAGAGAGGTTCTCCATAAATTAATGCTACAGCGATGGGTATCGCTCTGAAGAGTGCCGATATCAGGAGGATGTAGCCCAATATAAGCAATATGCTCCTCATTCACCTATTACCTCTTGGAGAACATCATCCAGACTTTCTATTAAACAGATTATCACCAGAGAATCATATAACTTTAATTTATCCGCATCCTCCGGAAATAATAACTTATCGTTCCTCAGAACAGCACATATTCTGCCTTTTTTCAACTTGGGAGGCTTATCTATAAGGGAGCTCTTTTCTCCCATCTGCACTCTAATGATTATTCCTCTCCTCACCGTGGAAAGAATGGTTTCTGTGGAGCGCCTGTAGAGAAGGAGTTCAAGTGAAGACGCGATGTTGGAGACCTCAGAAACTACCATAATCCCATGTTTAGCGAAAAGCTCTTCATTCTTGGGGTAGTTGACCACACTGATAATTCTGGATACTTTCATAGTGTTGGCAACCAGACAAGACATCAAATTGGTTCTGTCGTCGTTTGTACAGGCGATAAGAGCGTCAGATCTGTCTGTCTCGGCATCCCTCAAAATGTCTATATCCGCTCCATCTCCCTCGAAGATTTGTGCATCAGTAATCCTGCTGACAGATTTTAGCTTTTCACTACTGTTCTCGATGATAGAGACCTTGTGACCTCCTGTAGAAAGAGTATTGGCCAAAGAGATCCCGATCTCACTCATACCAACAATTACTACCTTCAATTTATCTCACCCCATAATTTCTAAAAGCCATACTACTACACGCTTGTTAATTCTTTACCATCGGAATTATTCTGAGCGGAACAACAATCATCCAGTACTATCATCCAGTATTAGCTTTTATTTATTTGAGACTAATCTCCAGGCTTGGTTGATATGCATGGTTTTCATACCCATTTCTCGAGGAGGAATGAGATCGTTTTCTTCAGAAT
>JBKHKH010000021.1:0-21197 GCA_046537735.1 Archaeoglobaceae archaeon | reverse complement strand
CTCTCCAGGTCTTAAATTCCAAGCATTTTTTTATGTCAAATAGTTTTACAGGGAAAATTCGCTAATTTTTTATAAGTGAAGCCTCTGTGATGATTATGGTTGGACTTTTTGAGCTGGATAGTAAGGATAAAATTATTCTGAAGATTTTGGAAGAAACCCCTGAAATCTCTCAAAATGAGGTGGCAAGGCTGGTCGGTCTTTCTCAACCCTCTGTAGGTGCCAGGATAAAGAAGATGAAGAACATGGGAATAATAAACCACAGTTATGGTATCAATATAAAAGAGCCCGGACTTTACGTTCTAAAGGTGGATGTGAAGTGCCGTCAGCCAAGAGATTTATTAAGAATCTTTGCAGACTGTCCTTTTTTCCTAAACGGTTTTATAGTCGCAGGCAACAGGAACCTGACCATGATGTTCATAGGAGAGAATCTTTCCACACTGGAGGCCATTGTCGATCAGCACATAAGACCCAGTCCTGAAGTATACGACATAAATGTAGGTATTATGGTCAGGGCTGAGAGAGATACAGTAGTTCCCATGAGAATTCGCGTAGAGCGCTCCGATAAGCCCTCATGCAACTTTACCTGTATCCAATGCGATTACTGGAGCAACGAGTTCTGTCTCGGGTGCCCGGTAACAGGTCATTATAAAGGAAAGATCTGGAAATAAACCATGTTAAGTCTCCTGAAATATAAGGTTGAGGAAATCCTACTGCCCTTGACCAGACTGGCTATAAAGGCGGGCTTAAGACCAAATTATGTCTCCCTTCTGGGATTCATTCTGGGGATCGCTGCCGGTGTGGCCGTTGCGGTATCGGAATTGATCACAGGTGTTATTCTTCTGGTATTCTCCAGTTTCATGGACGTGTTTGATGGAGCCATGGCCAGAGGTGGTGGAAAAGAGACCGAGTTCGGTGGATTTCTCGACTCTGTCTTTGACAGATACGTGGATATAGCCATCTTCACCGGACTGGGCATCTATGCTGCGAGAGAGATCACTTCTCCTATACCCATATGGCCCCTGGTGATCGTAACACTGGCAGGCGCAATGCTGGTGAGCTATACCAGAGCAAGGGCAGAAATCATTATACCCAATTGTGATGTGGGTGTGGTGGAGAGAGGAGAAAGGATAGTCCTGATAGTTATAGCTCTTTTGACAGGGTTCATATGGCAGATTTTACTTATAATAGGGATATTCTCTCATATTACTGCTATTCATAGGGTTTTGTATACTTATATTAAGACCCGATAGAGCAAATAGTTTTCTGGGAATTATTGTTTCGATTGGGAGATAGGGGCTTACTCCTTATACTCCTCATAATCCCTATTGACCTCATAACCAGGACGAATAAAACAGTAAGTCCAAGGGGTTTTTAAGCTCGGCTACGGTTTCCTATTGATTTTTTATACTCAACCACAGCACTCCTCCATCATCTTTGTGCCCTTACTAAGAGCGACCATTACACATTTTCTTCCTAAGCTCATCGAAAACCCAGGGCTTTCTCTAGTACTTTTTGCCCATAAGTACTAGAGATGTTTAATATTGATACAGTCTTTTGCTTATCCTCTATCAAGGCGTGCTTACCCCAATTCCATAGTAATTACCATTGTATTTGATGCAACTAGCAGGGAGTTTGTAATTTAGTTTATCTGTCTCAATATAAGCTTCTCCCCTCCTACTCGCTTTTTCCACTCCCTTTTTGAGATAGGGATATTTGTTGAGTTCTTCTTCGGTAAATACAGGGCAGTCAGGTGGATAGTGTTTGTTTAATGTCAGCCAGTAGTTTCCCGAGACTGTTTTTGTTAACTGGATTTTATAGTAAGTGTTGTTTATTTTCACAATTTTTGAGCCGTTCAAAGTGTTATTGAGATGCAGAAAAGTCTCTCGAGTTATTTTCGTACTTCCCGCCTCTTTTTTCATCTCTTCCTTAATAGCTGGATACTTCTCCAACTCCCCTGTCAGGTTTATGTTTGTCAGATTTACACGGTTAGAGAAATCTAACTTGGTAACATGGAGCGTATCATTATGTGCACACATAGCCAAAACCACAGCAAGGGCGATTACAATCACAAAGTATATTCTTATCATACTAACACTTTCCCCCATCTAATGATTTTATACTATTTCATGTCATATTATCTGGTTAGATAACGCTTAAGTAGACTCAAATTTAATATAAAAAATAAAATAAACGTTGTTTCAGGGATTGGGATAGATATTGTAGCTCATAGTCAATTCACAGTCGCTACACCAATCCATGTACCCCCAATAGGCATCCCATTGAGTCATCACGCATTGTGGGCCTGTAGTTCCGTGATCAGGAGCATTAACTAAGTGTGAGGTTTCATGCAAGGCAAGACTATCGTGTGGCCAATCTGGATTGATTGCACAGTGACATGCACAGAGAGCAAATGGAGTGAAATCGCCATCAGTGCTCCCATCTGAATATGCCCTTCCGTTATGGTCTTCTAAAGTATCAACCCAACCTATCACTATATCATTCCTATCATCTGCTACCCAATCTTCGTCTTCTCTAAGGTCATTAAGAATTGTCATTGAATCTCTATAATCTGCTTCATCTGATGGATTTTGTTTAGATTAGTTTTTTATTTTTTATCTATTATTATTTTGTTATAGTTTTGGTTATCAGGTTTTCTATCTCATCAATCAAGGTTTCTTCTTTTATGGTCCAGCAAGTGTAGTTTGTGCTGCACTCTATATCGTAACGGGTTTTTCTGCACTTCTCTCCCTTGATAATCACTTTATCCTTTAATCCCAGACCCTCCAAAACAAAGTATTTTCCATCCACTTCCACCGGCTGGTCTCCCAACATAATATCAGTAGAGTGCTTGAATCTGAGTTCCAGCATCCTGCCGTTAGCTTTCAACTCCTCAAATGTTTTGTCAGTTAAGTTGCAATCCATTCGTTCCAAATTTCGTGGCGTGAGCTCGAGTAACAGATTAGTCAGCCTTGCTTCATTCCCACACAAAAACTCACGGTCTCCATATTCAATGTAGAACACTCTAAAGCTATACGCTTTCCACCCAGCTTTTAGAATCTTCTTCAAGGCACTCAACTCGTCCTCATCTTTTTCAGTTTTCACCACCAAGATCCTTGACCCCCTCAACAACTCACACCTAACGAGCTCCCCACCCTTAACCAGGGTGGCACTATCCTTGATCCCGAGGTAGTCTTCCTTGAAGGAGAGGTTCAAGTCGGCCTCTTCATAACCCCTCGACTTTAGGGTGTTCACGTAGTCTTTGAAGTAGTGTTGAACATTTCTTTGGTTGTAGTAACCATACAACGCTAACTTGATTTCTTTGTCTCTAGACGCCATTGAGGCTTCGTTTAAGAAGCAACTTGGCTTTTCAAAATCCCATTGGGTCTCCATTTGGTCTAAGGCTCTGAAGTTTACTCTAATCCCCCAATCAGGCCAGGGCTGAGGAGTGACAAAAAAGATGGTGCAAAAATTGATTAAGACCAACGAAAGAGCTAACAAGACAGCTAACGAAGCTGCAGACCTCTTTAAAGTCTCACTACCCAACCTGAAAAAGGTGATGGCTACCACGGATAGAATCAAGCAAGCCAAAAAGATAGCGAAGATAAAACAATTGAAGGAGCCCATAAAAAACCAGTAAACCACTGGCGAAAGAAGAGCCAACACAGGAACAACAAAAGCTCCAGATAACTGCAACTCCCCTTCTCCACCAGCTTTAAGGAACAAAGCATAAACCACTGCCAGAACCACACAAACAACAGTAACTACAGGCTGAGGAAAACCCCTAAATAGAACTGCGATTGCAGAAGCGAGAGGCAAACTGATGAGAGTTAGGAACAGGAGAACAACCACATAACCCACCCTCAACCGTAAACCAATCACTCTCCAAAAAAAGACCAACACAATCAAGAGAGTGAAGAAGACAGGAGCCAACAACACCGGTAAAGCACCTGAAAACAAGTCCAAAGAAAACCCAAAGAACTGAGGCAGATGCAAAAAAAATGAGAATAAAAATAAATACAACTACATCACCATTATGGATGTACTTTGTACTCGTCAGACCAACCCCAACTATTAAAAGCAACGTACTTTATTTCATCATAGTCACCCTCTTCATCATTGTGTGTGTCATATATCATTAATTGTTTCTCGCCTGTATCAATATTTTCTCTATAACCAGCTACTGCAACACTATGAGGGTCTTGTGTATACCACCACATGGTGAAAACATATGGGTACCCTGAATTTATCTCGTTTACATTCCAACTCCAGTCGTATGTTCCATCATCTAACCAAGTGGCCCAATCCCCATAACCATGTTGATTGCATACATAATTGATACCTGTAGCAACATTCTCTACAGGGGTATAACAACTAGACCAAGTTGCCATAGCTTGATGTATACTTCTCTGTTAAATCCGTATGTTCATCAACAGGGTCATCATAGCAATTATCTCCAGTACAACAGAGGTCTGTCGTTTCACTATACCAAGAGTCATCATAATTAAGGTTTGAATAACCTTCTCCACCCCAGTACTCTAAGACCATTGCAGCAGCCGTAGGTGTACAGCCGTCATCCCAATGTAGACCTTCTACTCCATAAATATGGTTACCATACCAGCTACTTAAAGTAGTAAATTCTGAAGTTGTAGTAGAATTGTATTTTTCCCACTGGGATTTTGCTTCTTTAGCCCTCTCAGATAAATGTTCTTGAACTGATTTTCTCTCTTTCAACTCTTTAACTCCCTTCTTAACCTTGCTGAAGTTAACCTTCTCTCCATTTAGGTAATAACCATCGTCTTTCTTGAATAAGTATCCGAGGGGTCCTAAGCGGTATACCTTCTCACTTTTAACACCTGTATTGCTCATTAATTGAGAGTCACCCTTTGAGTATTCAAGTATCGGGTAATTTGTCTTTTTCGCTGACACAACGATATATCCTTTATACTCTCCTTCTTTCGCTAGTTCAAATATATAGGCCGTCTTATCGTTTTCAACATTAAAGCAAGCAGTTGTTCCTTCAATATGTAGGTCCTTCCACTCTTTAAAGTTTTCAGTTGTTGAAATACTCGTCAAAAATTTCTCAGCCACAACCATAGCCTCATTTGGATTTACCGGTTTTCCCTCGCTCATAGCCGTCGCCGGTAATATCGTTGCAACCACAAAAAGAGCTGCAAAGGATACTAGCCATGACTTCCTCAAATCTTCCACCTCCTCTAGCCTTTGATTCCCATTAGAACAATTTCCTTATTTAGTAATTCTGACCATTGGGCTAGAATATACATTTATTTTAATTTTCAAGGGCCATGGTCAGAAAACTTATTTATTATGAGCTAATTAATTGCTTAATAAGTTGTTTAAGGTAGTGTAGTAATCTATAGTTCTAAAAACTAGAAAAATATAATTATTTTTATGTTCTAGTACCATGGTCAGAAATCTTAATACCTTGCTATTTTTATATTACATCCATGAAAATAGGTTGGGTTTGTTTTGTAGGATTGGCAGTTCTGTTGATGTCGGTACCAGTCGGTGCAATACAGGTAGAGCCAGAAACAATCTATGACACCATAACGGAAGGAGAAACAGACTGGTTCAGTAGAGATATCTCATCATCGACATTTGATGTCTATCTCGTTTGGGATGATCCATCCGATAGTTTGACACTAACTATCCATTCTCCAGATGGTAGTGACCAGACATTTAGAGATGGAGATGATGGAAAGGTTGACGGAAAGATAATTTTAACTATCAGGAATGCAGAACAGGGACAATGGTACTTCGAGGTTTATGGCGAAGAAGTATCTGGAGTAGAAGATTACTCTTTTTCTGTTTATTAGCCCTATTTTTATCTTTTTTTATACCTAGTGATCTATTTGTGTCTCATAGTTCAGCTTTCGATGCTGAACCAGCCAATCTCAGTGATCAGGAGCTTGAAAAGAGAATAGAGAACGATATTAATGATGAGAAAAAAATCTCTTTTTGGGATCTTCCTTTATGGATAAAGTTAAAGTACATTGCTGGAATTTTAATAGCGGCTCTCGGACTCTGGAAATATCTTCCCATCATACTTGGAAGGATCAAATCTGTTCTAAAGAGTAAGAACAGACAACAAATATCGGAGTACCTGCAGTGGAGCTTTGGAGCAAGCATAAAAGAACTCGAAGAAAATCTCAACATTAACAGAAGCACCCTCCGCTACCATTTAGCTTTGCTGGAGAAGTGGGGTAAGGTTATCTCAGTAAGATACGGAAACGAGAGATTATTTTTCTCCAAAAAGCTTCTAGATGGTGAACTGGGTCTGGTAACCTTGTTAAGATCCGAAAATAAAAGACGAATACTGGAATTGCTGTTGCAGAATGGGCCCTTATCAAAAGAAGAAATTGCTGAACTAACCAACCTTAATCCAAAAAACGTTCACTATCACTTGAACAACCTCAAAAGTTCGGGTATGGTGGAAAAAAGCAGTGAAAAGTTCTCAATCGACCCTGAACAAAGAGAAAAATTCATGAGTTTGTTGAAACACACATAAATTAAGTTTATAGCTTTAATTTTTACGAATTCTATAAACATATATAACAAATCAGCCCCTAGTTATCAGATCCGGATCTACTTCAGCTCTCACGACCTCAGGAACCTTCCCGGCGAACCCCATCATCTCCCCCTTGACCGCAAAAATCCCGTCCACATAATCCTTATCCCTGCACTTCTCCCAGAATTCCTCCAAGACAGCGGTAAAGCTCTCCTCATCCACTTCTTCTTTGATCTCGTTCCCCAGTGCGGTTGCGAAGGCATCGGCCACGCAGGCATCACCGCCAAAAACCGTTGCCGCATCAGCGTAGCCAAAACTGATGGAGTGCCCTATTCTCCCACTTGAAGTACAAATTGCTCTCATATCATCAGAAGGCCCAATTTTAAATCCCAGCTTGATGTTGGTGCCCGTATACACACCCACCACTATCTCCCGCTGACTGTAGATGGCCATATCTCCTCCATTGTCCACCACCGCAAAATCCGCTCCCTCTTCCACCATCTTCTCCACTGCGTACTGGGAGATCATTCCTGCTACAGAAGCCATGGGTCCCAGTCCAGCCATTTCACCGGCTTTAACCATTCTTCTGGTTACTGGCCCCCCTGATATGTTGTAGGGTTCAAGTGAGGAGAGAAAAAAAGGGTCCGACCTTATGACTGACTCGATCTCTTTTCTGGCTTCCAGTATAGCGTTGACGGCAACATCGTAATACCTGTCACCCTCCACCAGAATGGTTACAATGGTCTCCTTATGCTGGTACCTGTATCTCTTCATTTTGGTCGGTATTATTTACAGTTATCACGGGAGATGGAGGGCGCTTACGGGGCAGACGTTGACGCAGACCCCGCAGTGAATGCACTTCTCGGTCTCCGCTATTACTTTGTTTTCGTCGTCCAGATAAAATACCTCCACAGGGCATATGCTGATACATGCTCCGCAGTGAATGCAGCTGTCGTCCTTGTTTATCTTTTTCTCCAGCTTGGTTACGTCGATCCCTTGCCTCTCAAAGGCTTTAATGACGTCCTCCACCTTTGATTTCTCTACCTCAACTACCATTTCTCCTTCTCTGGCTCCCACATTGGCTCTTATGATGTTTATCAGGCTGTTGGTCTCCAGACTGGCTTTGGAGATTATGGGTTCCTTAACCTTATGTGAATCGAACTGTATCTCCAGCATCATTTCAATCACCCGAAAGCAGTTTGCTCAAGTCTTCAGCGGTCACCAGACCCACTAAGCGGTTTTTGGTGTCGGTCACAGGAAGGGCAGATATGTCGTGCTTCTCCATTTTTCTTGCTGCCACCTGGACCGGGTCCTCTGGAAGTGTGGTGACGACTTTCTTGATCATTATGTCCTCTACTCTGCCTACTTTACCCATGGCCACCGCCTTGGCAACATCCCATGAGGTAACGATCCCGATGAGAGTGCTGTCGTCGTCAACCACGGGCAGATGGTTCACTCCCTTACGAATGATTATCTTTGAAGCTTCTTCCACGCTTGTTTCCGGACTTATGTAAATGGCAGAGGTCATCACGCTTTTGACCACCCTGATGGCTGTCTGCTTCATAGGCTTGAACACCCTCTCCGTGGGAATGCTCTCTGAAGGCAGTGATAGATAGAATTCACCCTTATCTACCTGGCTCTTCACCTCCTCGGAGATCTTTTGGGCAAAATACTGGCTGGAAAGCGGGGATACTCTTACCTCCTCTCCATTCATCTCAACTTTACCGCTCTTCAGCTCCGCGTAGCTCACATTCTTCATTACAGGCCTATCCCTTCTGGGTACACCGAAATCGATTATCTGGGTCTCTATGTCCTCATCTCTGATGGCGGTGGCTTTTGCCATGTCAGCGTCTAGAATGGGTATGGGGATGCCGATTCCAATGTACATGGTAACTCCATACCCAGGGAACACAGCAGCCTGCATGTACTGGGGATCCATTTCCTTCAGATTTCCTTTGACCATGAGAGTACCAAATGGAGGGCTGTGCTGGGTCCCCTCACCGATCACATAACCCTGAGCACCGCAAAGGAATATCCTTGTCCCTGTACCTATGGTCCTGTACTGGGGATCGTTGTTAAGGGGGGATATCTCTCCAGTTCCCGCAAATGTTATGTTCCCGTATCTGGGAAGTAGTGTGCCCAGATAAGTCCTCAACATCTGGTTGGAAGAGTTGGTTGCCGACTTATATCGCTGATAAGCATTTCTGGGGTTCAGCATGGTAGCTTGATTCAAATCGTCCAGGGAAAGCTCGGTGACTATCTCCTTTCGGGGATAACAATCGGTTCCGTAACTCATCGCCCTCAAATTCACTTCCTTACCCTTCACGAAGTCCTCTATTACGTGTGCACCCCCGTATTCCATTCCTCTGGTTTCCGATACTTGAGTTGCACCAATATAAGCGTCAATGGCAGCTATTCCTGTATAGGCTTCCACGTCATTGAGCCAAACTTTCTGCATTTTGATAGGGGGGTCAGAATGACCAAAGTTGAGAAATGCTCCTGAAGAGCACATAGCACCGAAAGTCCCTGTGGTTACCACATCAACTTCCCTGGCAGCCTGCTCTGCTCCAACCTCCTCCACAAAATCTTTCATTTTGTCGGCGGTTACAACAGAGACATTCCCTTCCTTGATCTTTTCATTGATCTCCTCAATAGACTTCACGACAGCGGAACTTTTGCACTGTATATAAATATTACTAATTTTTAGAGTTTCAAATATTACCAATAATAATTTTTAGTATCTGAAGATGTCCAGTAGAAATCTGAATAATCAGAACGAAAATAAAGATTATGGCAGAAAAAAAAGAGATATAATTAATTGTGTGCTAATAATATAGGTTTAATTTGTGTGCACTTTCTCAAGACCTCTTTTTCATAACCTCTTCGAGCTTTCTTTCTAGAGGTTCTTCATGAGTATAAGAGCATGCAAGGTAATGTTCAACTGCCCTGGCAATGGCGTCCTTGGTGGCAGGCTCACCTGTTTTGCTCTTCAATTCGTTAAGTACCTGTTCTGCTAATACTGTTTGTGCGTGAACGATCTTTACCATTTTTATCACCTACATGAGTATGATGGACTCGATAACTTAAAATCTTTATCATTATTACAATGATGTGATTTGCATTATCTAAGGAGGTGGTCAACCCACTCGATTGTCCTGTCAACCCTCTTTCCAGCGGTGCCCAGGTAGTTCTGGGGTTTAAGTATCTCTTTTAATTCATCACTGCTTATATATCTGGTGATCTCTTCACTTTTAGCCAGCTCGTCGTAAAGTGAAGCTTTAGTTCTCAATGAGGCTTCTCTAACCAGCTCGTGTGCTTCTTGTCTACCCATACCTCTTCTGGTAAGAGCCACCATTACAGCCTCGCTCAAGTTCAAGCCCTTGTGCATATCCATGTTCCTCTTAATATTGTCCATATCAAGCGACATCGACTCCACCACCTTGGTCATTTTGGATAAAATGTGGTCGGTGAGGACTGTTGGCTCCAGAAGAGTGATCCTCTCTGCCGAGGAGTTGCTTAAGTCTCTTTCCTCCCATAGGATGGCACTCTGGTGCTGAGGCTCTACAAAACCTCTTATCACCCTGGCCAACCCACATATATTCTCACTATCAATCGGATTTCTCTTATGGGGCATAGTGGAGCTCCCTACCTGTTTCTCCTCGAATTTCTCTGAGATCTCGCCCACCTCAGCCCTCTGAAGGATCCTGAAGTTGGTAGCAATTTTTTCCAGAGTGGTGGCCACATTGGACAAGAACTCGATGTATTCACAGTAAATATCTCTAGGAATGATCTGACTGGAGACCATTGCCGGTTTAAGCCCCAGAATTCTCATAACATCTTCTTCAAGCTCAATACCTTCTTCACCTAATGCCGCTTGAGTACCCACAGCGCCACTAAATATTCCCACCAACAGCCTATCTCGTAATTGCTGCAGCCTAATATACTGTCTTCCCATTTCAGAAGTCCAGATAGCGAACCTGAAACCATAAGTGGTGGGTAAAGCTGGCTGGCCATGTGTTCTGCCCAGACACACTACATCCCTGTACTCTTCAGCTTTTTGAGATAAAAGAACGAGCAATTTCTTGATCCTGGATTCCATGAGCTTAAGAGAATCTCTAAGCTGGGTTGCCGTTGCGGTATCGGTAATATCGTTGGATGTTGCCCCAAAGTGAACCCATCTGGATGCCTCACCGGAGACTTCCGAGATCGCTCTCACCAGAGCCATTATATCGTGCTTTATCTCCGCCTCAATTTCTTTAACTCTATCCGTACTGATGTTCAACGACTGTTTCTTGGCTTTATTTACAGCAGAAATATCCAGGTAGCCCTTATTGGCAAGTGCTTTGAGAATAGCCATTTCAACTCTGATCATTCGCTTGATCTTGCTCTCTTCCGACCAGATTCTCTTCATTTGAGGAGTGCCGTAGCGATAATCAATTGGATGGACGATCATCAACTGCTGTTGTGAACAATGGCTTAAAAATATTTAGCTTTGTAGACCGACTGCAAACTGGTTTAGAGCTTAAGTTAAAAATTTATAGTCTTCTCCACTGGACAAAATCATGAGGACCATTTACTGGGATGACGGTGTCAAGCTGATCGATCAGACTCTTCTACCGGATAGATTGGAGATAATGACCTGCAGAACCGTGGAAGAGCTGGCAGAGGCAATAAAAAGGTTGTCGGTGAGAGGTGCTCCGGCTCTGGAAGCTTCAGGAGCTTATGGAGTAGCTCTGGCAGCCCACCAGAAGAGAACCGATTCTGTAGAGGGATTAAAAGACTACATAAAAGAGTCCGCCGAATACCTGGACTCTACTCGCCCCACCGCAGTTAACCTATCTTATGGTATCCACAGAGCACTCAATAAGGCAATGGAGGGGCAAAGTATAGATGAGGTCAGAGAGCTTGCCCTAAAGGAAGCAGATAAAATCGCAGAAGAAGATGCTGAAAGGAACAGAGCAATAGGCGATTATGGGGCTAAATTGCTTGATGATGGCGATACGGTCTTAACCTACTGCAACGCAGGCAGTCTAGCCACCGTGGAGTGGGGAACTGCTCTGGGAGTGATAAGGAGTGCAGTAAAGGAAGGAAAGGATATCAATGTTTACGCCTGCGAGACCAGACCTTTAAATCAGGGCTCCAGGCTGACCACCTGGGAATTGATGCAGGAAGGAATAGATGTTACCCTGATCACCGACAGTATGGCGGGAATAGTGATGCAAAAGGGTTTAATTGATTGTGTTGTGGTGGGGGCGGACAGAATAGTTAGTGATGCTGTGTTTAACAAAATTGGGACCTACACTGTTTCTGTGGTGGCAAAAGAAAACTCAGTTCCGTTCTACGTTGCCGCTCCGATGACCACATTCGACTGGAGCAGGAGCAAGAAGGATGTGAGGATCGAGGAGAGGGAGCCCGAAGAACTCACCTATTGTCACATAAAGTGCAAAAGCTGTAAGATAGCTCCCGATAACGTTAAGGTTTACAACCCGGCATTCGATCCCACGCCTTTAACCCATGTGACAGCGCTGATCACCGAGAAAGGAGTAGTTTACCCTCCTTACAATGAAAATGTCCCTCAAATCCTTCCTAAACAAATCCTTCCTAAATAATTGGATTGAGGTAATATCTTCAACCAGAAACAGGATTAGTGCCTGTGCTCCTGGCAAGCGCTGTTAATATCCGCTTCTGAGAGTTCGCCTTCCTTTAACAGCTTAATTAGCTCCTTAACTTTGGCCACAGTTGGATGCCTGTATACTTTGATTCCCAGCTGCTCAAACATCATAACAGCTTTAGGCCCCAAATTGGCGCAAATAACTACATCGATACCGTTTCTGGCAAGAAGCTCAGGAGGTTTCCCTGAACCTCCCATGTGATCACTGGTATTCTTTATGATGCTTACTTCTCCAGTTTCGGAGTCATAAACAGTGAAGAGAGGAGCACGGCCAAAATGCTCCGTTACATAATCCTCTTCACCACCTCTTTCAGTTGGTATGGCTATCTTCATGCTGTTACCTCCTTTTCCAATTGATTGAGTATCTTTTTGGCCAGCTCATCGAAGATCTCAGCGGCTTTACCTCCAACCTCTACCATGGGTTTACCTTTTTCACCACTTTCCGATACTTCTGGATTGAGAGGTATGGACCCCAGGAAAGGAACTTTCGTTTCCTCGGCCAGTTTTTTACCTCCACCCTTACCAAACACATCAATGATCTTGGAGCAATGAGGGCATATCAATCCTGCCATATTTTCCACTACCCCAAGAACAGGCACTTCTGTCTGCTTGGCAAAATTGATCGCCTTTTTCACCTCCCCATAAGCAATCCTTTGGGGAGAAGTTACTGCAACCACGCCATCGGGTTTGGCAACTTGCATCACGCTTATCGCCTCGTCACCTGTCCCTGGAGGCAGATCTATCACCAGATAATCGGCATTCCAATCGACCTGCTCGATTGCCTGTTTAATGAATCCATGCTTTACAGGTCCTCTCCATATCACAGGAGAGTCAGGAGAAGGCAGTAAAAATCCTATGGAGAAAACTTTAAGGTTTCTGATAGTTACAGGCTCGAATTTACCTTCTTCATCTGATCGGGCTAGACCCCTGATATCTGTAAGTCCCAGCATCTGAGGGACACTCGGTCCATGAATATCGGCGTCAAATAACCCTGTCTTATGGTTTCGAGCCAGCGCAAAAGCCAGATTTGTTGCTACGGTGCTTTTTCCTACACCGCCTTTACCGCTCATCACTGCTATTTTCTTCATGAGCAGAGATGAATTATTTGATTTAATAAGAATTTTGATTATTGAGGATAACCTCAATCATTTAGGCTAGCCTAAGAAAAGTCATCGCCAATTCTTTAAGTATTATAGGTAAATCCATAATTATTTGAATAAGTCATTAAAAATAATCCAAAAAAATTTCTAATATGATCATGAATCAAGTTTTAGAGTTACTTTTAAATATCCTTCCGAAACCCTCATCAAAATCAAAGGGATGAAATTTCAACCCGTCAAACTATCAAGATCAGAGGGAGAAATATGAGCAGAGTAAGGAAGCTTCAGAATAGGAAAAGCAATCCAAATCTTATCAGGTTAATAGATGAACTGCTGGATGGCAACGCCAAAAATGATGCCCCCATATGGAAAGACGTAGCAAAGAGACTGGTCAATCCAAGAAGAAACCATGCTGAGGTCAATATATCAAAGATTCACAAAAATTCCGGGGATAACGAGGTTATACTCGTTCCAGGTAAAGTTCTTGGTGGAGGAGAACTGTCCAAGGTTTTGAGTGTAGCTGCTATTTCATTCTCGGAAACTGCCAGAAGGAAGATTGAGGGTTCTGGTGGTAAATGCTTGACCATCAGAGAGCTCATGGAACAGAATCCCAGCGGGTCTGGAGTAAAGATAATTGTTTGATTATTGCATGAGGTGAGTATAAATGTCAGTTAATGTAAAAAGAATACTGGGAGATGAGAGTTACACTGTAATTGACGCTAAAGGTCACATACTGGGCAGGTTATCCAGTAAAATTGCCAAGAGATTGATCAACGGAGAAAATATTGTTATAGTTAACGCCGAAAAGGCGGTCATAACCGGTCAGAGGTCAATGAACTTGAATAAATACGTGGAGAAGAGTGAGAGAGGTAGCCAGGAGAGCGGTCCTTATTTCCCCAGGCATCCTGAGAGTATCTTCAAGAGAACCGTAAGAGGAATGCTTCCCTGGAAAAGCAGACGAGGTAGAGAAGCTTTCAAGAGACTTAAAGTTTTTATAGACGTTCCAGAAGAATTGAGAGATATGCAATTTGAATATATTGATGACGCTTTAATGGAGAAAGTATCCAAAACTGATAGATACATAACTCTGGGTGAAGTCAGCAAGTACCTGGGAAGTAAGGTGATAGCGTGAAGGTCCTGGTCACCAGCGGTAAGAGAAAGACTGCTATTGCCAGAGCGACCATAAAGCCCGGAAAGGGGAGAATCAGAGTTAACAAAACGCCCCTGGAACTGATGCAGCCAGAGATGGTTAGAACTTTTATCAGTGAGCCATTATCCATAGCTAAGGAACTTTCAGAGAAAGTGGACATTAGCGTAAACTCCAATGGTGGTGGTTTTATGGGTCAGGCTGAAGCCACCAGAACCGCTATTGCCAGAGCTCTCTACGGCTGGAGCAATGATGAGGAGTTGAGAAAAGCTTTCATTGACTACGATAGAACTTTACTGGTCAACGACGTCAGAAGAAAAGAGAGCAAAAAGCAGGGCGGTAAAGGAGCTAGAAAGAAGAAACAAACCTCGTATAGGTGATATTCATGTTCCCTATCAGATGTTTTACCTGTGGAAGCGTTATTGCCCAGCACTGGGAGCAATATAATGACAAGCTTAGAGAAGGTAAGAGCCCTAGTGAAGCACTCAATGAGCTTGGAATTGAGAGGTACTGCTGCAGAAGGATGTTCCTTACTCATAAGTCGGTGATTAAGGAATTTGCACGCTTCCACGGGGCCGTGAGGTAGCCTGGTTATCCTTCGGCGTTCGGGACGCCGTTACCCGAGTTCAAATCTCGGCGGCCCCATTAGTTGAAAAGGAGTGGGAAAATGCCCCCAAAAACAAAAAGAGAAAAATCATTTCCATTTGAATATACTCGTTTTGAAAAAGCAAGAATAATTGGGTCTAGAGCCCTCCAAATTGCTATGGGAGCTCCGGTGCTCATCGAAAGCAGTAATGGAGGGCCCATGGAGATAGCTCTGGAGGAATTCGAGAAAAGAGCAATACCCATTACTGTCAAGAGGAAAAGCGACAGTTTCATATGGCTTCAAAATTCAGATTATTTTTGAGGAGTAAAAATGATAATCGAAGATGTGCTGTACAGAGTTGTTTTTGACAGCAGGGGGAATGAAACTGTCGAGTGCGAGATACTGACCTCCGAATCTGGTGCAAGTTCTATAGCCCCAAGTGGAGCATCAACAGGAAGTGAAGAAGCCATAGTGGTCGATCCCTACAGGAATGGAGAGATAGAGGATAAGGTATCCAGAGCCCTGGTGGGGATGAGCGTCTTTGACCAGAGCACCATCGATGCAGCCTTAAGAGAGGCTGACGGAACGGATAACTTCTCCGAGATAGGAGGTAATTTTGCTATCACTGCCAGCCTTGCATGTGCCAAGGCAGCTGCTAACTACCTGGAAATCCCTCTTTATCACTATCTGGGTGGAGCTTTCGCCACTGAACTGCCCTACCCCCTGGGCAATGTGATCGGTGGTGGTGCTCACGCAGCAGGCACAAATATTCAGGAGTTCCTCATAATCCCTGTGGGTGCAGAGACCTTCTTTGATGCTCAGATGACCAACACCCGGGTACACAAACAGATAAAGAAGGAATTGACCAGCAGAGGGATATTCACTGCCAAAGGAGATGAAGGTGGATGGGCAGCACAGATAGGGGATGAGCAAGCTTTCGAGATAATCCAGACGGCTATAGATAAAGTTGAGGATGAGTTGGGAACCAAGGTGAGGATAGGGACTGATGTCGCAGCCACCGAATTGTGGGATGGAGAGCATTATGTGTATCAAGACAAGAAATTGAAGCCCGACGAACAGATCTCATACATTGGTGAGCTGGTGGACAAATACAATCTTCTCTTTGTGGAAGACCCTCTCCAGGAAAATGATTTTGAGGGATTTGCAGACCTGACAAAATCTGTGGACTGTATGATTTGTGGAGACGACCTTTTCGTGACCAACATCAATAGAATTGAGACCGGTATAGAAGCAGGTTCCGTAAATTCAGTTCTGATAAAGCCCAACCAGATAGGGACCCTGACAGACACTTTCAAGGCTGTCAAACTGAGCAGAGATAATGGTTACGATATTGTGGTCTCTCACCGCAGTGGTGAGACTGAAGATGATGCTATTGCCCATCTCAGTGTGGCCTTCAACGCAAAATTAATAAAGTCCGGCGTTGTGGGTAGCGAGCGTTTGGCCAAGCTCAACGAACTCATAAGAATAGAAGAGTACATGAGTTCTCCCTCCATGGTTAAACTACGTAGGTGATTTCAATATGATAAAAGACGGAGAAAAGATGATAAGAGACAGTGAGGAGGGCTATGAATACCTTCTCTCTCCAGACGAATATTTAGCGGCTGGTGTTCACATAGGGACTCAGGTAAAGACCGGTGACATGAGAAAGTTCATTTACAAGGTGAGGCCTGACGGCCTTTATGTTCTGGACATCAGACAGCTTGACGAGAGGATAAAGTTAACAGGCAAGTTTCTGGCAAAATTCGACCCGCAAAAGATCCTGGTGGTCTCGGCAAGACAGTACGGTCAAAAACCAGCGAAGATGATGGCCAAGATCATAGGTGCCAAGAGCATAGTGAATAGATTCGTTCCCGGCACGCTCACAAACCCTGTGCTCAAATATTACAGAGAGCCTGATGTTGTGGTTGTCACAGACCCCGCTATTGATACTCAGGCAGTTCAAGAGGCAAGGGATGTAGGTATCCCAGTAATAGCCCTGTGCGATTCCAACAACATGGCCTCCAATATCGATCTGGTCATCCCTGCAAACAATAAGGGTAGAAAAGCTCTGGCACTGGTATACTGGCTGATAACCAGGGAAGTTATGAGGAACAGAGGAGTAAGCGATTTCCCCTATTCTATAGAGGATTTCGAAGCAGAGCTTTAATACCTGATACCACAAACCTCATATAATTTATTATCAACTTTAATTTGATGGAAGACTACTTGTGGGACGAAGTGGTGGTTAAAAAATCCACCTCACCTGTTTTTACTTTAAACGAAGAGCAGATAGACATCTGGAGTGACGACTACCTCAAATATCATTCCACCACAGTTGCGGACTATATTAGAGAATCCCTGCTTTTTTACGAAAAAGAGGGGCTAGACCCCTTTCATGAGATCATCGGCAAAGATGCCGAAAAAGATGCTGTAAAGAATGCTCTAATGAGTGGTTCAAGTGTACTTTTCAAGGGAATGAGAGGTTACGGGAAGACGACCTTCTCCAAAAGTATAATGAAATTACTTCCTGAAAAACAGCTAGCGATCAAGGGCTGTAAAATCAACGACGACCCCTTGAATCCGGTCTGTTTTTCCTGCAAAAAGAAGGTCCTCGAAGATGATGAGGTAGAGCTCACCTGGATACCCCGAAAGTGGATAAGGATTTCAGGAGACCCCATGATGACCACCAGACAGCTTATCGGGGGTATCAGTATTCAAAAATTAAAAGAGGGCTACGACCTGGATCATCCGGAAGTCTTCACTCCCGGGAGGATCCTGAGAGCGCATAGGGGTATCGGTTACTTTGACGAGCTTGGTGCCGTTCCATCGGCTCTCCAGACACTGCTGCACGAGTTGCTGGAGGAACGACAGATCACCACCCTGGAGGGCGATCTGCTGCCCATGAAGATAGATACAGTATTCATTGCCTCCACCAATCCCGCCAACTACAGAGGTACAGCAGATATAAAGGAGCCATTGCTGGACAGGCTGGAAGAGATACCTATTGGACCTCCCAGCAGTTTGCAGGAAGAGATGGATGTTGGACTGAAGAACATGAGTCTCAAGATGGGGGCTCTCCTCCCCATCTGGCATCTCAAGATAATGGCTAGAGCAGTCAGGTGTGCCAGACAGAAAGACGGGTGTGGAGCAAGAATTGAGAGTGAACCTTCTTGCAGGGCAACTATCAAGCTGTTCGACCACTTGAGGGCTGCCGCAACCAGAAGAAGGCATGAAGCTGCCATGCTCACCGACTACGGAGATGATTACGAAGTGGTCAAGCTGGGGTTGAGAAGCAGAATAGAGCCCGATTTCGGGGAAGAGAGTTCTAAAGATGAGATAATAGAGAAGCTGGTGGAAGAGGCAATAAATCAGACATGCTCCGAGATCTACTCCGCCATCCCTGAGGACGAATTTGGAGATATCATAGAAGAGATATCTCTCATGAGCGATAACGGAATAAACGTTGAACAGGATAGGGATCTTAAAGAATGTCCTCACTGCTGGAAGTTCCTCGTCTTGATGACAGAGTCGCCTCAAGAGATCAAATCTGCATTTGAGATAACACTGGAATCCATAAAAAGGTGTACAAATCTGATAGAGAAGCCAGAAACAGGTATTTACACTTTCGTGGGATATGAACAGTAGAGATACGAACAGCAAGATCAGAACGGTAAAACCGAAATGCAAATTATGCACCACAAATAATTTAAATATATGTCTTACCAGAGAGCTGCTTTATTCTGTTTTCAATCCCTACCACCTCCGCAAAGGAAAATTGGACGTATCACAACTTATAAAGAAACACATAGATGATCCTGAGCTTAAGAGAAACTATGAACTTATCTCATATCTCCTTAACGATATGATGGATAACTTTGCTTACATTAACCTACCTCATAAAAAACTGGAAGAGCATAGGGCAGCCAAACAGAAGGCCTGGAGAGAAATAAAAGATAAAATAGATGCAGGCGAATTGAGTATGGACGATGTGAGTGCCAGTGACCTCGTCTACCACTTTTACCAGGAGACCCTGCAGGACTTGATCCAAGATGGTTACATAAGCAGTGTTGTAGAGGGCCTGAACCGACATATCCACTATACTTCCCAGGCAGAGAAGATCCTGGGAGAAAGAGTGCTGAAGATCTCCATTCAGGAGCTCGAAAAGCACTGGCAGGGAGAGCACGAGACCTCCCAGAAGGGGATGTCCATATTCACCGGCAACACCCTGGAAGAGTACGATCCCTTTCTCCATAGCTTTGATATGATCGATGTTCAGGAGACCATGATCAATTCCGCTCTGAAAGATCCTCAGATCGAGCTGAAGGAAGAGAATATAGTGATCAGAGAGTTAAAGCACACTGAAAGATGCGTTTACGTATTCCTCATAGACGCCAGCGATTCCATGAGAGGCCGGAAGATCCTGGGAGCTGTTGAAGCCACACTCGCCCTCAGGAGAGCAATCGAATCCAGCAGCGATGATGTTCTATATACAGTGTCTTTCAACCATACTACCAGAAGATTGAGGGAAGGAGAGATCATCAACGTCAATGTTAAGGGGAGAACCGACATCGGACTGGCCTTAAGGACAGCCAGAAAGATCTTAAGGAAGGAGAAAGGGACAGGGATAGTTTTCCTCATAACAGACGGTGAGCCAACAAGCACCAGCCTGGAGGACACTACTCCCTGGAGTGCTTCTTTGATAGAAGCACAAAAGTTGAACTCGGTAGATGCCAGACTATCAATAATGATGTTCGGCAGAGAAAGAAGATTTGTGGAGCTGTGCAACAAAATAGCCAGCAAATGCCAGAATTCTCACATAGTATTCTTTGAAGACCCGTTGAACCTCAAGAATTACGTCATCCACAGCTTCATTAACAACCATCTAAGGTAAGCAGATCATTTCTTTTTCTCTTCTAACCTGAAGTCAGTTATCTCCAGGTAGCCCGCATCACCCTTCCACTCCTTATAGCTACCCTTTATTACGATCCTCTCCCTGAACAGAGGAGCGTCCAGAACCAGCGTTTCATATTCTCCTCCTTCTCCCGCAATATGCACTCCATACTTCTTGTTCAGGGTTTGAAGTTTGGTGAGAAGCTGTTCATCAATCTTTTTGCCCAGCCAGCTCTCATCCAGTCCCATTGCGGAGACGCTTACAATCATTACACTGTAATTCTCCACAATTTCCTCCATCAGCCCATCGACATCTTCATGCCATAAAGGTGCTACCAGCTCCAGTCCTAGATTCCGGCACATCCTGTCAAACCGGCTTCGCTGATACTCTGATTCTATCGCCCCCGTAATAATTCCATCGACGTCCAGCACGCCCAGATGTTTTTGGAGATCTTCCACCTCTTGCTCCTCCATACCCGCAGTGGGGATCTTGAATATGGGTAATTGAAGAGAATAAGATATCACATCTATGAGATGGAGATTATAGGTGTGAAACATTAGAGAATAAGGATTTTCAGGGATAGCTCCCACCAGACAAACGATCTCATGCTCCCTAACAGCTTTATGGAGAGCAAGCATAGAATCCTTACCACCCGAAATCAATGCCGCCAGCCTCATGAAAAAGAACTTGTCGACAGATTAAAAAAGTTAGCTCCTCGATCAATAACCATTTATATTCCCTTTTACGCTCCTACCCCCTCGTCAATGCTTACCAAAGAGAATTTACACTCGAGAATACGCCATAGAGGTATATTTATAACACAGGTTATCGACTATACTTATAAAATAAAGTTGCAAACAGGATAGATAATGGACAGGATAGTACTTCACGTCGATCTCGACTCCTTCTACGCCTCGGTTGAAGAGCTCAGGAATGAAGAAATCAAGGGTAAACCAATAGTCATCTGCGTTTATTCTGGAAGATCTGAAGACAGTGGAGCAGTGAGCACTGCCAGCTACAAAGCCAGAGAGCTGGGAATCAAAGCAGGAATGCCTATCAAGCAGGCAAAGAGCCTGGCTAAAGGCCTGGACGTCGCCTTCCTCCCGGTGGACATGCAGTACTATAAAGAGGTCTCTCAAAGGATTATGGAAATCCTGGAAGGAGAATCAGGTGTAATTCAGCAGGTCAGCGTGGATGAAGCTTATCTGGACGTTACCAACAAGGTAAACAGCTGGGAAGAAGCCCGAAAAATAGCTAGAAGAATAAAGGATAGAAT
>JBKHKH010000090.1:0-8191 GCA_046537735.1 Archaeoglobaceae archaeon | reverse complement strand
CCCCTCGAGTATGGATTTTGCTGCCTTTATAGCTCCTCCAGCAGCCAGAAGAGCGATGTCGAACAGACCCACCGGGATTTTAGTGTCCAGATCGATCATCCCACCTGTCTTGCTCTTTTGTTTCAAGAATTGAATATATCTTGACTGGTGAACATCCTCAAGATCTTCCTCAGTAGCCTTCAAAGGGTCAAGAAGCTTGAATTCAGGTTTTTCAAATACACCTCTTTGCTTGAACAGGTCAATTGTGTATAACAGCCTTTCTTTTCCCTCTGGGTGAGACACATCCTGCTCATGCTCCAGATAATCCTTATGGTAAACTATTCCGGTCACCACAACCACCTACCATAACTGCCCATATATAAGAGTGTTGAATGTTAACCCAACCTACAGCTATATCAAAAAAAGTGAGACGAAAAAAATAAAAATTACAATAGTCAGGAAAAAAAGATGAAAATGAGTGCAAGAACTGTGGTTAAAAAAGAAGGTTTGAGGAACAATAGCGCTACATTTGCTTTTTATTTCTTCTGGGTTCTGGGATTGATAGTATCCACCTATCTCATGTACATAAACTATTTCAGCTACGCTTGCCCTATAGGGATGGAGTGCACCACATACCCTCCAGCCCTGGGGTTCGCATGGTTTGCAGTGGCCCCCATTGCTCTAAAATGGAGAACTACCAAAATAGGGTGGCAAATAGCCGGCCTGGGAGGAATAGTTGTTTTAGAAGCGATCGAATTTACAAGTGGTTATTACTGTGCCTTCTGCACCGCCGCCCACATATGTGGACTGATAATGATATCGCTGACTGTAAAATATTCTTTCTAATTTGTTCCCCCATTTCTGAGTTCGGGTTAAGCTAAATTGGATGTAAACTAATTATCCCTGGGCTTTGACCATTTCCTCTTGCGATCCTTCTACAGGGCTCTCTTCCTGTTCTTCGGTCCCTTTCTTCTTCCTGTGCCTGAAAACGTCTTTCACCAGAACAATATCTCCTACTGATTTTACCAGCCTGTAGGGTATGATAATGCCGGTAGACTTGGAGTCGATAAGGACTTTGTTATAGTCATTTACTGCCAGACCCCTCACCTGTCTTCTCTCCAGATCGATCACTACGTCTTCCACTCTTCCAATGTATCTCCCCTCATCCGTGTAAATGTTTAACCCGAAAAGTGTAGATATCTCGCTAATCATCACACTCACCAACCTTTGTTATACGGACCACTTATATTAACTTTTTTCTTATTGCTCATTGCTCACTTCTTCTCACCAGATTCATCCATATTTTTATATAATCATTTCCAAAGGGAGTTTTATGCAGTCATCTTTCAAGGTTTTCACCATTGCGGGTATTGAGATCAGGATTCACTTCACCCTGTTCATCATTTTAATAATTTTAAGTTATCTGCTCTATTTTAACCCATTTCCCTTCGGATTTGCGGAAGCGGGATTCTCTGAATCAGTTAAAATTGCTCTTTCCATAGCTTCTGCTATCGGCTTGTTCGTTGCCGTTCTCCTTCATGAGCTTTCTCACTCTCTATTGAGCAAGAGAAGTGGGGTTGAAGTTAAGGGGATTCTGCTGTTTATCTTCGGCGGCGTTTCCATGCTGGAGAAATTCCCCAAGGAACCGGAAAAGGAGATCTCTATCGCTATTGTGGGACCTTTGACCAGTTTCGCCATTGCGGCAGTTGCCTATCTCATATTCCTGACGGGCATTCCCATCGTGGCCGAATTCTTTATGGTCTTCTTTTACTTTAACGTGGTTCTGGGAGCCTTCAACCTCATTCCTGCTTTCCCGCTGGACGGCGGGAGGGTGCTCAGAGGTTTTATTGCCAGAAAAACGAACTTCATAAAGGCTACTCAAGTCGCAGCCGGAGTAGGGAAGAGTCTGGCTATCTTCATGGCAATAGTGGGGATCTTCGCCAACCCCTGGCTTATCCTTATAGCACTTTTTATATACCTGGGAGCCAGTGAAGAGGAGAGAACAGCCACAATGGAGAATGTACTCTCAGATTCCAGAGTGAGAGACGTTATGAGCTCTCCTGCAGTCACCGTAACCCCAGATACTACAGCTGAAGACGTGATCAATCTAATGTTCAAGCATAGACACCTTGGTTATCCAGTAACCGAAGACAGCGAACTGGTGGGTATTGTTACCCTTCAGGATGTGGCCAATGCTTCTCGAGATTCGTTAGTCAAAGATTTAATGAAGACGGAGGTTACAACTATAACTCCAGACATGACCAGTTTGGAGTCATTTAGAATAATGAATGAGAATAAAATAGGTAGGTTACCTGTTGTAAGTGACACCGGAGAGCTGCAGGGTATTGTTTCCCGGACGGATTTGATGAGAATACTTGAAGTTGTTGAGGCGATAAGAAGTGGAGAATAAAAGGCTGGTTATAGTAGGAACCGCCCACATCTCTCCCAAAAGCATAAAGGATGTGGAGGAGACCATCGATAAGGAGCTTCCAGAAGCAGTAGCGGTTGAGCTGGATAGCAGGCGTTACATCGCCCTCACAAAAGGTGGGCAGCGGGACATACCCATAATGGAAGTCATCAAGAAAGGGGAAACCCACTTGCTTCTCTTTCAGCTTTTATTGTCCTACTTCCAGAAGAAAATGGGAGATACTTACGGTGTAAAACCCGGAGACGAGATGCTGGCAGCAATAAACAAGGCCAAGGAGCTCAACGCAGATATTATTCTCATAGATAGGGATATAAACGTGACCCTCAAGAGGTTCTGGACCTCACTCTCCCTCAGGGAGAAACTGAAGATTTTAGGGCATTTGATAATGGATTTCATCAGAAAAGACGAAGTAGAGATCGATGAGATGCTGGAGGAGGACGTTCTGGAGCTGCTGGTAAAGGAGTTCAGAGATATTGCTCCATCTGCTGCCAGAGTGCTCATCGACGAGAGGGATTCTTATATGGCCTCCAACCTGTTCAAGTCGCTCCCCAATTACAACAAGATCGTGGCGGTGGTGGGTGCTGGGCATAAGAAGGGAATAGAGAACCATTTGATGGACCCTCGAAATATACCGGACCCCAGAACCCTCGAAGAGGTCAAGCAGAGAAGATTCAACCTCTTCAAATTGTTCAGCTTTCTAATCTTTGGTATTATTATTCTAATATTCGGGATACTGCTCACCACTCTGAACTCAGCTCTTATCATCAAGGCCTTCGTTTACTGGTTCCTTATAAATGGTGCTTTTTCAGCAGTTTTTGCCACTATAGCCGGTGCCCATCCCTTATCCATACTGGCTGCTTTCTTCTTCGCCTGGTTCACTTCGATCAATCCGGCAATAGCCGCCGGGTGGGTAACCGGTGCCGTAGAGGTATGGGTTAGAAAACCTACTTCCAGCGACTTGAAGGGTATAACCGGAGCCAGCAGCTTGAAAGAAGTTTTCAGCAACAAATTATTCAGGGTGCTGCTGGTGGCAGCTTTGACCAACGTAGGGAGCATGATAGGAACCTTTGTCGGGCTTTACTATGTCTTGATGATAACCGATGTCGATATTGTGACTACGTTAAGGACAGGATTCGGAAATGTTATAGAAAGTATAATGAGGTTTATCTAGACCGGTTTGATCAATTGAAAATTGGGGGATCTATCATGGATCTTGAGGGTTACGCCAGAAAAATGCTCGCTTGTGAAGACCATAAAACGGTAAAAGACAGATTATCGCAGAGGATAGTAGAGATCAAGGGCTGGAATGAGCAGGAGGCAGAAAAATGGGCTGACGCCGTCATAATGGAGGTGAATAATGCTTACTCCCAGTCCTCCTCTCTTCTGAATTATTACCGGTCCAATGTTACCATGGGAGAGTTTGGGGTGGGCAGCAGAGGTAAAGGAGACTTCTACGCTCACCGCAAGTTGGCAGAAGTTATTGGAGACAGTAAAGCGATTATATCTTCTAAGGAGCTTGACGATGCTGGTGTGGTGAAAAAAGATGGTCTATACTTCTCTGTTGCCATCGACGGTATTCATTCCCGTCTCAGTGAATTTCCATTCATTGCCGGATTTCATGTAACTAGGGCAGCAATGAGGGATATCTATGTTATGGGAACCACACCGGTTGCCGTGTTCTCGGATATACACATTGCAGATGATGGTGACGTTTCCAAGATCTTTGACCATGTAGCTGGCATATCCAGTGTCTGTGAGCTTACAGACGTTCCTCTGGTGGCGGGAAGCACCCTCCGCATCGGAGGGGATATGGTTATCGGAGAGAGAATGACCGGTGGGGTGGGTTGTGCAGGAATCGGGGAGTACATAACTGCCAGAAAGAACTCCAGGGAAGGAGACGTTATCCTCCTCACCGAGGGCGCGGGTGGAGGGACAATAGTGACCACCGCAATTTATTACGGCATGCATGACGTGATAGAGGAGACGCTGAACGTTGACTTCCTTACCGCCTGTGACCACATCCTCAACTCTGATATAGTCCTTAAAATTCATTCCATGAGCGATGTGACCAACGGAGGTATCAGGGGAGATGCCGAAGAGATCTCTGGAGTGTCAAATACCTCACTAATCTTCGATATGGAGAAAGTGAGGAGAATGGTAAATCCTAAGGTTCTGGGGATGCTGGACGAGCTGGAGATCGACTTTATGGGTGTGTCCATAGATTCCCTGATGGTCATCTGCCCCCCAGATGCGGCTCAAGAGGTAAAAAAAGTGGTGGAGATGTCAGGCACAAGGGTAGAGGAAGTAGGATGGGTGGAAAAAGGTCAGGGGTGTTATACTGTCGAGAATGGAGAGAAAAAGCCTTTGAAGCCCAGGTTCAGGGAATCGGCATACACTCCTCTCAAGAAGGTGGTGGGTGAAAAGGAGCCCCCCGATTTCGAGGAGATGAGGGACGAAGTGGACAAGGCGGTTAATGCTGCTGTAACCAAGAAAAAAGATGTTATAAGAAGGATCAAGGAAAAACAATAATTCAATACCATTTTTAAACCCCTTATTTTCAGGTTGAACCAATGTCAATGTCATTGGAATTGAGATCCTCAGATATAGGAGCATTAAGTGTCATTACAGGTTCAATCCTCATGGGCTTTCTGGTAGTTTTCGTCAGGAATATACCACTGCACCCCATCCAGATATCCTTTTTTCGGATGTTCTTCGGATTTCTCTTCTTGAGCGTCCCCATCATCTTATCAGGCAAAAAGCCGGTTATCAACAACCCCAGAATTATGGCGGCAATAATTGTCATCAATACAGTAGTGATCACTTCCTACATAACCGCGGTTCAGATGATCGAGGCTGCCACTGCAGCACTTCTACTCTATATGGCTCCTATCTACGTTTTGCCTGCTGCCTACCTGAGGGGGGCCAGGATAGATAAAGGGACCTGGATCGCTCTACCCATAGGTCTACTGGGACTCTATCTCATGCTGACCCCTTATGGTGAGCTGTCCGTGGGGTTGGTCGCCGGTATGATTTCTGGTCTGTGCCTGGCAGCAATCTTCTTTTTGATGAAGACTGCCAGAAGGTCCATGTCCTCCCTGCACATCACTTTCGTCTACCTGGGATTCGCCTCCCTGCTGATCTCGCCGTCCCTAATCGTTTTCCCTCTCCACAG
The DNA here is from genome assembly GCA_046537735.1 of Archaeoglobaceae archaeon. Taxonomy (GTDB): domain Archaea; phylum Halobacteriota; class Archaeoglobi; order Archaeoglobales; family Archaeoglobaceae; genus JdFR-22. The sequence continues at coordinate 2,612 of JBKHKH010000090.1, read as the reverse complement.
TGTGGATATTCTTTGGCTGTTAGGGTTAGGATTGATACCCACGGCCATAGCCTTTACCCTATTCTACTATGGGCTAAAGTACTGTAACGTGGAGCAGGCACCGATTTTTGGTCTTATTGAGCCTCTTGCAGCTGCAATAATAGGTTATATGATTTTTGGTGAGCTTTTAGAAGGCGAACAAATTGTGGGTGGTGTGCTGATACTGGTAAGTGTTTCTCTGGCATGGAAGAAAGTTGAAAAAGTAAAAATAAAGGCTTAGATGAGCACGTTGAAGAGCACGTATGCCATAGTCAGCATGATCAAAGAGTGTTTTACACCCGAAGACAAGTTGCCCTCACCCATAACTCCGGCAACCAATCCGGCGAAAATACCCTGGAACACTGCAGCGTGCATGAATATATTGTTGTACAGGTCAGGATCGACCTTGCCCATCATACCCAGGGAGGCGGAAGCACCGCTCTGGGCGGCTTCACCAGCACTTTCTGCCAGCGTGGACAGGAAAGTGGTGGATATGATGTACACAATACCAATGAACACGAAGAACGATATGTATATGATTATAACATACATGAACATGTTGGTGAGCCTTTCCCTACGGAGCAGTTCGGCATTGCTGGTATCTTTGGCGGAGATCATCAATACTTCAGTCACATTTCCTGTAGACTTTAAGGCTTCATTCAACAGGGTTGTAGTTCTGGAGAGCTCGAAAACCCTCAATCTGTTGGCAAACCTTATAAGGGCATTGTTCAGGCTGATACCCCAGTCCAGGTCTGACTTTATCTTCTTGATCTCCTTTTTGAGTGGGGTAGTATCTGTGTTGGCGATCATGGTAATAGCCCTGTAAACGGACATACCGCTTTCATTGGCAGATGCCAGCTTGTTGAGAAATACTGGGGTCAACCTCAGTGTCTGATTGATCTTCTTCTTCCCTATCTCGTGGAACAACACGAAAGGACCGAATATGATCAGCATGGAAAGGAAGATATAATCGTCAACTGCAAAGAACCAGTCCATAAACCCCATTGTAGTTATACCTGGACTGTTCAATATCCCGTACAGGATAAAACCTATACCCGCAGGTAGAGAGAATACTAGAACATACGAGGGCTGTCTCCTAATGGGTTTCAAGGGATTGTATATGGTTTTCCTTCTGTGCCACTTTTTGAGCTTCTCCCCAATAAATCTAGTATCCTCATTATCCTCTGGGATACGCTGATGCAGTTCTCTCAGCTTAAGAGGTTTGCCAGAGTCTGATGGAGTTAAAAGCTTGATCACCATGGCAAAGAAGAAGGAACCCACGGGAATCACCAGATATATCACGGCATAAAGAGCAGTGTTGCTTCCCTGGCCCATGACCACCATCACTGTCTGAATTATGATCAAGAAGAGAGGTCCCGCAACGAATGCGGTGATATAGCTTTCTGCCATAAGTCCCAGAAACTCCAGGAAGTTCTTTTGATCCTGCCTCGACCTCTCCAGATAGAACTCACCTCTGTTCTCAAAGTACTTGGTCATATCTCCCCCACTGTCGATGAGGGTTATGAGGCCATGGAGGAACTCTCTCAAGTTTTCAGAGGGACTTAACTCCACTGCATTGGATAAAGCAGTTCTTAGATCCTGTCCGAGGATTTCCATGTCCCGAACAATCCTTGATGCCTCCTTCGAGATTTCACCATAGACCTCGGGATAATTGGAAATGGATTTGAATATCTGGATCAAGTCCATACCACCCTGGCTCAAAGAATACATGTAGGTTATAGCATGAGGAAGAGCTTTGTCAATCTTGCTTTTTCTGTCGCTTATAACTGTGGATGGGTAGAGTATGAAGGCGAAGCGCCCTATGAAATAGAGAGCGGTTGCAACCACTGCAATGATAAGTCCACCGAATATAAAGGGCCTTACTGTCATCCATATGCCGTAAATCGGCTCCGGCATTGCTATAGGGAATAAGGTCTCCGGTATTCCAATGAGATATATAACTCCAAAGGATACGATGAGACCAACTATACCTCCCACAATGGCAAAAACAATGGAGATCATTCTGGCAGTGGCAATATACATCTCTGGTGGCATGGAGATCATTGCCTGGATCAGGGACTTTTCCAGCTCGTAGTACTTATGAGCATTCCGTCTTATACTCTCACCGAAGAGCTTATAACCGAGATAAGAGAAGTAATTAGCTCTTTTGATCATCTAATCACCTGTTGAGATATTCATTTTCTCCAAAATCTTTTGAGGGTTTGCCTGATAAGCATGAACGATATTTGAAACGCTAGTGGAGTCATTTAAGTTCTGTTCTACCATGAACTCGATGACCTGCCTTCTCTTTTTCAGTTCTTCTTCTAGTTCGGTATTGCTCCAGCCTCTAGTTTTTCTGATATCATCCAGTGCCTTTGAATTTCCGATCACAATGTATTCGTCCCTTACAGTGTCCCACTTGAACACAGAAGAAGTTCTGATCATCTTTGTATAGGGATCCAGACCGATAATTTCGGCAATTTCGGTATTCCTTCTAACTCTGTTCTTATTTACATAGGTCTGGCTCTGTATGCTGATGATATCCAGAGCCTCTATCATCGGCCTTGGCACGTTGATAGGAGGGTTCTCCAGCC
>JBKHKH010000089.1:0-8272 GCA_046537735.1 Archaeoglobaceae archaeon | reverse complement strand
GAATGCCTTAGAATATATTACTGAGAGCTAACAAAACATAATAACTGGATTAGCGCTAAATCTCCATCTGCAATCCAATAAAAATATGAAGGTAAAAAATGACCTGCACCTTTGGAGTGGATATAGTTAAAAAGTCTCATGGGAAAGCCAGGTATGCTCTTTTTATTATCCATGGGGAGCAGGAGATCAAGAAGATCGTGTCCAAGGCCAAGTTATTCCGGCTGGTAAGACATTACAATCCTTCCATAGTGTCAGTAGATAACCTTGTGGAGCTCTTTTCTTCCAAGGAGAAGCTGATCAAATTCCTGAAATCCATACCTCCCACTACCAAACTGGTCCAGATAGCGGGAAAGCAGAGCCTGCCCTATCTCTCCAAACGCTACGGGCTCAGTATTGACATAAAGGACCCTATGGATGAGGCCAGAGCCTCTGCGTATCTGGCAACTTATGGGGTGGGAGAAGAAGTCTCCGTTTTTGTGGATAAGACCAGAATCACTGTATCCCGCAACCGCAGTCTGGGTAAAGGCGGGTTCAGGCAGAACAAATATCGCAGGAAGATACATAATTCGGTCAGAAGCGTCTATAAGGAGATCAGGGGTGTGCTGGACGAAAGAGATATGGAATATGTGGAGGAGACCAAACCGGGTTATGGCGGAATGTCCAAGGGGATGCTGTTCGTGAATGCTTCCAAACAAGATCTGCCGGTCAACTCCTTCAAGACCAGGGATGTTCAGGTTAAAGTGGAGGCTATGGAAAAGGATAAGATCGAGTTCATACCTTTGAGCAGAACAACGGTGCATTTTATTGCCGGTATCGACCCCGGAACTACCATAGCCGCTTCGATTGTGGATTTAAATGGTAATCTGCTGGGAGTTAGGAGCAAGAAGAACTGGAGCTGGGGAGAAGTAGTGGAGTATATTCTCTCTTTCGGTCAGCCCGTCATAGTTGCTACGGATAAGAGTAACGCTCCGGAGTTCGTTTCCAAGTTGAGAGCCAGCTTTAACGCTGTTCTCTACACTCCTAAGGAAGATCTGGGAACGGCGAAGAAGAGGCAGCTCGTCTCTAATTACAGATTCCTCAACACCCATGAGAGGGATGCCACTGCATGTGCAATTGATGCGTTCAACTCCTACAAGAACAAGTTGCTGAATGTGGAGAAGAGGATATCCCCTGGAATGGATTCTGATGCTATTAAAACTGCGGTGATAAGAGGAATATCCTTGAAAGAAGCTTTAAGCGATAAAAAAGTAGAAAAACAGAAAGAGAAGAAACCTGTCCAGGAGCAAGTCTCTAGAGAAGAGATTAACAGGAAGGAGAAGGTTATAAAAGAGCTGGAAGATGAAAACACTATTCTCAGAAATGAGATATCTGCTCTCAGGGAAGAGGTAGAGAAGCTTCGTAACAAGCTGACTTTTTTCTCCACACAAGAACACCAGAAAATCAGGAAGGATACTTATGTCCACAATCTTGAATCTGAGGTCCGAAAGCTGAAGAAAGAGCTTAAACAGAAAGACACCTCTATTGAAGAGCTTAACCAGCAGCTACAGCATCTGAAGAGGATAAAAATGCTGGAGTTCTTGGGCTGGACCAGCATCAAAGTGATAAAGAAATTCACCAAGGACGAGATCAACAAGATCGAGAGGGATCTGGGGATCAATGAAGGAGATATTATCTATATAGCAGATTCAAGTGGGGGAGGTAAGGCCAGCGCCGAGCATCTCTCCAAGAAAGAAGTAAAGGCAATAATCACCAAAAGCACGGATATGTCCCATTTGGCTATGACCATATTTGAAGAAAGAAACATTCCTATTATCGAGCCCGCTGAACTGGATATTGAAGTTGCCGACGATATCGCAGTAATAAACTACCCCAAATTCGAGGAGACTTACCATAAAAAACTGGCGGATATAGAAAAGAAAAAAGTGGAAGAAGTGGAAAAAATCGTTCTGGAATACAAGAAAGACAGAAGTGCTAACGTGCGCTGAAGTAGCTGACTTCCACTACGTCTCCCTGAGTGCTTTCCAGTATACCCGGATTATACACATTGCGGAGCCTTCCAAAACCCTTGGGAGTGATCCTCAGCCTCACCACTGTCATCTCGCTCTCTTCTATGTACCTATCGGATGCGAACACCATGGAATGTGACAGAGATTCTTTACCGTCTACTTCTGCGATCACCCCTCTAGTTCCTTTATCCAGATCGTACTGTTTGCAGGGAGTGAGAAAAATGCAGCCCCCTATTTCGATACTGAAGGCGGTGGCTACGTTGTGAGTGCTCCTCAGCTCTATGGTCTTAATGTCTCTGTTCACCACGTCTTCGAGTATCTTTCTGGAGATTCCGGTAAGTATATGACACCTCATATTATCACCCAAACATGGGGAACTCTTCTTTGCCGGACGTTTCTTTTTCCTCTTCTGCACGGGTTTGATCTGCCAATTTCTGCATCTGAGCCTCAATGTATTCTGCTTCTTCTATAAGCCTCTCAGTGTCAATATTCAAGTTAAAGATCTTATTCAGGACTTGCACTATCTCTGCCGCGGCTCTGGGATCTGGATTGGAGCCATATGTCTCTCCCAGCAGTATCAATCCCGGATAGTTCTTCATAACGCACTCATTCAAAAGTGATCCGGGTGCACCAGTTATCGTTCCGGTCTGGAATATTTCTACATTATCCTTTAGCTCTTCCAGTAGCTCTTTACTGGTAGCAGCACCAAATACTCTGTTTTTACCCTCAAACGTAGCGACACCGGCAAGAGAGTACAGTTTTCTGGCATTGATTCTGGATGCCCAGTCTACAATGCTTGTCACCAGGTCGTAAGTGATCTCCTGTGAGATGGGGACGTCTGAATGGACCAGCACGATTCCGTAATCAATTAGCTGATAGATCCTGATAGGAGGTACAGCTACCCCATTGATTAGGGTAGCGACAGGAGGTAATTTGTGGGATTCTATGAACCCGATCGGCTCCAGTTTGTATTCATTAACAATGTGAGCAGACGCAATGGTTCCCACCAGTCCGATTCCCGGGAAACCCGTAACCACTATAGGCTCTGTTATATCCAGTTTTTCCACTACTACTTCCGTATTGGATTGCGTCATACCAATTTTTTCTCAGATTAACTTATATATCATTTTCTGAGTAATTACATCCATGAGAGAGTATAAATTTAAAAGGGGTTTCAAACCTCACAACGAGAGACTGGAAGAGATGATGGAGAAGCACTTCGGCGGTTTTGAGGTAGATGGTGAGGTTTACGTGGCCAGGTTTGGAGCTGCCACCGCAAAAATGTGGATCGAGGACAAAAAGCTCAAAGTAGAGACAGATACGGACACTAACGCATCCAATGAAGTGGCTGCGCAGACTGTCAGGATTTACAATAATTTTTTGGGAGAGCTGACAGGATATAATGCCAAACAGAGACAGAAAATGATGAAGAAGGAAGCGGAGAAGGAGTAGAGAATAATTGCCATTATTAAATTTTAATTTAAAAATTATTATTAAATAATTTAATACACCAAAAGACTTATATTTTTTTAAAGACAGAAATAATGGTGTGCACGAAATGGGCTATGCTCAATCCCTATTCCAGCATGTAATGAGAATTGCTGAAGAAAATAATGCTAAGAAGGTCCCCCGTATAATCCTTGAAGTAGGTGAACTACTTTTGATCAATCCTGAACAGCTCGAATTTTGTTTTCAGACCCTATGTGATGATCCTATCCTAAAGGACGCCCAACTGGAAATCGAGACCTCCAAACCGGTGGTTCAATGCATCGCATGCGGTAAGAAATATGACCACATGACCACTTATTGTGAGTGTGGTGGTATTGTCTCTGTTGAGGGTGGTAAAGATATGATAATAAAGAAAGTGGAGATGGAGGTATAATGCACAGAATTGAAGTGGATGCGGAAGTTGATGTAATGGAAGCCAACAAAAGGCTTGCTGGAGAGAACAGAGATTTCTTTAAGGATAAGGGAATCAAGGCCATAAATATAATGGGAGCTACAGGCTCTGGAAAAACTTTGCTGATCGAGAAGACTGCCAGCTCTCTCAATGGAGTTGCAATTGGTGCAATACTAGGAGATGTCTCTGGTATGGCCGATTACAACCGGGTTGTAAAATACGGCATCAAAGCTGAGTCGGTGAGCACGGGTAAAGAATGCCATTTGGACGCTCATTTTGTACACCACGCTATAGAATCCCTTGATGATGTTGACGTGCTCTTCATGGAGAACGTAGGCAACTTGATATGCCCTGTGGACTTTGATCTGGGTGAGAACTACCGGGTGGTAATGGTCAGTGTCACCGAAGGTGATGATGTAGTGGAGAAACATTCGGAGATCTTCAGGCTTGCTGATGTCATAATCATCAATAAAGTGGGCCTGGCGGATGCAGTTGAGGCTGACCTGGACAAGATGGAAAGAGATGCCAGGGATATCAATGCCAAGGCGATAATACTCAAAACCGACTTGAGGAAAGACATTGGATTTGATGAATGGGTCGATTGGTTAAGGAGTAAGGTGATATAATGTGTGTTGCTATTCCAGGGGTTGTGGAGAGTGTAGAGGACCCCTTTGCTGTTGTGGATTTTAGCGGGACCAGGAAAAAGGTCAGGATCGATTTGATCGATGATGTGAAACCAGGTGAGTATGTCCTGGTCCACGTCGGTTTTGCCATCGAGAAGATTGACGAGCAAGAAGCCAAGAGGCTGGAAGAAATGTTGATGCAAATTCTGGCCCCTTATGAGGAAGTTCAATGACGGTGATCTCCAAGGATAAGATAAAAAGCGGTATCCAGGAAGTATCCAGTAAGATCAAACAGGAGATGGAGGGTAGAGAAGAGATAAGGCTGATGCACTTATGCGGCACCCATGAGGACACCGTAACCCGCTACAATCTTAGAAGTTTGCTGCCCTCCAATTTGAAGCTTTTGTCCGGCCCTGGCTGTCCGGTATGTATAATTCCCGACACTGACCTGCAAATGGTCTTTCACCTTATCGGCAAGAAAAACATTATTTTCACTACCTTCGGGGACATGGCCAGGGTTCCTTTTGATAAAAAGTCCCTGTTCTACTATCGCTCAAATGGTTATGACATCCGGTTGGTCTACAGCATATTTGATGCTCTGGAGATCGCCCAGGAAAGTGAAAGACCTGTGGTCCATTTTGGTATAGGTTTTGAGACCACCATGCCCTCCACAGCCCTGGCTGTCCTGGACGAGGTGGAGAACTTCTACGTCTTTTCCTCACACAGATTCTTTATCCCTGCTATGGAGCACCTTCTCTCACTGGGTGAGGCAAATATAAACGGATTTATCAATCCCGGTCATGTTTCAAGTATTGTGGGGATGAAAGCCTACGAGAAAGTAAAGGAGAAATACAATGTTCCTCAGGTCATCGCCGGTTTTGAGCCTTACGATGTGATGCTCGCCGTTTACCAAATTGTTAGGGCCATGCACAGTGGGGACGACCTCCTGCAGAACGAGTACACCAGAGCCGTGAAGTACGATGGCAATACCAAGGCTCAGAAGGTCATGGAAGAGGTCTTTTCCCGGGAAAACTGGGAATGGAGAGGTTTGGGTTCTGTTCCTGGATCCGGAGCGGCAATTGACAAGAAATACGAGGATTATGATGCAACGAAAGTGTTTGAGGATGTGTTCGCAGACTTCGAGCCTAAAGAAGATATCAAGAAAAGGGCATGCAAATGCGGTGATGTGCTGAGAGGACTGATGACTCCCATGGAGTGCCCCCTTTTTAACCAGAGCTGCACTCCCAGAGACCCCATTGGACCCTGTATGGTGAGCTTTGAAGGCACCTGCAACATCTGGGCAAAATACGGCGGATATCAGATGTAAAGTTCAGGAACTTTCGGTTCCTAATTATTTATAATTTTATCTATTAAGATTATTTTAATTAACGTAATAAAATCACATATTAATCCCCCAGATATCAATGTAATTAGCTAGGCTCTTACACCTACCGAGCCTCGAGGCTTTGGAAAAAAACCCGCCCCCGAAGTCCTCGAGGCTATATTTTACTGTATTATAAAATATAGATCAAGCAACAAAAAAGCACAAAGTGGTATCGCGTGGATCAAGGCTCCAGAACGCATTTCTGGTTGATTCGAAAATCCTTGATTCAACCAGCTCAAATGGGAACCAGTTTATAGACCACGGAGGAGACAATGGGAACGGAGAAATTATCGTTCAAGTAGTGACCTCTTATGGTGGATATGCTCTCCGCAACCACACCGCCCAGACAGGAGAATAATATGGCATAATAGCCCATTTCAGTGAAGAGAGAGACCGCAAGAAGGGTGAGGGAAGAAGTGATGAACATCACCGGCAGGGCAAGACGAGAGCTATACTGTTTTACCAGGCCTGAAATACCGTCTCCTAATATACCATTGGCTATTCCTGCAAAGCAGGCTTCCATGGGAAGCCAGAATGTTATTATGGACATTGCAACTCCAGTGTATAGATGCGAGCCCAATCCTTTTAGCTCATGCTCTCTGAGCAGCCAGTGGGGGATAATATCGAATTTGAACTTTCCTATTTCCAGCATGGCAGCAAAAACGGTTAACATGACAACTACAAAAAGGGTGATATCCTTCCCGGCATAAAGGTAGAGGGGTATGTAGCCTATCCCTATAAAATGGATCGATTTCCTGGCCAGCTCAAGTTTAAGAGATCTCATATCCTCATTTTTATTTAAAAGCCTAAGCACTTCGCACTTTGAACTGCTGCTCAATTAAACTATAATAAAAAATGGGTTAACTATCTTGTGTTCATTATCTTATATTCGCTCCAGGCGGCACATCCTTATCGGGATGCATTAGAATGGGCTTTCCATTTACGTCAGCAGCTAAGATCATCCCCTTGCTCTCCACACCCATCAATTTGGCCGGCTTCATGTTGACCAGAACAGGAACAAGTTTACCCTCTAGTTCTTCGGGAGAGTAATCTGCTGCGATCCCTGCCACCATCTGCCTTACTTCATTGCCTATGTCCACTTCCAGTCTCATCAATTTCTTGCTCTTTTTGACATTCTCAGCTTTGACTATCTTCCCTATTCTCAAATCCATCTTTTTGAGGTCTTCTATATCTATTTCAGGCGCTTCCTCCATTCCCATCTCTATTTCACCACCCTCTGCTTTTTTGATCCTTTCCAGCATGTTCTTCTCCATACTCTCAATTGTCTCATCTTCGATCTTCTCGAAGGGGACCTGAGGTTTTTGCAGGCTGATCTTCCCTGCCAGCTGCAAAGCATCTTTCAACTGCACATTCTCCAGATCCAGTCCCATTTGCTCTCCCATCTTGTAGATGTTTCTGGGAGCGACAGGATAGGAGAAGATCAATAATGCTCTGGCTATCTGCAGGCAGGAGGCCATGATCTCTTCACAGGCTTTTCTGTCGGTCTTGATAAGTTCCCAGGGTCTATTGTTCTGGAAATAATTGTTGCCGAAGGTTGCCAGCTCCATGAAGGAGTCAGTGGCGATCTTTAGCTCCCATTCCTTTACTGCATTAGTTAGCTTCTTCTCCGTCTCCTTTATCTTTTCTGTTACCTGTGAGTCCACCTTATCTTCATCAACTTCGATCTCCCCGAAGTTCTTCCAGGCAAAGAACATCACCCTGTACAGAAAGTTTCCCAGCGTAGCTATAAGCTCATTATTGATCTTTTCCTTGAAGAGCTCCCAGGAGAAGTTGAGGTCCTTCTGGTGAGATGTATAATTTACTAGATAGTATCGAAGGAAATCCGTGGTGAAACCCGAGTTGAGGTAGTCTTCCTCCACCCAGACCACATGACCCCGGCTCTTGGAGAGCTTCTTACCCTCTACTTTTATCATCCCGCTGGCAACCACTCCGTGAGGGAGCGAGTAGCCAGAACCTTTCAGCATGGCCGGCCAGAATATGCAGTGGTGATATACGATGTCCAGCCCTATAAAATGGATTATCTCTCCATTATTGAACCAGATATTCTTCCAGTCCTTGCCAAGCTTCTCGCAGGCCTTTTCGGTGAAGGTGATATAACCAATGGGTGCATCCACCCACACATAGACCACCAGATCTTCTCCGGGGAATTTAACGCCCCAATCAAGATTTCTGGTTATACACCAATCTCTAAGCTCTCCTTTGATCCATTCCCTGGCGTAGTTGAGGGCGTTCTCTGTCCCTCTCACATTTTTCAGATACTCCTGCAAAAAACCCTTGAAACGGGAGAGCTGGAAGAAATAGTGCCTCTGTTTCCTGTAAACAGCACCGCTACCGCATA
>JBKHKH010000020.1:0-21275 GCA_046537735.1 Archaeoglobaceae archaeon | reverse complement strand
CTTCGTCTATGGCAAGCCTGATCTCTCTGGCGACCCTTCTCCCCATATACATGTTCTCTCCAAAGAGTATGTAGGAGTAGGGGAATGTGGGTACACCAACGTTGGTCCCTGCGACTATGCGGGCGGATATCTCGAATACGGTCATCTCCGCATTCTCATCAAAGACCGCCTCTAAACAGAATGGTCCTACCATTCCGGGGGCGGCGATGTTCTTGGATTCCTTCACCACGTTGTGGGCAGCGTTGAGTGCCTGGACCAGCAGGCTCTCCCTCAAAACTACGGGGAAATTGCCTACCACGGTATAGCTCAGGAGGGGCTCTGCCTTAAGCTGCTCATCAGCGGGTATCTTCCCCAATCCATCTACAGTTGACTCGTATCTCCGGTCGACCGCTATCAGTTCTACTCTATCTTTTATGGGGGAGTAGAAGAAGGAGAAATAGACGTTGGCTCCTGTAATGTATTTCTGGATGTGTGCTTCTTTGACCTCATTCTCGGTGATCATTCCCTGCTCCACCATTTTACGGGATTTCTGGTAAAAGTCGTCCTCGTTTGCAGCCAGGAAGTACCCCCTCCCCCCTCTGGCTCCGGGATACTTGACGATCACCAGCCCGTCAATATCCTGTGGCTTATCATATGTAGCAGGTAATCTCAAACCAGCATCCTTAAGCCATTTCCTCTGCATGTCCCTCACAGTCTCCCAGTACATGAGCTCCCTGTTGCCGAACACGGGTATCTTGAGCTGCTCTATACTACCAAGGTAGGCGTTAAAAGAGCCGTGGGGAATGAGGATAACGTTATCATCTACTAACTTCTTCTGGATGTCTTCATTCAGGAGGTCAGGGAAATCGTTGATGGGAACTATCTCATCTGCCACTTCAAAGGAATCATAGATTATCCTTTCTTTCTCCCTGCATATGCATAAAGTCTCAAAATTCTCGTCCTTTGCCCCCCTCAAGATGTTGAGCGCAGAATGACTGCCTAAAGTGGCTATCTTGACCTCGTCACCATAATTATCTATTGTCTGTAAGATCTCTTCCCTGCCCATGAGTTAACCTCTACGGTGGAAACTTAACATTTTGCATTGGGGGTTAAGGGCTAAAGTTGATTATGACATTTCTTTTTTATTCTTTGACCTGGACAACATAATTTAAATAACACGGATATGTTTTCTCTATCGGTGGATTTTATGGATGAGAAGACACATCAAATATTGGAGATCATATCAGATAATGCGAAGGTCACGTATGATGAAATTGCCCAAATGACCGGTTACTCCGTGGAAGAGATTAAGGAGATAATCAAGAGGGAGGAGGAAAACGGAACTATTCTCAAGTACAAAACCCTTATAAACTGGGAAAAGACGGGAGAAGACCGGGTCTTTGCCATCATCGATGTAAACGTAACACTGACAAGAGAAAAGACTTATGACGATATTGCCAAGAGAATAGCCAAGTTCCCTGGTGTCCATGCGGTGAGGCTGGTTAGCGGGCAGTATGATTTTCAAGTAGTGGTCTCCGGCAAGACACTTAAGGAAGTCTCCTTCTTTGTGGCGGAGAAAATATCCACTATCCCCGAGGTCCAGGATACTGTGACCCACTTCCTGCTGAGGAGCTATAAGGAGGAGGGCGTGTTGTTGTTCGATGATGAAGAAGACCGGAGGTTGGCCATTGCCCCGTGATAAAGTAAACAAAAAGGTCCAGGATATCAAGCCGTCAGGGATCCGTAAGTTCTTTGACCTGGTCATTGGAAGGAAGGACATAATCAGCCTGGGCGTTGGAGAACCGGATTTCGCCGTCCCGTGGCGGATCAGAGAGGAGATGATCTATTCTCTGGAGAAAGGTATCACATCTTACACTTCAAATTACGGGCTGACCGAGCTCAGGCAGGCCATAGCCGAATACTACCGGAAATTCGGACTAAATCCACCCATCAACGACGTAATGATAACCACCGGAGTGAGTGAGGGATTCGATATCGCTTTAAGGGCCATAGTTGACCCAGGAGATGCTGTCCTCATCCCGGAGCCTTGCTACGTCTCTTACAAACCTCTAACCATACTTGCGGGTGGAGAAGCTATTACTATTCTCACCAATCCTGACTTCAAGCTGACCTACGAGAAGATCTCCCAGCATAAAGAAGCAGAGCCCAAGGCAATAGTGCTCAATTACCCAGGTAACCCCACCGGAGTGAGCTACACCAAAAAGGAATTGGAAGAGATTTCAGATGCAGTAATAGAGAACGATATGCTGGTAATATCGGATGAAATATATGGGGAGCTAACTTACAGCCATAAACACGTCTCCATCGCTTCTCTCAACGGCATGGAGGACAGGACCATAGTGCTCAACGGATTTTCCAAGGCATTCGCCATGACCGGGTTGAGGTTGGGTTTTGCCATCGCTCCCCCCGACCTTCTGGATGCCATGCTGAAGATCCACCAATACTCCATGCTGTGCGCACCCATCTCTGCCCAGCTGGGGGCTCTGGAAGCTCTAAAGAACACGGAAGAAGAGCTGGAGGAGATGAGGAGCAAGTACATCAGAAGAAGGAACTATTTCGTCAAGAGACTTGAAGGAGTCCTGGATGTCAACCTGCCGGAAGGGGCTTTCTACGCCTTCCCCAGCATAGAATCCACAGGATTGGGGAGTGAAGAGTTCACCGAAAGACTGCTGATGGAAAAGAACGTTGCAGTTGTTCCCGGCAATGCTTTCGGAGAATGCGGAGAGGGCCACATCAGGTGTGCCTACGCGGTGAACATGGAGAAGCTCAAAGAAGCCGCAGACAGAATAGAAGACTTCGTGCGGAACCTCTAAATTTTAGCTTACTAGCCAGAAATGCGTTCTGGAGCCTTGATCCACACGATACCACTTTGTTCCTTTTTATTGCTTAATCTATAGTTTATATTATAATCAAAAAGCGTCAAGCATTAAAAAGAGCATCTATATTTTTAATTTTGTCACAGGGAGTATTTACCGGTGTGGTCTCCACCAACTGACCGTAGCTCTCCCATAGCTCCTTCAATTCTTGTATCTCGTTTTTCTCCCCGAATGCTGCGTAGGCAGGCCCGTTCCCTGAGAGACCGGCGTGCAAACCCAGTTCCGCAGCCTGCTCCACAGGCTCGAAAGGGTAGTTCAGCTTTCTGCAGTAGTATCGGGAGTTGGAGAGCATGGCGGACCTGTAATCATGCCTGAAAGCATGTTCTACTGCCTGCTCCACCTCATGAGGTTCTTTTCGCAGCTCTTCCATTGATATTTCTCTCCGCCCACATTCAGGAATCAAAATCAGGGCATCGTGAAATTCCAGAGTGTTACGATGGTAGAATCTCATCTCTTCATTGTTGGACAGAACAATCCCACCCAAAAGGGATGCTCCGGCGTCATCGATGGCTCCGGTATAGCTTATCCCCATCTCCATGGCCATGGTGGCGTTAGTAGTGAGAATATGGTTAGCGTCAAGCTCTTCATCCTTTAGCTTCAATATGGAGATGAGCATGGCGTTCATAAAAGCGCTGCTGCTCCCCAGACCACATCCCCGGGAGATACTGCTCTCGGCCTTAACAACCCCCTTGAGACCAAAGGAGCGCATCACTCCATCCACAATCCTGTCTGAAAACTCTTTACCGTCAACAAGAAATATACAGTTCTTCAAATCCTCTTCAATGGAGATCTCCACTCTTGTTCTGAGGTCAAGCCCGAATGCACAGCCAATTCCGGTGGCAAGACCGTTCACAATAGTTCCAGCAGCGTAAGCTTCTCCCCTCACAGAACACCTCAAGAAAATAGAACTTAAAATAATTTTCTGGATTTACCTCTGAAACTCTTCTTTCGTCTTTTCAGCTGGTAATCATCACCTATTTCAGGTTTTTGGCCACCAGCTCTGCAACCTTCTTACCGCTCAACAGCATTCCACCGAAGATGGGACCCATCCTGGGAAGGCCGTAAAATGCAGCTACAGACATTCCGGTGACGTAGAGCCCGGGAAACACTTCGGAAGTCTTCTCTACAACCCCCTTATCTGCGGCCTCGGCATCCATGTAACCTTCACCCCACAGGTCGAATTTTTCTGTCTTTTTGGCCACAATGTTGCATACTGAAGCTTCGTGACCGGTGGCATCAACAACTGCCTTGCTGGAGATGGTCAGAGGGTCGATATGGAGTTTGGCAGTTTCCACAGCACTCCAGTTCAATACCAGCCCGGCCAGCTTCTCATTTTTTATCATCACGTCCTCAACAGTAATGAGATTGAACACTTTTGCGTTCCTTGATGCGCTGTAAACCAGAGCTCCGGCCATTTCAGCGGCATCCAGAGTATAATTTTTGTCATCATATTGGTCATAAGAGATATTGAACTCGTCCAGGACCTCTGTAGCTTCTTCCTGGACCACAACCTGATTGAACATCATCCCTCCTCCCCAGATCCCACCTCCCAGGGAGAGTTTCTTTTCAAATAGGGCTACCTTGAATCCCTCTTTACCCAGAAGAGAAGCGGCCACAAGTCCAGAAGGACCGCCGCCAACGATGGCAACATCACATTCAACGCAATCCAGGAATTTCTGGTGGTATTTGTCGGTAATTGCTCTGGTAACAGTAATCTCATCTGTCATGTCTAGGGGGTAATAAAATGGATAATTAAATCCTTCTATAATTTAAAGACTTGCATTATCATCGCAAAGATGATTGAAATGGGATTTAGAGAATATATTCATGCCAGTTCTAAGTTTAGAAGCCTCTTCATCATTCAGAGTCTCTATAGCGGCTTCTTCAGAGTCTATAACGCTATTGCCCAGAGGGTCTTCAAGGATAAGGGTGAGTTTCCGGTTACCGTCTTTTGCCTCATCGATCTTATCCAGTATGTGGTCGCATCTCTCCACTTTCTGGGGGTTATCTGAATTCCACCTTCTGGCAACCTGAACTACATCTTCCATTTTACACAGAACACCCTCCAGATTGGTAATAAAACCCTGGGAAGCAGGACCGGGTTCCAGATCAATCCCAATCTCCGGTATCCTCACCGTCCCCGAAGTGGACCTGATAACTTTAGTAGAAAGGTTATCCTCTCTTATCTCCACCCTGTACCGTACAGGTTCATTAAATTCCAATGAAAATGAATCGGTAAATCTGAAACCACATTCACAGGAAGCAGATGATAAGAAAAGCTCACCAAAGTGTGGTGCATAGTAGGTGTCGGTCATCAGGTTGAGTTCTGACCCACAAACTGGGCACTCCATTCTACCTTCTTCCACCTCTTATCTTGCTTCTATCCACTTTCATTCCAGTAGGAGTTATAATTACGTATTCCTCACCCAGACCAACTACATCTCCGTTGACATCCTCAGCAAGCTGCCTCAAATCCTTGAGGATCCTGTCCATGGTCATCTTATCGTGTTTGAGAAAGGCAACGTCAGCAACTACGGCGTTACCCTCATAAATTTGTCTCCTGATCTCTGATATCTCGTTAATGCCTGTGATCTCGGCTACCTTGACGTACATGTCAGCTTCTTGAGAGATCTCAGCCTCATATTCACTGAGGTCAAGCTCCTCATACTGGTCCACTGAAACTTTATCCGGTTTGCCCAACAACTTCTCCATAAAACCCATAATCCTCACCAAACAACTGTTCAGCATATCTGGTATTTAAATTATTGGTTAGTTGGGAGTTGATTAGCAATAAAGCATAATAAATTGAAGGATAAACTCACTTCAATGAAACCCATGTCTGCAGTGGACATAAATGTGTGCGTGAAAGAGCTTCAAAAGTTAATTAATGGTAAAATAAATAAGATATACCATTCTGATGATGAAATTCGAATAAAGGTGCACGCTGGTGAGAGGTATGATTTAATAATTGAGGCTGGTAGACGAATCCATCTCACCAGATACGTTAGGGAGATAAGATTTCCCTCCAGTTTTGCCATGTTGTTGAGAAAGCATCTGGAAGGTGGCAGAATAAGGAAAATAGAGCAGTATGACTTTGACAGGATCGTTATTATAGAAATTGAGAGAGGGGATAAGAACAGTCTGTTGATTGGGGAGTGTTTCTCCAAAGGAAACGTCATTCTGGCTCATACGGACTTCAGGGTTATAATGGCACTCAAGAGACTGAGGCCCAATCAGAATTATACTTTTCCTGAAATGAAGATCAATCCTGGCAATATACTGGAGAATCTCCTTCAAATTATTGACAGCTCCGAAATAGTGAGATTGCTGGCTACCAAAGGTGGATTAGGCGGTTTATTCGCAGAAGAGATATGCTTGAGAGCTGGAGTCAATAAATACAGACCTGCTGATTATCTGGATGAAGAGGAAATAAAAAGGCTGGAAGAAGCCATCAGGAACACTTTCTCCCCCCTTTTTGAAGGAGATATTAAACCCCAAATCGTCTCATCCAATGGAGAAGATGTGGATGTACTCCCTCTTGAGCTGGAATACTACTCCGACTATGACAAAGAATATTTTGAGACCTTTAATGAGGCTCTGGATGAGTTTTACTCCCGTCAGATGACTGGAACCGAATTAGAAGAAAGTGCGGAGATGCAGAGATTGAAAAAAAGGCTTGCACAGCAGGAAGAGGCTAAAAGAGAATTTAAAAAGGAAATAGAATACTATAAAAGGGCTGGAGAAGCTTTTTACGAGAATTATCAGATCATAGAGCAGATAATGAACGCCTTCAGGGAAGCAAGGGAGAACATGTCCTGGGACGAGATTAAGAAAGCCATCAAAGAAAAACAGAATGAAAACGGTTTAATCACCCTAGTAGAATCAGTGAATCCCAAAGAGAACAAAGTGACCATCAATATCGACAATATGAAACTGGAACTTCCGCTGGACAAGACGATCCCCCAGATAGCGGATGGATACTACCAGAAATCCAAGAAAATCAAGCGCAAACTGGATGGATTGCTTACAGCAATGGAAAAGACCAGAAAGGCAATGGAGAGTGAAGACACCACGATAAAAACTTATACAGACAGTCCAATGAGAGCGGTCAGAAAAAGGGAGTGGTTTGAAAGGTTCAGATGGCTTATAACCTCTGAGGGTTCTCTTGTAATTGGGGGAAGGAGCGCATCAATGAACTCTGAGATCGTCTCCAAGTATATGGAGAATAACGACCTGTTCTTTCACACCCAGAGCCCTGGTGCTCCTGCTACGGTATTGAAGAACGGGCAGGATGCAGGAGAGAATAGTCTTTTTGAAGCTGCTCAGTTTGCTGCCACTTATTCCGCTCTGTGGAAAGAGGGCAAATACAGCGGTTCAGCATATTATGTGGATCCGGAACAGGTCAAAAGGAGTGCCAAATCCGGGGAATATCTGGCCAAAGGGAGCTTTCTTATCGAGGGCAAGAGAAACTATATGGATGTGCCTGTGTCCTGTGCCATAGGAGTGGATATAAAGAACCTGCGGGTATTAGGGGGCCCATCAACTGCAGTTAAAACTTATTGCGATTACTTAGTGGAGCTCGACATTGGACACAAACCTCACAATGAAATTTCAGTGGAGATCTCTGCCAGATTGGTGGAAAAGGCTAAAGAAGAGGAGAAACACCTCGTTAAGAGTATTGCCAAGCCTGATGAAGTGATGAAGTTCCTGCCACCTGGTGGGTCCAGAATCAAAGAATAAATTGGCCCAATCAGGTAACGTGGCTGGGATATCGAACAGTAGAGATGGTAACAGGATATTCTACTTCTGCAACGCTTGCTCAAGGATCCGAGCACGAAAGTAAATCGTGTAAAAGGATTTTAAATTTTCCGGATTTGATTAAGTGACCCCCACTTTACGCTATTCACCTGGATTTTATAGTTTCCACTCTTACACTCCTGTGGACTAGTTCTTCCAGCTCTTTTCTCCTGAATGGTTTCTCCAGTATATCGAGTGCACCTGCATCCAGCATCTCCTTGCCCTTGTGAGATTTATAAGCAGTAATAGCCACGATCTTGGCATCCGGATATTTCTCCTGAATGGCTTTGGTCGCCTCGATTCCGTCCATTCTGGGCATCATTATATCCATCAATATTAAATCCGGTTTCACTCTCTCGCAAACTTCTAAAGCCTCATAACCATTAGAAGCCTCTATAATCTCATATTTGTCCAGTATGAGCCCCATTACTTCTCTCATAGCAGGTTCATCGTCCACGATCAATATTTTTATTTCCGACTCCGACATTCTTCTACCTCCCGATAATTTTTTCTCATGGGTGTTCATTCTTGCGCATACACCCGAGGTGGGAACGACTTATTCACGGTTGAACCCAGTTTCACCTTTTTACCGGTAATAAATGATAATAATGAGAAATCTAATAAAACCAACGCTTATCTTCATGGTGAGATGGATGGCTTTTCATTTTATACGTGGGTCAGATTATCAAGTTTACATCATTATGAAAATAAAAGGGTTTTAAATATTTAATAGCCATCATACTCATTTAGGTGATAAAAATGACAAAGATCGTTCACGCCCAAACCGTCCTGGCAGAAGAGTCTCTTAACGAGTTGAAAAAGAAAACTGGAGAAAGTGCCACAAAAGACGCAATCTCTGTAGCAGTTAACCATTATCTCAGATGCTCTTATACTAATGAGGAGGCACTGGAAGGTAGGCTAGAAGAAATTATGAAAAAGAAGAAAAGATAACGAATGGTTAAGCTTTAGAATCCCGGGAATTTCCTCCTTTTATTATCTGTGAATTGTTATTGGTGCATAGATATCTTGCATATCAACAGCTTCTTCGTATAAGCCTTATAGCCAACCTTTCTTAAGGAAATACGTGAACATGGCGATACCGATGGCCAGCATTACAGCCCATACAGCAGGGTAGGCCCACATCCATTCCAGTTCAGGCATATACTGGAAGTTCATCCCATAAACTCCTGCGATAAAGGTCAGGGGGATGAAGATGGTGGCGATTATGGTCAGGACCTTCATCACCTCGTTCATCCTGTTGCTCACACTGGATAAATATACATCCAGCATACCCGAAACCATATCCCTGAACGTCTCAATGGTATCCACTACCTGTATGGTGTGGTCATAGACGTCCCTGAGGTATATCTGGGTTGTGTCGCTGATCAATTTTGACTCTCCTTTGTAAACGGTGTTTATTACTTCCCGAAGAGGCCACACCGCTTTTCTGAGGAATATCAACTCTCGTTTTAAGTTATGGATGGTGTTGAGCGTCTGTGTAGTGGGTTCTTCCAGTAGCTCTTCTTCCAGTCCCTCGATCGTTTCGCCCATCTTCTCCAACACCAGGAAATAGTTATCCACTATGGCGTCAATCAGAGCATAGGCGAGGTAATCACTACCAATTCTCCTGATTTTCCCCTTGCTCTCCTTAATGTGCTTCCGCACTGCATCAAAAACATCTCCTTCCCTTTCCTGAAAGGTTAGCACGTAGTTGGGACCGAGGATTATGCTTATCTGCTCTGAATCGATCTCCCCGTCTCTAGTGTAGAGCATCTTGGTTACAACGAAAATATAGTCCTCGAAATCCTCTACCTTCGGTCTCTGTTCGGTGTTGAGGATGTCTTCCAGGATCAAAGGATGCAACCCAAAGTGTTTGCCGATCCTGTCGATAATACTGACTTCGTGGAGACCTACAATATTTATCCAGCTTACTGTAGAGGTGTCCTTGAAGGGATAACATTCATCCACGTTCTCTACTAGCTTCTCCTCGAAATGCTTCTCATCGTAATCGATGATGGAGATTGTTACCTCTTCAGCTTTTTTCTCTCCCACGTGGACTAGAGACCCAGGTGGAAGGCCAGCTTTTCTGGATCTCCTCTTGATGATTTTGAGCATCTTTACCCCCTCAAAAATTAAACGAACTATCAGTCATTGTTAGTTTTTAATAGAGTTTATATATAACTTTTGTTTATTTTAATCTCTATTTATCCATTTTTTCGTCGCTTTTTACACTCTTCAGGTCATCTGTGCGTATCTGGTGGATAGAACTATAGCCAACCAAAATGATTTGAAGTAATCACATTTATCATCATCTCCGCTGGAAAAATGCCTCTACTCTCTGAATAAAAAACAATATATTTAGTTAAGCATATGTTTCATTGGTACTGGCAAGCTCTCCCCTATAAGCAATCGCTGATTTTCCCAGGCGAGCATTACGGCGATAGCATCTTCGGTGAATGCAGTGAGTGTGCTGACGTTGCTGGTCTTCTTGAACCCCTCCCTAAAGCCGCTCCAGTTATGCTTCTCGATCTCCCACTTCATGCCCTTGTAAGCCTTGGAGAAGGCATACTCCTCCTATTAACAAAAAGATGGATTTGCTCCTGGCGGAATTATGTCCTGTTTCAGTTGTTTTAGAGTGGTCAGAGGTCATTTACTCTCCCAATCCGATGGTCCCTGATATATATTGACATATATTTCTTCCCTAATTTAGAACCTTACCCTCTTGGAAAACTTAAAATTCTATGTGAATCATTGGACTCCAATGGAAAGAGTTGAAGAGATCATGACTAGGGATGTAGTTACGGTAAAGGAGAACCATATGTTAATGGAGGCTGCGAAAATAATCAGGGAAAGAAATGTGAGCGGTGCTCCAGTCTTGAATGAAGAAGGTGATGCGGTGGGAGTGCTCAGCGAGGCTGATGTTCTAAAGGTCCTGGGTGACATCCCCTGGTACTCCTTGAACAGGATCCTCCACTTCCAGGAGCAAGAGCAGGATATAGAGCAGGAAATGGAAAAGATGAGCAAAATGAGGGTCAAGGACGTAATGTCAAAGCATCCTCAGACTGTAGATTCGAGCGATCTGATCAATGATGCAGCTTCCATCATGCACTCCACAGGATATAACCGGCTGCCAGTTGTCGACCGCGGAAAGCTGGTGGGAATAGTGACCAGAGCAGATATACTGGCTTCGCTTCAGGAGGATTGACAGGAGGATCATAATATGCCAGCAAAAACCGTAAGAGAGGTAATGATTACTGATGTAATCTCTCTCCAGCCAGAAGACAGGATCCAGAAAGCAATTGAGACCTTTAGAGATAATAAAATAAGTGGAGCTCCTGTAGTGGACGACGAAAGCAAAGTGATAGGCGTGCTCAGCGAGGCAGATATTATAAACTTGACCTCAATAATATCTCTCCCTGACATTGAATTAAATCCCTTCAATCCCTTCGTGTTCTTGACCATACGCAAATACTGGAAAAGAGTAAGGGAAATGCCGGATGAGATCAAACAAAGATACGATACGCTCCTCAATGGTTCAGTGAAAGATGTGATGTCCACAGAACCGGTAACTGTCACAGCTGACACCTCTGTCTCAGAAGCTTCAAGAATAATGAGCGAGAAAGATTTTAACAGACTCCCTGTAGTTGATAAAGAGGGCAAATTGGCAGGGGTAGTAGCTAGGCAGGATATTCTGGGTATTATTGTAAAATAAGAGGGTATTATAATTAGATCAGGTTTTAGAGATACTCAGTCCCCCATAAGCCAGAGGGAATTGGCCCTAGTTGCATTGGTTATTTATGGTTGAGATGTAGCTTTTGCCCTCTCCTCTTGCTTCATATCAGCCAGTTTCTCCACGTCATTTACATCCAGTCCAAGTCCTTCAGCCACTCTTTTACCGAGTTCTGGTTCTGCTTTAAAGAACAGTGCGGTCTGCCGGAGCTGTATCCTCTTTTGGGCGTTGCCCAGGTGGCTCACGATGTTCCCCACCAGATTGGTGCGGTCCTGCTCGCTCATTACATCTCGATAGAGGTTGCCGGGCTGAACGAAGTCGTCGTTGGGGTGAGTGTATGGGTATCTGTCAGCCTTTCCGGATACTTCGAAGGGAGGCTCTTTTGCGGATTTGTCCGGTTCAGGACCTCCGAAACTGTTGGGCCAGTAATTGGGACCACTACCTCCATTTGAGTCCACACGCATGAATCCGTCGCGCTGGTAGCTGTTCTCAGCGTTTTTGGGTTTGTTCACCGGTATCAGGTGGTAATTGGGTCCCAGTCTGTGGATATGGGTGTCATGATAGGAGAACAGGCGGGCCTGAAGCATCTTGTCCGGTGAAGCACCGATACCCGGGACCAGGTTGCTGGGGTTGAAGGCTGCCTGCTCTACCTCAGCGAAATAGTTCTCCGGGTTGCGGTTCAGGACCAGTCTACCCACATCAATGGGCGGGAAGTCGCCGTGAGGCCACACCTTGGTCACATCAAAGATGTCGAAACGGTAGTCCTCCGCTTCCTCCGGTGCCATTATCTGCATCTGAAGGGTCCATGATGGGTAGTCACCTCTTTCGATAGCGTCGTAGAGGTCTCTGGTAGCATGATCAGGGTCTTTTCCGCTCATGTCCTCTGCTTCTTCACGGGTGAGGTTCTTGATCCCCTGGTCGGTCTTGAAGTGATATTTCACCCAGAAATACTCTCCATCCTCGTTATACCATTTGTAGGTGTGACTGCTGTATCCATTCATGTTCCTGTAGGTGGCCGGGGTTCCCCGGTCAGAGAACAGAATGGTCACCTGGTGAGTTGATTCTGGTGTCAGCGAAAGGAAATCCCAGAACATGTCCGGGTCCTTGCAGTTGTTAGCAGGATGGCGTTTCTGAGTATGAATGAAATCCGGGAACTTCAGGGGATCACGTATGAAGAACACAGGAGTGTTGTTCCCCACGAAATCGTAGTTACCATCCTCGGTATAGAACTTTACGGCAAATCCCCTCGGATCACGAGCAGCATCTGCTGAACCCCTCTCACCCCCTACCGTGGAGAAGCGGGCGAAGACCTCCGTCCTCTTCCCTACCTCAGACAAGAACTTTGCTTTAGTGTACTTGCTGACGTCCCTGGTCACTTCAAAATAACCGCCTGCGCCAGCTCCTTTGGCGTGGACCACACGCTCGGGTATGCGC
Source organism: Archaeoglobaceae archaeon (assembly GCA_046537735.1). Classification (GTDB taxonomy): domain Archaea; phylum Halobacteriota; class Archaeoglobi; order Archaeoglobales; family Archaeoglobaceae; genus JdFR-22. The sequence continues at coordinate 8,438 of JBKHKH010000020.1, read as the reverse complement.
TCCCTGTCGAAATGACCCAGTTTCTCCAGAAGATGCACGTCCTGCATCAGGACGGGACCCCGTTCTCCTGCGGTCAAACTGTTCTGATCATCGCCTACAGGCGCTCCAAAAGCTGTGGTTAAATTCTTTTTATCTTTTTTCATTTAGTCTACCCCCCTTTAACACTAAGGATAGGGTGTATTATGTTGAACCGTTTAACGTATTTAAAATTTCTTAACACTAATTTATTAATACCGGGATGATTAATATTAAGGCAAAATAAAATAATAACGGGCGGTGAGGATACCGATACGCTTAAATAGCGTTTTTCCAGACCGTACGTATATCATGGATTCCCTTCAAATAATGGAGATCCTCAAGTGGATTGCAATTGTATTCATTGCCGGTTTTATTGGATACTTCGGTAGGCATCTCAGCAAGATAGTCATATCGTATTTTCACAAAGAAAAAGAAACCGGCTCTAAAGGAACATCTAAGGAGTCTTATGCATCTAAGGATTCTTTTGAAAATAAATACGAGCGTAAGCTGGCCAAGGAGAGATATAAAACTGAAAAAGAAAGATTAGAACAGGAGAGAAAGAGGCTGGACGATTGACAAATTTAATTTGATCTTTGCTTTTATCTTTGAGTTATTTTATTGGGTGACAATGGCTACAGTATAGTTTTTGGTCATTTCAAGGACTTTGTTCAAAGTTAGTTATTAGTTAAACCCGGATCACTTCTTCGCTCCGGAAAGTCGACTCCCGATATAATCCCAGTTTACAATGTTCCACCAGTTTTTGACAAATGAAGCTTTGTCGTTTTTGTACTGAAGGTAATATGCATGCTCCCAAACATCAAGACAGGTGAGAAGCTCCAGGCCTGGAGCAAAGTTCACGTTATGCTTCTCGATCTGCTGAATGATGAGCCTGTCGGTGAATGGACAGTACACTAAAGCGGCCCATCCGGAACCCTCAACACTATTTGCTGCCTTGCTAAACTCATTTTTGAAATTATCCAGGTTCCTAAACTCTTCGTCAATCATTTCAGCAAGCATTCCTGGTGGATTGCCTTTTTCTGGAGACATACTCTCCCAGAACACTGTGTGAAGAACATGTCCCCCAATATGGAAACTCAGCTCTTTCAGAACCGCTTTCACATCCACTTCAATTTCCCCTTTCCTGCCTTTTTCAAGCTTCTCAAGAGCAGAATTCGCTCCATTAACGTATGCATTGTGATGTTTGTCGTGATGCAATCTTAAAATCTCCTCGTTGATGTAGGGCTCAAGCGCATTGTACTCATAAGGCAATTCAGGTAAAACGTACTTTCCAACCATACTACCACCAGTTATATTTTGTTCAATCACGTTTCTCCCAGTATTCTTCGGCATCTTCTTCCATCTTCTCCAGCCTGTCGTAGTAATCCGGGAACTCATTCAGGTGTGCAAGAGCGATTTTACCCGTCATCAAAGGATCGTCATTGGTGACGTCCGTTATCGGGTCGTGAGAACCATGCTCAAGCTCTACATTCATTCCTCTTCTAAACTGGTCCGCATCGAATTTGTCCCACTTTATTCCCAGACTCTCCCCCACCTGTTTAGCTTCCTCATCTGTAAATTCTTTCTTCAAAACATTCACCCCCGTAGAAATCAATTTTAAATACCATTTTTGATTATATAAATCTTTGTTAAACTCAAATCAGCGATGCCAGAGAGAAAACACCCATTACAGCTGCAGTAACCACAACTCCGGCGATAAACACTCCTAAGGCGATGAAAAAGAACGACCTCGCGGGATTCAGTCTCAACAAAAAGGAGACCAGAGAGCCAGTCCACGCACCTGTGACCGGCAGGGGTATGGCCACAAAAAATATGAGTCCGGGATAACCAAACCTTTCTATAATACTCTTCCTTTTCTCTGCCCTTCTCTCAAAGAACAGGTAGACAGTGGAGGTCCAGCCCCACTTCAAGGCGAGCTTCCTTGCCTGCTCCAGAAATAGCAGCAAGAAGGGGACAGGAACCAGATTGCCTATGATGGAGATAAAATAGGCTTTGAATGGGTCGAATCCGTAGTAGAATGCCAGGGGTATCCCTCCTCTAAGCTCTGCTACTGGTAGAGCTGAAACAACAGCCACCCTGAGCTCCAAAAAAGGTAAGAAAGACACCATATCCGCAAGATTCATTATGGAAGCTCCTTCAATTGATTGAGTTGAAATAGTTTTCTATAATCCCTATTTTCTCCTCAATTTCATCCTCACTGAAAGGCAGCAGGGGCGTAAGGACCGGCATCCTCCTTTCTCTCAGCAATGGCAGCAAATCACTCACATCATCCATGGTGGCGGAGCAGTAGATTGCCGGGTATCTGGTGGTAAATGCATGGGAAAGCATCTCTCCTATGCCGCCATTACCTTGAAGGACCCTTATTTTCCGGTAATCAGCCCACGGCAGAAGGATTTCATAAGCATCTTCTATTCCTGGTGACACCAGGATGTCGACATCACAACCCCTCCTCAGAGCGTACCAGGTAGAATCAAGGGATTTTCTGTCATCGATCACCGATAGAACTCTCTCCTGACTGCCCACAGGTAGTCCACCAAAACCCGGGATGATGGAGGTGTAAATATATGAGCTGCTTTCTCTAACCTCTATATAGATTGCAACATCCGGATTGCTGAGGTCAACTCTGGCTCCCGTTTGAGTCTGGAGTTCAGCCCCCACCGTCTCCTGAACGTCCATGGAGGTGAACTCGTGCTCTCCTGCTCTTCTGGCCCTGACCGCAAAACTGTTCTCCTGGTCGATAATCTCACTTCCGATCTCCAGTGCCTTAGCTCTTATACTGCTCATCCTGGAATCTGTCTCCACCGCTACACTGGTAGAAGCGACTCCAAAAACTCCTGCCACTAGTTTGGCTATCTTCTCATCATCTGAGTGGATATAGATCCTGCCCCACTCGGCAGTAACATCTTTTTCCATCCCCCGCATCTTTAAGGATCTTTTGATATTGGAGATCAGTAAATTCTCAAAAGTTCTTCGCAGTTTACCCTTCAGTCCGATCTCTCCGTATCTGACCAGTATCATATTTCCCTTATTCCTCTTATTGTCTCACAATTCAGGTAATTATTAAGTCTTCCCACAGCCCATTCCGGTGTGCATGTTCCTCCCGGAAAAATTATTTTTAACCTGTAATCATTTTCAGGATGATGGACTATGCCTCAAGTGAATACTCACAGGAATACTCCCGAGCATGTATGGAGATAGCTGAAGCTATCCTCTCCTCTCAACTTCAGAATAAGGAGGATATCGCCAGGATAAAGAAGAAAGTGAGCAAGAAATATAGTTTACCTAGCATCCCGGGTGATGCGGACGTCCTGTCCTGTTTGCAGGAGGTAAGCGACTCCGATAATCAGGAAGAGATCAATAAGTTGAGAAAGATCTTGAGGTTGAAGCCGGTGAGGACCATTTCTGGTGTAGCGGTAATCTCTGTAATGACCTCTCCGGCTTCCTGCCCACATGGAAAGTGCCTACCATGTCCCGGTGGAGTGGAAAAGAACACCCCCCAGAGCTATATAGGATTGGAGCCTGCAGCCCAGAGAGGTAGACAGCACGAATATAACCCTTATAATCAGGTGAGAGGCAGGCTTGCGGAGCTGGTATCTATCGGTCACGATGTGGACAAGGCAGAAATAATCGTGATGGGAGGCACCTTCCCTGCCAGGGAGAGGAGCTACAAACAGGATTTTATGCTGGGGATATTCAACGCCCTCAATACATTCGGGAATAGTGAAGAACCCTCCCAAAACGGTGAAAAGGACTCGGGTATTGAACAGGCAAAGGAGAAGAATGAGAGAGCAAGGGTGAGGTGTACGGGAATTACCTTCGAGACAAGGCCTGATTACGCTAAAAGACCGCAGATCGAGGAGATGCTGGAGTTTGGGGGAACAAAAGTTGAGCTGGGGGTCCAGACGGTCTATGACAGTATACTGGAGAAGATCAACCGGGGTCATGGAGTGGAAGATACCATTGAAGCCACCAGATTACTCAAGGACTCTGCATTTAAGGTGGGGTATCATGTAATGCCCGGATTACCCTACTCCGACATGCAAAAAGATGAGGAGATGTTCAGGGAATTATTTACCAACCCGGACTTCAAGCCCGATTACTTGAAGATATATCCCACTCTGGTGGTAGAGGGGACGGAGCTACATCAGATGTGGGAGAAGGGAGAGTACAGGCCATATAACACCGATGAGGTTATCGACCTCATAGCCTCAGCCAAACGCCACTTCCCTCCCTGGGTTAGGGTCCAGAGGATCCAGCGGGATATACCTATCAAGAACGCGCTGGGTCTGGATAAGGGCAATATCAGGCAGATGGTGCACCAGAAGTTAAAGGAGTACGGTTACAACTGCAACTGCATCCGGTGCAGAGAAGTTGGCCATAGGGGTATTGAGGAGGCAGAGTTAGAGCTGGTGGTGAGGAAGTACGATGCCTCAAAGGGTGAAGATTACTTCATATCATATGAAACTCCTCATGACGCCTCACTCGCTGGTTTTATCCGACTCAGATTTCCCTATGAACCATTTATTGAACCTCTCAAGGACGCAGCACTGGTAAGGGAGCTGCACGTGTATGGGAAGAGTCTACCCCTGGGGTTGAGGGATGAAGGCGCATTCCAGCACAAATCCATTGGCAAAAGGTTACTGGCCAATGCTGAAGAGATAGCGAAACAGAAATACGATAGAATAGCCGTGATCAGTGGTGTGGGAGTAAGAGAATACTATAGAAAACTGGGTTATGAAAAGAGCCAGGAATACATGGTAAAAAATCAGCTGTAGTCAGCTGGATACTGGCGCAATTTCTATTGAGTTAGCAGGTCAGGTGGGCGGCAAGAACGACCCTTTTGCCCTGGTTTACCAGCTCATTGAATTTGTCTTTGGCTTTGGAGGTCAACATGTGGTCAATGTCTATTCCTTTCTGCTGGAGCTGCTCTTTAACCTCTTTACTTACTTTCATTAAGCCGCTTGCTCCTGTTCCAAAGATGACTATCTCAGGATTAGCATCGATTATCTCTCCTATATCTTCCGGATGTACGTTGTGCCCCTCTTTTCTCCACCAGCTGGAGTTGATCATACCGTCTTTGGACACGATAACGTCACTGGTGTACTGCTTTCCATCGATGGTCATCCTCCCGAAAGAGAAACTCTCCACTCGCATATTTACTCATAGGAATGGAGATATTTAGCTGTAATCGATTTCTGTTAATATATAAACGTATTAATTCTTTAAACAGTATATTGTGTATCTTATTTTTGTATATCTCATGTGGTTTAACACCAATTTGGAGAGTAATGAGTAAGTTTATGGGAGGATAAACTTAATTGGATTGAGCGACAGGTGGAAATTATGATAACCGTGTTGGGTAGCCTGCATATGGACCTGATCACCAGGACGGATAGGATACCTCGATTGGGGGAGACTGTGTGGGGTGGACAGTTCATTATGTCTCCAGGCGGTAAAGGGATGAATCAGGCTGTAGCAGCAGCCAGATTGGGGAGTGAAGTAGAAGTTGTGGGCAGCATGGGGGATGATCACTTCGGCAGTATCCTGAGAGATAGGTTAAGGAAGGAAAGGATCACCATCATCCATCTCAAGATCGGCAGTGAGCCCACAGGTGTAGCTTCTATAATGGTGGACTCTAATGGTAATAACATAATAGCTGTTGCGCCTGGAGCGGATAAAGCGTTGACCCTGGAGGAGCTGGAGCAGATAGATGATTTAATGGAGAGATCCAACATTTTTATGGCTCAACTGGAAGTGCCGGACGAGCTAGTCATTAAAGGGCTGGAGAAAGCCTGTGAAGCAGAAGTTAAGACTGTGCTAAACCTTGCACCTGCCAGAGAACTACCTCCCCACACCTTAAACATGGTTGACGTGCTGGTTCTCAACGATCTGGAGGCCAAAGACCTGGCGGAAAGCGATTCAGTAGAAAGATCTGCTCAGAAAGTAATTGAGCAAGGTCCACGGGCAGTGGTGGTGACCCTGGGTAAGGAAGGATCCATGCTGATATGGGAGGGTGAGGTTATTACTATTCCCGGAATAGAGGTTAAGGCAGTGGACACCACTGGAGCGGGAGATGCTTTCTGTGGTGGATTGGCTGCAGCCCTTGACGCAGGTCAAACTCTCGAAAAGGCAGTAAGATTGGGCAATCTTGCCGGTGCTCTATCTACAACGAAGTTGGGGGCTCAAGAAGCCCTACCCACCAGAGCAGAAATAGAAAAACTTGAAAAAGAACTGGAATTTAAGAATCGAAGCCACACAGTTAAAGATTTGTAACTCCAGATCAACTTTTCAGTCTTTTGATGAGCAGGTCCATGAACTTCTTTCCATCGATCCAGTGGCACACCCTGATCTTCGGTTTACTCTCACCTTTCCTCTCCACCGGCAATTGAGGTCTTCTATCTACGATGGTTTGTCCTCTGGTCAAACTACCTTCAGTCTCTACTTCTACGGGATAGCAATCCCATTTGAAGATTTCTGGTTTGATCGCCGCTGCCACTGCGATGGGATCGTGGGGGTAGGCAACCCTTTTCCCTCTTTTGACGTAAAAGGATATCAGAGAGTGGACAAAGCTCTCTATCTTATCATCAGTGGAGAAACTGGACAAAAACTCTTCCCTAAGCTCGACTGAAGGGTCGTGGGTGATGTCCAGACCTACAGCGATGGTGGGCATTGAAGAGAGCACCTTATCCGCTGCCGGAGGATCGTGCCATACATTGAACTCTGCGACAGGGGTCACGTTTCCGAGGCCGTATTCAGTGAGGCCGAATGCGCCCCCCATCATTATGTGCTCTTTGACCATATCGGCTATCCGGGGCTCCTTCTCGATTGCCATGGCGACGTTTGTGAGGGGGGCAGTAGTGATTAGAGTTATCTCCTTTGGGCTGGACATGATGCTGTCTATAAGGAAATCTACTGCGTGGACGTTCAGGGGCGTCAGGGAGGGTGGAGGCAATTGACCGCTCAGGTTGGCTAAACCATCCCATCCGTGGATATATTCTCCATCCACCACTTCACCGTCTTGATGGATGTAGGTGATCTTCTCTTGACCGCTGATCGGTTCTCCCATGCCCTTTGCCACGGGGATAGGGTCATCATCAACACCATAGCTGGCAAGCTCCAGCACCTGTAGAGTGTTCCTGACCACATTCTCAATTCCTGTATTCCCACCTACAGTGGTGATCCCTATAACTTCCAGCTCTGGAGATTTGAGGGCCAATAAAATAGCCAGAGCGTCATCTATTCCGGTATCCACATCCAGGATCACTTTTTTTGTTTTGGCGGTCACGGAACTCACCTTTAGGGGCGACTTATTAAAATCTTAATTCGGTTCCCACGCCATCCTCAATAGCTTTTTTGTAGACCAGTGTAGCTGTGGCCACATCCTGGATCGCCAGACCGGTGGAATCGAAAACCGTTATCTCCTCATCGCTCTCTCTACCGTGTTTCTTGCCAGCTACGATCTCTCCTAGCTCCGCATGTATATTATCCCTCGATATCTCCCCTTTTGATATAGGAACATTGATCTCGCCGCTGTGGCTTGCCTGCTCCCAGGAGTCGACCACGACCTTTGCCTTTTTTAGAATATCCGGATCGAGTTCCTGTTTGAAGGGAGCGTCCGCACCGATGGCGTTTATATGTGTCCCCTCCTCGATCCACTGGCCGCGGATTACGGGCTCTCTAACTGGTGTAGCTGTGGCCACTATGTCAGCTTTGCAGGCCTCCTCCAGGGTTTTGCATACCTCTATGTCCGCATCAACTTTTTTTTCCATAATCTCTTTGAAATTCTGGCAGTGTTCAAGGGTTCTACTGGACACCAGAACTCTTTCAATGTCCATGACCTCCGATATAGCCAGAAGCTGGGTCATGGCTTGCCTTCCGGAGCCGATCAGCCCCAGGACTTTGGAATCCTTTCTGGCGAGATATTTTGCTGCAATCCCCCCTGCAGCTCCTGTCCGCATATCGGTCAGGTATGTAGCATTCATTACGGCGAGGGGAGCTCCTGTTGAGGGATCATTAAGAACGTAGGTACCCATGACGGTAGGGAACCCCTTAGATTTGTTATCGGGGTGCACATTTACAATTTTAACTCCAGCCTGCTCTAAATCGGGTATGTAGGTGGGCATAACCCTTAGATCGCCGTTGTGCTTCTTGAAATACAGGTATATTTTAGAGGGCATCTCCACTCGCCCCATACCGTGGTAGCGGAAAGCCCTTTCCACATTCTCTATTACCTCTTTCATGAGGAGTATGCTTTTCACTTCTTGTCCATTGATCCACAAAATGTCCATGTAATTGCATTCAGTAAGGGGTTATTATGATTTGCTGTTTGGTAGCATAGCTATTATAGGCCATTGATTTAAGATAAATGTGGTGAGATAGTCTGACGAGTTAAACTAACCGTA
>JBKHKH010000088.1:0-8328 GCA_046537735.1 Archaeoglobaceae archaeon | reverse complement strand
CAACTTCTCTGACCAATATCGATCAGATCAAAGAGACGTCGCTCCAGATATCCATGGCAGTAGGGCTTTTTTCAGGGATGGTGGCAGGAGTTATCAGTTCCGGAAAGGTGACAGCCGGTTTTAAACACTCTTACATCTTTCTGATAGTGGCCTACTTCGTGTTCACTTATATGATCGCCTGAGGTGAAAGATAATGGGATTTAGAGGAAATGAAAAAGGTGTCTCCCCTCTTCTGGGGTTCATTCTTATGCTGTTGATATTGATGATTTCTATATCTGCATTGCAGACTCAATACGTGCCTGGCGTGTGTAAAGGTATTGAAGCAGACCACATGGAACACATTACCGGTCAGATCATGGAGCTAAAGAACCCCTCGACAAAAAATGTGAAGTTCGATATGGGGGTGGATTACCCAGAGTACCTTTTCCTCATAACCCCCAACTCACTGGCAACTGCTATGAATGTAAGGGATTTTAATATTAGCGTAGCTTACACTGAGATCCTGGCCAACGGATCGAAAGTTGAGAGAGAAGAAAACTTCACATCCAGCAGGATCGAGATCGCTTCCAATTACCTTTTCTACCCCAAGGACAAATTGACCCTGGAGAACACCGCAGTGTTTAAACATGCAGGCGGAAATTATATTCCCATATCCGATCAAACCTCTTTCAAGAACAAGATCAACCTCATACTGTTGAACACCACTTTTGACTCCGTCTCCACCACGCAATCTTTAAATCTGTTCTCGGTACCCCAATCCACAGGGGGAAGAGTTCTCGCTGAAAATTTATCCATTTCATTTGAAAGTGTATATCCCCAATATTGGGAAGGGATTGAGGGTTACAATGTCACGGTCAATGGTGATATAGTAACCGTTAGAGAAGAGGATATGATTTTATTCAGCCTTGACGAGGTAATGCTCTACTCGGGTAATAGGAGAGGTGCTGATTCAGAACCCATCCGAATGATCAAGACCAATTCCCTGGACACATATAATCTAAAGAAAGGCGAGTCAGTGAATCTGGGAGTCAAGGTTGTCGATAAGTATAACAATCCTGTAGAGGGAGTTGAGGTTAATGCCAGCGTAAGTTCCAGTATTGGCGATGTTAATCCTTCAGTCTTATACACCGATTCGGACGGTGAAGCTTATACTGCCTTCAATGCCCAAAACACCGGAGCAGGAACCGTGACCTTTAACTGCTCATCCACAAAAAGCGAGGTCGGCTATGATGTATCCGTCACCACTATAGCTGGTGGAAATACTTCTTTATCCATCTCCTTATCCAGCGAGCCTGAACCAAGTGTTGACGGGTACTCCAGCAAGACTATTAATGCTTACGTCTCCTCTGAAGGAGAGCCTCTACCCGGATTCAACGTCATCTTTGCAGCGAACAGCACTGACGCTAATTTGAGCTCAACAGAAGCTAAAACAAACTATTCAGGATATGCATCAGTAGAGATTTCCCAGGATGTGGGGGGTAAGAACTGGTACAGGATATACGGTTACGCGGGAAGTGCTATCGATACCCTTGATGTTCTGCTCAATACCAGCTCAGGTGCAGTATCCGGAGCGCCCTCAATCGACATGTTCAATGTGGAAGAAGTGATAAGCCCCAATCCACACTACGAGTTCAATGTTGACTGGGAAGTATCTGATGACGATGGAGACCTGAGTTCCGTGGAATTGATTCTTGAAGACCTTGAAGATGGATCGGTCGATACAGAAACCGAATCAATAAGCGGTTCTTCAGCATCGGGTACAACGGATTTGGTAGATCAGCATGAAAGTGGGGTTCACGATTACAACGTAACCATAACTGTAATCGATGGAGAAGGTAATAGTGTCTCGGAAACAAAAACAGTAACCGGTGGCGATGGAGTGTAATTTTCCTCACCCCGGTCAGCTTATTATTTATATTTATATTTTATGTTGTATTATCACTATGGAAAGTAAAAAAGCTTATTAAGTTCCATGGTTATTATTATAATGAAAAAGGTCCAAAACAGTCCCGCAAGGTAGATGACAACATCCCAAAATTCCCCATCAAAGGAGATTTAAAGGCATGCATGAGAGAAAAAAAGTTTTTGAGGAGAGTATAGCTTCTCTGCTTGATAGCAACCAGATTTCAGCAGGTAAAAATACCTTGAATAGTGCGGAGGATAGATTTAAGGATATTATCTCCTGTTCTTTAGACATTATTTGGGAAGTGGATGAGAACTGGCGCTACACTTATGTTTCCAGCAGAGTAGAGGAGGTACTGGGTTACACTCCCCAAGAGGTCATCGGTAAGAGACCATTCGACTTCATGCCTCCAGAAGAGAAAGAGAAGATCAGAGATATCGTCACCAGGGACTTTCTCCATAAACAGCCCATAAGGGACTTGAAGAACTGGAACACTACCAAGAGCGGCAAGAAAGTGTGTTTGCTTACCAACGCTATACCAATTCTGGATGAACAGGGCAGGTTAAGAGGTTATCGGGGAGTAGATAGGGATATAACCGAGCGAGAGGAGATAGAAGATAGGCTCAAGATAAGTGAAAAGCATTCCCGGCTGATAGCTGAATCTCTTCCCATCGGCATCTTCGAGACAGATGAAGACGGTAGGATCATCTATACCAACACCAAATGGCAGGAAATATTTGGCATTCCGCTGGAAGAGAGCGTAGATATGACCATAGCGGACATGTTCTACGATGATGGAGAAGAAATACTGAGCGAGTGGTCCCAAAAGATGAACAGTTACAGGGAGTTCTTAAAGGAGTGTTATATTAAACATCCCAGCGGAGAGAAGATCTGGGCATATGTTCGTTCAGTGGCACTGATATCTGATGACGAGGTCCGCTATCTGGGAACAGTAGAGGATATCACGGAACTAAAAGAGAGTGAGGAGAGATACGCCAGCATTATTAATGATGCTATCGATTCTCTTCCCAGCGGTATTTTCATTCTGGACAAGAATTTAAAGGTCGTATGGGTCAATAAGGTCATAGAGAACTTTTTTGGGATACCCAGAGACGAGTTGATCGGTTTCAACAAAGAGAAACTGATAAAGAACAAGATAAAGCACTTGTTCGAGAATCCTGATTCATATGAAAGGGCAACGCTCAATGCCTACCGCATCGGGGATTATGTAGAGAACTACGAATGTCACGTTTTGCCTTCGGGAAGGAGAAAAGAGAGATATCTCCTGCACTGGAGCAACCCCATAAGGTCTGGTTCTTATAAGGGCGGTAGGATCGAGCACTATTATGATATTACAGAACAAAAAAGGGCTGAAGAAGTTCTGAAGAAGCAGTCGAGAGAATTAGAGCAGGAAAACGAGCAGCTGCACAAAAAAGTGAACAAACTGATGGAGAGAGTGGAGCAATCCAAGAGAACAGTTGACCCGGAGTCTCGAAAAGAGAGTGAAGAGGGTTTAGAGGATAGTGGAAGCATCTTCCTCCTTCCAGTTGAAGATACGGATAAGGCCAGAGACTTGTTTGCCCAGAAGATAGAGGCAGGTGTTCCTGCTCTTGCTGTGGCCCGTACTTCTCCCAAACAGCTCCAGAAGTCTCTGGGACATAATGTGGAGACGGTGTGGCTCACCACCAACAAGGTAGAAGAGTTGTTCTGTATCGAGCCCACCGATGTGGTGACCCTCTCGGTAGTGATCAGCGAGTTCTTCAAACGTGCGCCGGAGGGTGTTATCCTTTTTGAGGGTGTGGAATATCTCTTATCCAATGTAGAGTTCTCAAGAGTCCTTAAACTCATCCAGATACTTGCTGACAGGGTTTCAATGGCTGAAGGTGCAATATACCTGGTTCTCGACACAGAGACACTGGGTAAGAGGCAGATGAAGCAAATCGAGAGAGAATGCCAGCCCTATTCAGACATTAATAAAGAACAAATGAATGAAAAGAGGTAATTTATGAGCGACCAGTCTGTTAGCAAAGAATGGGGGATGAAGAAGTTCCCTACAAAACTGGACTTTCTGGATGATAAAATTGAGGGTTTTTATCCGGGTTTTGTGATACTCCACGGTGTTGTGGGCGCAGGCTCCACAGAATTCGCCCTGACGTTCTTGATGAACAATTCGGATTCGGATGAGGAAGTCAATTTGTATTATATAGCAATAGCCAAAACGAAGGAAGAGGTTTTGAGAGAGATAAAGCTGGTTTTCCCTGAAGAGAAGAGTAAGAGGCTGATAGATAACCTGAATGTCATAACCCTTGCGGAAGATTATTTCAAGGGCAGTATTGTGCCTCTGCGCTGGATCTCCGATAGGAAGCTGACCATGAATGAGTTGAAAAGCGGTAGAGATATTTTAACTTCGCTGGCGGAAACAATCGAACAGTGCGAAGAGAAGAGCATAATTTTGATGGATTCCATAACGGACCTGGCAAGGATAGCTGGAGAAAGAATAAAGTGGAATGACCTTGTGGACCTGATAAATGGGTTAAAAAAGATCTGCGTAAACAATGACACTCTTATGTTGTCCTTATTAACCTCTGATGCTCTGGAGAAAGAAAAAGAGGAGGAGCTGATGGACCAGGGGGACGGAGTCCTGATATTCGAGTGGTCCATGCAGGAGGACTCCATTGAGAGATGGCTCTACTTCAGAAAATTTACCGGAATACTACCTCTGCTGGAGCAAGAAGGTATCCTCAAGTATAACGTAAGTATAGACCCCGAATTGGGCTTTACTATATCAAACACGGTAAGGGTGATCTGATGCTCTCTACGGGTGTAGAGGGACTGGACAGCCTGCTGGGGGGAGGAATACCGCAGGGACACATAGTTGCTGTTGTAGGGACTTTTGGGACCGGAAAAACGACATTGGGGATCCATTTCATCTATGAAGGGCTGAAAAATGGGGAGGACTGCATTATTCTGAGCTTTGACGAAGATGAGGAGAGCATAATCGAGAATGCCTCTAATTTCGGGATGAATTTATCCGATTTCGGAGATCAGGTGCAGGTTGTGAGATTGGAGGCTGCCGATATGAGGAGGAGCATGGAAAGGCTGGAGAGTGAGATACCCGAGGTAATAAGGAACAACAATACCAGTAGAATTCTGGTGGACACCATAAGCGTTGTGGAGACCCTGTTCGGTGATGCAGATAGATACAAAATGCTAGCAAAATTGAGGAACACTCTCAAATCTGTGGGGACAACAGCCATAATCACCACTGAGGCAGACAAGGACAATTCAGCATACTCAAAATTTGGGATACTGGAATACATCTGCGACGGTTCAATATGCTTGCAGATCAAGAGGAGAGCAGAACTGGAAGAGCCCACCTTGGGGCTGGAAATTGTGAAAATGCGTAGAGTAAAGCACTCAAGAAAAATAAAGCCATACATAATTACAGAAGAGGGTATTGTTGTACACGAAGATGCGGAATTATTTTAGCTCTTTTAATCAGCTGACTCCTTGCGTATCTGGCCTGTATTTCAGGCAATGTCTTTGGATGTATCTATCTGCACTCCCTCATCAACCTGGAACTTGAAGGTGTCATTGACGGGAGGCTTATTCCTGATCTTTGGAATGGAGAGAACGCTTTTGATGCGGCCGCCCACTTCTTCACTGCGGATATTGAAGATGACATCGCTGATCTCCATGACCATGTTAACGATCTCTGTGGGGTGAACACCTTTCATCAGGTACATGTAAAACTGATTTCTGCTCTCTTTGGACAGGAGGTAGAGCCTGTTCAGCAGCCAATCTTTTATGGCCGTATCCACATCAAGTCTCATGAAGAATGAGATGGAATCTATTACTAAATTATACTCTTCTGCGTTCTCCAGTTCCTTAAGCTGCTGGTCTAAAAAAGTAAATACTTCTTTCTTTTTCCATTTGCTTTCCACTAAAAATTCCTCGTATCTTATCTTACCGTATTGGGAGAAAATGTCTATAAATTCCACTTCTTCAACGGAAAAGCCCATACTGGATATGTTTTGCTGTATGGTCTGAACAGGGCGAAAGGTGTTGATATAATACGTTTTTCTGGTTGAAGCCAGCTGGTATAGAAACGCTTCTGGCATGCTCATGGGATCAGCGTAGATGCATACCAGACTGTCCTCAGGTAAACCTCCTCCCATCCTCTTATCAAGTAGCTTTAGCCCAGTGGGTCTTGAGCCCAGCTTTTTTGATTTTCTCAACGGTTTTTTTAGATGGGAGTTTACCATCATATAATGACAATCACCACATGAAACTAGGAGGTACCTATAAAAAAGGTTTTACAATTACTCATTATGAGGGGTAATTTAAAAATGGGATTATTTTTCCTGCCGTAATCCATACAATAGTGTGTAGCACATCAAGAGCATTACCAATGTAAAGGGTAGGGCAGCTGTAATGGCCATTTGCTGGAGGGTTTCTAGTCCTCCGGCTACAAGCAGAATAGCGGCTACTGTAGATTGGGTTAGCCCCCAGATGATTTTTTTGTATATTGGAGGTGTGAACACACCTTTTGAAGTCATCATCCCCAGCACGTAGGTGGCTGAGTCGGCAGAAGTAACAAAGAATACTACCAGGGAAATGACCGCTAATGTAGATAGGACTGGAGCGAGAGGAAAGTTATCGAAGACGACAAACAGTGCAGTGGAGACGTCAGTGGACACTGCCTGACCAATTTCTCCCCCTCCAAACTGCTCCAGGTAGAGGGCAGCTCCCCCGAACACACTGAACCAGAAAAAGGTAATGATCGCTGGAACGAATAGAGCCCCTAAGATGAACTCTCTAATGGTCCTTCCCCGGGATATTCTGGCCACAAACAGCCCCACGAATGGGGACCACGAAATCCACCATGCCCAGTAGAACAGTGTCCATGTCTGGATCCAGTCGTATCCCTGGAAGGGATTGGTCTGCAGGCTCATTTCCACAATCTGGTTGGCGTATTCTCCCAGAGTAGAGGTGAATACGTTGAGGATGAAGGGGGTAGGCCCTATAACGAACAGAAAGATGAGCAGAGCCCCGGCCAGGAACATATTGGATTTGGAGAGAACCTGAATGCCCTTGTCCAGTCCTTGAATACTGGAATACATGTACATGGCGGTCACCACGGCAATAATAATCAGAGTGGTATTGGTGGTGCTGGGCAGTCCATAGACGTGAGCCAGCCCGCTGTTGATCTGCAGTGCTCCCAGACCCAGAGAGGTGACCACACCGAAGATGGTGGCGAAAACCGCCAGAATATCGATTAAATGACCTGGAGCCCGATATATCTTCTCTCCCAGTATAGGATAAAAGCAGGAGCTGATCAGGGGGGACATACCCCTTCTGAAGGAAAAGTAGGCTATGGACAGGCTCATAATAATATAGATGGCCCAGGGATGCAGACCCCAGTGGAAGAAGCTGTAGCGCATGGCGAAAGAAGCGGACTCGCCGCTGGTAGGGGTTATCTGAGAAGGGGGGTTGATGTAATGGCTAACCGGCTCAGCCACTCCCCAGAAGACCAGACCTATACCCATCCCTGCAGCGAAAAGCATGCTGAACCAGCCGAAATAGGTGTACTGAGGTCTTTCATAATCTTTACCCAGTTTGATATCACCATAGCGGCTGAAAGCCAGTGCTAGACAGAATATAAGGAATATAAGGCCAGCCAGCAGGTAGAACCAGCCGAAAAGGTTAATGATCGTTTGATGGAGGAGACTGGACATTCCGCTCAATAGTTGGGGGCTGTAGACCCCTATGAGCACAAAGCTCAGAACGATAACCAGAGATATTCTGAAAACAGTGTCTTTACCCAATAAGTGGAATAGGTGACGGTTGAGGTACCTGTATATGTGCCGGTAAAGATAGCGGGAAATTGTGGAAACGGAATTACGTAGATGGCGATAAAGTCTTCGAAAGTACATTAGCATGAGCATCTCTCAATTTATTTTAAGCTCACCTATATTAATGTTAAGTTAAGGTATAAGCAAAATGGAAGATTGGGCAGACCCGGTAACTCTCTCGGAAGTGGATCCCATGAGATGCTGTGGTCCAGGTCGGCTTAATCGACCTATAACTATTAGATCTACATTTTTTCTCTTGGAATAGTGTTGAATAACTTTGTGCGGTGATCCTGTAGCTGAAATGGACTCTATAGGTTTATTAAGCTCCTCTAGATCTTTTTCCAGGTCTTCAAGTTTGGAGTTTACTTCCTGCTGCCTTATTTTTTCCTCAAAAGGATCAGGGGCTCTCTTGCCTACGTGGAGGAGGTAGATTTCCTCTACAAACTCCCCCAGGTATCTGACATACTGCAGAGCCTTCTCAGCAGTGGGACCGAAATCTGTAGCGTAAAGAATTCTTGCTATCGGCTCTTGAGCCAGCAGATAGGGGCGGGATTTGTGCACGAAAGTGGG